>NZ_QTNE01000009.1:149360-176856 GCF_003603495.1 Bacteroides sp. AM41-16 | reverse complement strand
CTTGATGTTACACAATCACTTACGCAACTTCACGTCGCACAAACTTGTTATATACTTTTACCCCGCCAATCAAGCCGCAGACCGCCCCGATTGCGTACACCAGTTTTGTTCCGGGGTCGAAATACCCGGTGATTAGGTTCGTGGCTTCGGTGATGCCCGCCTGCCCGTTTCCTTGTGCGTAGGCACTTACCACGGCGGCAAGTATAGCCGCCGACAAGAAGATTTTCTTTCTCATTGTGATTTGTTTTTAATGCCGGGCGGCGGGTGGATAGTCCGCCTTTCCCGGCTGGTGAATAATTTGAAATTTTAGTGGTCGGGGATAGTCCCGTTTGTCTGTTTGGTTTTCAGGTTGCCAATCAACCGTAATCACGCTGTTTCATGCTGTCAGGCTTATACATTATTATATTATAGGAAATCGTTCATGTCGAACGCTTCGTGTTCCTTGCTTTTATTGCCAGCTTCGGCAGGGACAGCAGCCGCAGCCAGTTCCGCTTCGTTGCGTCCCAGCAGTTCCGCCACCTTTGCCAGCCCGCCGTTGATGTTCTCCACCACCGCATCGTAGAGGTTCGTCCCCTCAATCCTTGCCAGTGTCCCGGCGGCTTGCCGCTGTTCCGTTTCGGTGGGGTTGTCGGCGTTCGCCGTGCGTACCGCTTCGCCCAGTTCGTCAAAGCTCACGCCCGTAGCCCGCCCGGTATCATCGTCACCGTCCATGTACCCGGCTATTTCCTCGTCCTCGTAGTCGGGTTCGTCATTCTCGTAACCGGGCGTTTCTTCCGGCAGTCCGTCAGCCTGCGGCGCAAAAATAGTATCATTTTCAGCCGCTTGCGGGAGGTGTCCCGATTTGTCCTGCGCTGTCTGAAATTGTCCGCTCTTGTATCGGCTTTCACCTATCAGCGTGTAGCCTGAAACCCCGTTTCGTGGAAGCGGCGCATCATCCGTTTTGCCCGGTGATGTCCGGCTGTCCGTGTAGCGATACCACAGCCACAGGGCGATGTAGTACACCAAAAGCCCGGTAAGTATGCAATAGATTACCATAGTCAGACAGGCTTTTGGAAGTGGCTTTCGTACAGGGTGTTTATCTCGTCTTGGTACTGCTCGAAGTGGCGCAGCAGAATGTTTTCCACGTAGCTGCTTACCGTCACCTTTCGCCCGCCTATCACCGTCACGATACGCATCAGCTTCTCATGCGTGGTTCGGCTCACGTACAAGGGCTGTCGGTCTGCCAGTTCCACTTTCTGAAAGTAGGTTTCCCGGTAGTCGCCCGAACCGCCCTTGCGCTTGCGGGGTGTCGGTTTCTCTACTTGCACTGTTTCAGCCTGCCGTCCCTCGTGGGCGGTTTCCGTTTCGCTGCCGGGCTGCGGTTCATCATCCGGCTGGCTCTCCCGCTTGGCGGGTACACCCTGCGAGATAAGTTCCCGCATAAAATCCTCGTCTATCTTCGGCATCCCGCCGCTTTGCTTTGCCATATCATTTTAATTTGATGTAGTACACTATTTCGGTTATCAGTTCTTCCAAGTTGCTTCCCCTTACCAACGGGCGGCTGGCGGGAAAGAGCGTGGAGCGGAACACCGCCTTTTTATCCGCCACCAGTTCCTTTTTGTAGCGTTTGGTATCGGGGATAAAGGTTTTCATCAGCGGCAGTTCCAGTTCCTTAATGGTCTTGTCGTAGGCGGTGTAAAGGTCTGTTTTCTCCCTACCGTCCACCATGTTCCAAAAGAGGTACAGCCCGGCAAGTCGGCAGGCTTCATTCCTCACCAATAGCTTTTGGATAGCCATTGCGAACGACAGGCTGCTTTCCAGCACCACCTTGTCGGCTGAAATGGGGGTGAAAATGTAGTCCATGCCCGCAAGGGAGTTTATCACGCCCTCGCTGTTCACCGTGCCGGGCAGGTCGAAAAACACTATATCCGGCACGTGTCCGGCGGCTATATGTTCGTCAGCCGTTGCAATCGCCTTTTCAGGTGAACTGCACAATACCGGGTAGGCTTTCTTCCCCAGCCGGGTGAACTGCTCATACGCCATTCGCTTGTAATCTTCATCCGCCCCGACCTGCTCGGCATCCCGCTTTCGCATCCCGGCAATGGAGTGTTGCGGGTAGTCGCAATCGACCACCGCCACATCGTAGCCTTTGAGGTAGTAGAGGTAACTCGCCGCCAGCACGGTAAAGGTGGTTTTGCCGACCCCGCCCTTTTGGGTGGAAAAGGCGACATAAAGGGGTGTTTTCTCGTTTTCCATATTGCTTCCGTTCATTATTGGTTGATAGATTTGTTTATTGCTTTCAATCATTCATTCTTTCCATGTTGCAATCTTGAAATATTGAAAGACTGTTTTATTTCAATCTTGTTTTCCTGCTTTCATTCTTTCTTGAAATATTGAAATCCTGCAATCATGTTTTATTGAAATCCTGCTTTCAATCATTCTTTCCTGATTGGAATATTTCTTTCAATCTTGCTTTCAATATTGAAATCCGATGCAAAAAAAGGGAGAAAAAACGTCCCCTGAAAACCTTGTCCCGATTTGTCCTGTGCTGTCCCGTTTTGTCCACCAACCACCTATTTTACAGCATTATAAATCACCGTTACTTTGCAGCGGAGTAACGAACCGCAGGGGGCGCAGGTGTAAAACAGGGCTGGTGAATGGCTGGGCTTACCGTTCCACGCTAACCCCAATCCGTCCGTGACGGATTTCGATTTTCGTCAGAAAATAGCAAGGTGTGTTCTATGGCACATAGAACCGTTTTCCGTGCCTGAAAACGCCTTGCCCCTGTCGGGGGTAAAAATCACTCCGAAGTCGTAATTTTTTAATCCAAAGAAGCATGGAAACAAGAAGAACCAACAAGGGCGGTCGCCCCGCCCTCGCAGACCCGGCGAAGCATCGCCATGTCCTTTACCTGAACGACTGGGAGAATGCCCGCTTCCTCTCGCAATGGGAGCAGTCGGGCGTCACGAGCAAGTCCCGTTTCATCGCCGCCCGGCTGTTCGGCGAGCCGTTCCGGGTGGTGAAAGTGGACAAATCGGCAGTAGAATATTGCGCCCGGCTGACCGAATTTTATGCCCAGTTCCGGGCGGTTGCGGTCAATTACAACCAAGTGGTAAAGGCTCTGAATAGTAACTTTTCGGAGAAAAAGGCACTGGCTTTTCTCTATAAACTGGAGAAAGCGACCACCGAACTGGCTGTGTTGAACCGTCAGGTTATCGACCTGACAAACGAGTGCAGGGAACTATGGTTGCCAAAATAAGCACGGGCGGCAATATGTTCGGCGCACTGGCATACAACCAAAACAAGGTGGACAGCGGGGAAGCAAAGGTGCTTTTCTCCAACCGGATGCTGTTGGGCGAGGACGGGAATTTCTCTATCGGCGAGTGTATGCGCAGCTTTGAAATGCAGATGCCCGTCCAGCTATCCACCAAGAAGCCGATACTTCATATTTTCATAAACCCGCACCCGGAAGACGTGCTGACCGACCGGCAGCTTTCCGACATCGCCAAAGAGTATATGCGGAAGTTGGGCTATGGCGACCAGCCTTATCTGGTGTACAAGCATACCGACATCGACCGCCACCATATCCACATCGTGGGGTTGCGGGTGGACGAGAACGGCAAGCCGCTGAATGACAAGTTCGAGCATCGGCGCAGCAAGCAAATCACCCGTGAACTGGAGCAGAAATACAACCTGCACCCGGCAGAACGAAAGGAACGTGCCGAACGCCCCGAACTTAAAAAGGTGGACTATGCCGCCGGGGACGTGAAGCACCAAATCGGCAACACCGTGAAAGCGGCTTGCTATGGCTACCGCTTCCAGTCGTTCGGGGAGTACAAGGCTTTGCTTGCCGCTTACAACGTGTGCGCCGAGGAAGTCAAAGGCGAGATAAACGGCAAGCCCTATCAGGGCATTGTCTATTCCGCCATGAACGACAAGGGCGAAAAGGTGGGCAACCCGGTAAAGGCTTCCCGCATCGGCAAGTCGGTAGGTTATGAAGCGGTGCAGCGCAGAATGGAGAAATCGGGCGAAGCAATTAAGAACGGGAAACTGAAAGAGCGCACCCGGAAGATTGTAGCCACTGCCATGCAGACCGCCCGCAGCCGCAAGGAACTGGAACGACAGCTAAAGAAGCAGGGCATTGATGTGGTATTCCGTCAGAACGACAACGGGCGCATCTATGGCGTTACGTTCATCGACCACGACAGCCGGGTGGTGCTGAACGGTTCACGCTTGGGTAAGGAGTATTCGGCGAACGTGTTCAACGAACGTTTTTCGGGCGAAACCGGAAAGATACACCAGTCCGAAGTGGCAGCACCGCAGCAAGACCAGCCCACGCATCAGGAACAGCCGGGCTTCACGCCGAAAGCCGACATCGTTTCGGGCATGGCTTCCGTGCTGGGTGCTTTCGGCGGTTTGCTGGGCGGCGGTGCATCAGGCGGTGACGAGCCGCAGGACACCGACCGCCAAAAGAGAAAGAAGAAAAAGAAGCGCACAAGGCGCATCAACTAACTTAAAAACATTACAATCATGCAACAGGAAGATGATTTGAGAGGGCTTGCAAGGGTCATGGACTTTATGCGGGCTGTCAGTATTCTATTCGTGGGAATAAACGTGTACTGGTTCTGTTACTCCACCCTGAAAGAATGGGGAGTGACGTTTGAGGTGATAGACAAGATACTGTGGAACTTCCAGCGCACCACCGGGCTGTTCTCGTCTATCTTATGGACAAAACTATTTTCGGTGGTGTTCCTCGCCCTGTCGTGTATCGGCACTAAGGGCGTGAAAGAGGAAAAGATAACGTGGGCGAAGATACATTGCAGCCTTGCGGCGGGTGTCGTGTTGTTTTTCCTGAACTGGTGGCTGCTGGAACTTCCGCTGCCACATACGGCGGACACTGTGTTTTATATCGCCACGCTGTCGGCGGGCTATATCTGTATGCTCATGGCGGGTACGTGGATGTCCCGGTTATTGAAAAACAACCTCATGGATGATGTCTTTAATACCGAGAACGAAAGTTTCCAGCAGGAAACAAGGCTTATCGAGAACGAGTATTCTGTAAATCTGCCTACCCGGTTCTACTATAAGAAGAAGTGGAACAATGGCTATATTAACGTTGTAAACGTTTTTCGTGCGAGCATCGTGTTAGGAACGCCGGGCAGCGGGAAGTCATACGCAGTAGTAAATAATTACATAAAACAGCAAATCGAGAAAGGTTTTGCGCTCTACCTGTATGATTATAAGTTTCCTGACCTTTCGGAAATCGCTTACAATCATTTGCTTAACCACTTGGACGGCTACAAGGTCAAGCCGAAATTTTACGTTATCAACTTTGACGACCCACGCAAGAGCCACCGATGTAACCCTATAAACGCCAGCTTCATGTCGGACATTGCGGATGCTTATGAAGCCAGCTACACGATTATGCTTAACCTCAATCGAAGCTGGATAAGCAAGCAGGGCGACTTCTTCGTGGAAAGCCCGATTATCCTGCTTGCAGCCATTATTTGGTATTTGCGCATCTATCAAGGCGGCAGGTATTGCACGTTTCCCCATGCCATAGAACTGTTGAACAAGAAATACGCTGATGTATTCACGATTTTGCGCAGTTATCCCGAACTGGAAAATTACCTTTCCCCGTTCGTGGACGCTTGGGAAAGTTCGGCAGTTGAACAGTTGCAGGGGCAGATTGCCAGTGCAAAAATCCCGCTTTCAAGGATGATTTCACCCGCCCTTTACTGGGTAATGACGGGCGATGATTTTTCACTTGACATCAACAACCCGAAAGAGCCTAAAATACTGGTTGTCGGCAACAATCCTGACCGCCAAAATATCTACTCGGCAGCACTGGGATTATATAATTCCCGTATCGTGAAGCTGATAAACAAGAAAGGTCAGCTTAAAAGTTCGGTGATAATAGATGAATTACCAACTATATATTTTCGGGGGTTGGATAATTTGATTGCCACCGCCCGAAGCAACAAGGTTGCGGTTCTGTTAGGCTTTCAGGATTACAGCCAGCTTACCCGTGATTACGGGGACAAGGAAAGCCGGGTTATCCAAAATACTGTGGGTAACGTGTTCAGCGGTCAAGTAGTCGGTGAAACGGCGAAAATCCTTTCCGAGCGTTTCGGAAAGGTGTTGCAGAAACGGCAGAGCATGACGATAAACCAACGGGAAAAATCCACCTCGATAAGCACCCAAATGGACAGCCTGATACCCGCCAGCAAAATATCCAACCTCACGCAAGGTATGTTCGTGGGTGCTGTGGCGGACAACTTCGATGAACGGATAGAGCAGAAGATTTTCCACTGCGAAATCGTGGTGGACAACGAAAAGGTGAAGCGGGAAACCGCCCATTACGTGAAGTTGCCGCAGATTATCGACTTCACCGACAAGGACGGCAACGACCGGATGCAGGAGGAGATACAAGCCAACTATGACCGCATCCGTCAGGAAGTCAGGCAGATAGTCGAGGACGAGATAACCCGGATTAAGAACGACCCGGAGTTATGCCACTTGATTAAGGAGGAAGAATAGCTATATATAATAATGTATGGAGTGAAGAACAGCCGATGTAGCTTTACGGTTGTTCTTCATTTTCCTTTTTGGTGCGGTAGGCTTCAAAACGCACTAATATTTCGTGCAGGTTCTTCAATGCTTCCACAGCCTTGCCTATCGGCGGCATCTTGCTTTTGTCGAAAGTCAGTTTCTTCAAATCGGTAGTGTACGCCGTAGCCACTTCGGGTAACGCCATGACCGCTTCGGCATCCTTGAATATCGGTGCATCAGCCAGCGACAAGTGCGAACGGGAGTTTTTATTTAGTCCGTCCTCTATCGTCACCCGGTACATGGCATCCAAGAAATCTTCCGAATGTAGGTAATCGTTATATTCCTGATTGTGGTAGAGTGCCGACAAGTCGTAAACGTCACGGATATGCTTTGCCAACAGTGCGGCTGCATCCTCATTGTAAGACAGCTTTACCAGCCTTGAAACCTTGTCGCAGATAGTCTTTCGGGGGTTGATACACTGCGTTTCAAAACTTTCCAGCCCGTAGGTGCTTATCAGTTCCTCTTGCCCGATGCTTTCAAGAAAGGCGGTCACAATCGGTTTGATAACCCGCTTGTCCGCCGGGTAGAACATCAGTTTTTTGTCCGGCAGGTCACAGGATTTTATCTCTACTTCCAAATGTTCTTTCAGTCCCACGCCTTGAAATACATTGTCATACGAGAAATACAGTTTACGGTAATTACCGCCCGTTTCCGACAAATCTTCCTTGTATATGTCACTATTGAGTTCGGCTATGTATTTGGAAAGTTTCTTGTTCAATGTCTTTTCTGCCTGCTTGGACGCACCTTTATCACCCGTGAACACGAACAAGTCCAAATCTTCCGAGAAACGTTCTATCAGCCCGTAGGCTTTGGAAAGTGAAGTTCCGCCTTTGAAGTAGGTCTTATCCGCATATTCGGACATGGAAATATCCCGCAGTATCTTCGATACCCAGTAATCCTTTTCCACGTGCGACTGCTCGTAGCCGAAATGGTCAGCCGCCAGTGCGATGATTTCCTTGAACGCTTCCTTGTCCGAATGTAAATTCATATTTCTGTCCTATGCTGTTTTATAATCCAAGTTGAACCGTGTCGTGGGAAGAATGGTCTTTGCCATTTCCGTTTGCAATACGGTTTGTCTGATGTCGCCCAGTATATCCGCCACCACCTTTCTGACACGTGGCGGGTAACTTTTCGCCAAAGATACGATTTTTTCCAGTTCCGGCAGGCTGTACCCGTTGAAATATTGGCTTTTGACCCGGTTGTAGATGTCCTGCCCGGTTGTTCCGGGTATGCGCTTCATGTCCTTTATCGCATCGAGCAGCCGCAAGTACGGGACAAGGCTTTCATCCGGATAGACCATGCAGTAGGCTTTCACGCACTCTATATCCAAGTTCTTGAAACGGAAACGGCGAACCGGGTTAGGAGTGGCTATCGTTATGGTTGTGGCTACCTGTTCGGTCAGCCCCATTTTGTTATAGATGTAAGCCCCCGTGATATAGCCGTTCAGTTTTTCAGTCAGGTAGCGGAACTGTTCATCCTGATAGACAGGCAGCTTTCCCAGCCCCAGCACTGATTTCTTGGGACGGTAGTACGCCCCCTTTTCAACCCGTACCAGTACCCCTTTGCGGCTCTGTTCGGAAAGTAGCACCGCAACATTGGCGGTCTTTTCCGTTTCAAACGATAAATCCCGGAACGTGAATATACGCCCGGTATCTATCCGTTCAATCTGCCCAAGTATCTCTTTTCTGAATGAAGCCATATTTATGTCCTTTGTTTCTATATGCAAAGATAGTATATTATGTAATCACCTGCAAAAACATAACAAAGATTTTGCCGAAGATGTTTTCTTTTTGTCGTGTCACCTGATAATAGGAGAATAACGGAAACTCAATCAAAGGCTTGCCATACGCTTCATAAACGCTTCACAAATGGCTCACAAGTATAATGCGATTTTTGTAAAACTGTTGATTATAAGCCGAAAACAATATATACAAATGGCTCACAAATGGCTCGTTTAAAGCAAGCGATTAACTTCGGTCTGTACCCGTTTTAAATCTCCAACCAACAGTTGGAGATTTACCGCACCCGGATAATTTCAAGCTCCGCAGGACAAATTCGGGCATCCCTTGCCCCCGTTTTTAGTCGCTATCTGTAGACTGGACTATTATTATACCATTCAATAATCAAATCATTATCGTTATTATGGACATTTAAAGTGAAAAAGATATTCCTATAATGATTAAAGCAATAGATGCAAATATGTATCTATATCTTTTTGTAGAAAACATTGCTCCTATACAAGAGATAGATACAGCAAATTGCATACATTTTAAACTTAACTCTGTAGTCTTAAATATACACATAGACAAAAAAGATAATGCCAAAACAAATAGTATAGCATTCAATATATATTTCAGTTTCATATTCCTTTGATTTACATTGACCTTATTAGCAGTAGCATATAAATTGCTCATCCTAACCCAATAACCAATCCTATACAAAAGAACAAGGTGAATCTCTTTTCCTTGTGTTTCAGCCCATAGACCAGCCCGATAATAGCACATAAAGGAATATTAGATGAATCTGCATTTTTTCCTTTATTTACAAGGTATTTATGACTTTCTTTGCTCAATTTGCAAATCTCACGGTTCTCATTGTTCTGTTGTAGCATACATTTATGCAACTTAATGTTCCCATGATTCAGTTTAATCTATTTTCTCTAATTCAATTGTAGCTACTTTCTCTTTATCTGGACTAATTTCATTCTGTATAATGGTTATATGTTTTTGGGTATAGCTTTTGATAATCCAAGGGGCTCCACCCAAATATAAAGCATTGCTATTAAATGTGATATATTTCCCTTCTATTGTATAAGTAATATCAATTTCATCGTAACCTTCCCAATTTACTTTCCCTTTCCGAGTATCTACAAATTGCATACCGACCCCCATATTTTGTACTGTCCAAGCCTCACAATGCCCTGTTCCACGCCATGAAGTCTGATAAAGTGCTTCGGGGGTTAATTCATTTGTCTGTTCATTATCATCGTCGCAGCTTATAAAGCTGAATGTACAGAGGAATAGCATAAGTATTCCAAGAATTTCTTTTGTTTTCATATTCTTTTTTTTAATCTCTTGTTTAACTCATTCAATCTTTATTTTGTCTCTTCGTTGAACCAACCAAAGATAAGACAAAGATAAAAAGAAGAATTCTTTGGCAGATTAAGATACTCTTGGAATATTGTTATGAATGTAAATTTCTAAACCTATGTTTATTTTTTGTTGTCAAAACTTTGCTTGCGTCTGATTCGGCTCATGTGTATGGGTGTAATTTTAAGGTAGGATGCTATTTCTTTTAGTGATACCATTTGAAGGATTGCAGGGCATTTTTTTAAAAGTTGGAGGTAACGCTCTTCCGGTGTGAATCTGAATAAATCCAAATAACGTGAATATGATTGGAAAAACATCTGTTCGGCTGCGATACGGGCTATCCGTTGGTTTTCATTATTTTCCTTGAATTTTTGCTGTAAGAATGTAGAAGAACAGATGTAAATCTCGCACGGGATTATCGCCTGTATATTCAATTCTGATTTCATGCCATATAAGCAAGTGGGATAATCGGCTATAAATTCATTTGGAAAGGAAAAACCGACATTATACGGCTTGTTTTCTGTCCGGTTGGTGCAACTGTATTTGACTACGCCTGATAAGATAAACCCGAAGAAAGAACAGGCATCACCTTCATGGAGAATAAACTCATTCTTTTTATAATGTCGTAACTCTCCATGTTTCAGACACAACTCCTTGAAGAAGTCTATGTCTATGTTACTCATATATGAATTGAATTCGGCTATCATTTGTATATAAGAGAAATGTATAAAAAATATCTGAATTTCCATGTTTGGAGTTTAGTCTGTTTTTTGTCTATATATCCAAACCGTACTAAACTTTTTTCTGTTGACTGCAAGATATAAGTACTGGCGAAAAGAGTAAGAATAAAAGGTATTTCTTTTTGACAGTATTACTTTTAATAATTTGAGGAGGAAATAATACTCTAAGTAAAGGCTTATTCTACCGTCCGAGAGCTTATTTTGCTCCAGCTTGGGGTTTTCTTTCGTTTTATTTTCTAACATTGCCATTGTTTAGAGGTTTTATCTCGATTTAGGTGCCGTAACCGGGTAATTACACTAAATAGTTGATTTTCTTTTGTTTTCTGCGGATGCAAAGGTACAAAAGAAAATGATATTTCAAAGTGTACTGAATAACAGAAAATGGCAAAAATAGAGAAAAACAGAAAATATTCAAATGACTGATAATAAGAAAGATGAATTATTTTTATTCTATAATCTCCATGTCTTGTATCGGCATTGGCATTGGGTGGTAAAGAAGCAATAGATAACATCCATATTCTAAAAACTATTCCCTACATAGAAATGTCACTCCAATCTATCGGGGATTTGAAACGAGTGCAATAACAGATTACTAACGAAGCGCGATGACGCTTAAACAGTGTTCCCCGCTAATCCATTAAAGGGTTCACATATGGTTCATACTCGAATGATTTTCTTTTGCAAAATATGCAAATTACTTGAGTTTTAGCTATTTCAAAAAACGACCAAAGGGTTCACAAAGGGTTCATCGAAAGAGAGTGAAATCATTCACTCTCTTTTTTATGCCCTTTTCAATTCTGCAACCAATGGTTGCGGAATTTCATCCCACCCGGACAAATCGGGACACCGCAGGACAAATTCGGACAGCCCTTGCCGCCCGTCCAAATATAGCATATTTAGTCGCTACCTTTGGGCGGGACTATTCCCGTAACCGCTAAAATTCCAATTATTTATGGCAAACAGAATGACCCCGCCCGCAGAGGGGCAGGAAAAAGACGTGCTGCTGGTCTTGGATAAACAGCAGGGCAAGGTGAGTGCCGTTAAGGGTATCGACAAGGAGGGCAATTTGCAGACCGTGCCGCCGACACACGGCGGCGAGTTCATGCAGGTGGACAAGAACAGCGATGTGTTCAGCAACTTCATTTCCAACTTCTACCGCAAGTATCAGGACACTTCCGGGCTGGAACTGTTCAGCGTCAAGGCTTCCGAAGCGGAGCGGGACGCAAAGGCAATCGAGGACAACCACCGCAACCCTACACCGGAGGGCGACAAGCGGGCTGAAATGCTTCGAGTTCCGAAGCCCGACTTCCACGAGTTCAAGCAGGGCTACCGCTTCGACCCGTCAAAAATCGACTGGGAGAACCTGAAAAAAGTCGGCATCACCGCCGACACCCTGAAAAACACGAAGGACTTCGACCGGGTGATGCGTGGCTACAAGTCCCGCAACACCTACACCGTTTCGGGGACGGTGGGCGGCTTCTACCTCAAACCTACCGATGTCAAGCTCTCTTTCTATCAGGCTAAGGACGGCACGGTAGTCCCCAAGCTGCACGGCGTGCAGCAGGACGAGAAACTGTTGCAACGCCCGTTCCATGAACACGGGTTCACCAAGCAGGAACAGGGCAACTTGCAAGGCACTGGCAACTTGGGCGGCATCGCTGAAATCAAAGACCCGAAAAGCGGCGAGCAAATCCCCGTGTTCGTCAGCCGGGACAGGTACACGCACGAACTGGAGTATATGCGGGCTGACAAGTGGAAATGCCCCGATACAATCTGTAACGTGCAAGTCAGCCCGGAGCAGAAAGCCGCCTTTGAAGCCGGGCAAGCGGTGAAAATGGAAAACCTGCAATTCAGGGACGGCACGAAGCGCAGTGCCTATTTGCAGGTCAGTGCGGTGGAGCGTGGCTTGGAGTTCCTGCCCCGTGCCGCCGTCCAGTTCTTGCAGCAGGGACAGCAGCCCGCAGAGCAGCAGGTAGCCGGGCTAAAGGACGGCAAGGGCGTTGAGTTCAACGGTCATGTACAGCCCGGCGCACAGGGCAAATCCCCCGACAAGGTGCAGCCGAAAGACGTTACCCCCGCCGCCGAGAGCCGGACGCAGGTAGCGGTCAATTCGGGGGGCAAGACCAACGAAGCCACCAAGCAGGGCAAAGAGCCGCTGAAACAGGGTCAGGACAAGCCCACCGCCAAGCAGAAAGAGAAGCAGGAGAAAGCGCAGGACAAGAGCCTGAAAGCGGACAAGCCCAAGAAGTCCAGAGGAATGAAAATGTAGTACCCACCTTAAAAAGTAAAGAATTATGATTGCATTGATAGCAGAGAAGCCCAGCGTGGCAAAGGACATCGCCCGCATCATCGGTGCGACCGGGCGTAATGACGGTTATCTTTCCGGCAACGGGTATATGGTGACATGGGCGTTCGGCCACTTAATCCAGCTTGCCATGCCGGAAGCCTACGGCGTGGCGAACTTCCGCAGGGAGAGCCTGCCCATACTGCCGCCCGATTTCCAGCTAATTCCCCGTCAGGTGAAAGCGGAGAAAGGCTACAAGGCAGACCCCGGCGTGCTGAAACAGTTGAAAGTGATAAAGGAAGTTTTCGACCAGTGCGACAAGATTATTGTCGCCACCGATGCCGGGCGTGAGGGTGAGCTAATCTTCCGCTATATCTTCCATTACCTGAACTGTCGGAAACCATTTGTGCGTCTGTGGATAAGCAGCCTTACCGACAAGGCAATCCGTGAGGGGCTGGATAACTTGCAGCCGGGCGAATATTACGATAACCTCTACCTTTCTGCCAAGTCCCGCAGCGAAGCGGACTGGCTGATAGGGATAAACGCCACCCAAGCGTTGAGCGTTGCCGCCGGGCAGGGGGTGTTCTCACTGGGCAGGGTGCAGACACCCACGCTCGTGATGATATGCAGCCGCTATTTGGAGAACAAGAATTTCGTACCCGCCAAGTTTTGGCAACTCAAAGCGGCGACCGCCAGCGAGGAAATAAGTTTCACCGCCCAATCGACCGCCAAGTGGGAACAGCAGCCCGAAGCCATAGCCGCCCTGCAACGGGTAAAGGATGCCGGGCAACTTGTGGTTAAATCCGTTGAGAGGAAAGAAGCCTGTCAAGAACCGCCGCTTTTGTACGACCTTACCACGCTGCAAAAGGAAGCGAACACGAAGCTGAACTTCTCGGCTGACAAGACGCTTTCCATAGCGCAAAGCCTGTATGAAAAGAAAGTGATGTCCTACCCCCGAACCGGAAGCCGCTATATCCCGGAGGACGTTTTCGATGAAATGCCGGAACGTGTCGCCCTGCTGGGGCAATACCCCCGCTTTGCCGGGTATGCCGCCGGGCTGGACGGTGCGGCACTGAACCGCCGCAGCGTGAACGATAGCAAAGTGACCGACCACCACGCCTTAATCATTACCGAGAACCTGCCCGGCGAACTTTCCAAAGACGAGCGGGCGGTTTACGAGCTGGTAGCCGGGCGTATGCTGGAAGCCTTTTCGGGCAAGTGCGTGAAAGACGTTACCACCGCCTTGCTGTCAGGGGGAGATACCGACTTCACGGTGAAAGGGTCTGTGATGAAAGAAGCCGGGTGGCGTGCCGTGTTCGGCGAGCAGGAAACGGGCGGGGATGAAGAAGCCGCCAGCCTGCCGCCACTCCAAGAGGGAGAATATTTGCCACTCTCCGGCGTGGATCTGCTCGAAAAGCAGACCAAGCCGAAACCGCTGCACACGGAAAGCAGCCTGCTTGCGGCAATGGAGAACGCCGGAAAGGAACTGGAAGATGCCGAACTGAAAGCCAGCCTGAAAGATGCCGGGATAGGCACACCCGCCACCCGTGCGGCGATTATCGAAACGCTGTTCGCCCGCCAGTACATCGTGCGTGAGAAGAAGAACCTTGTACCCACCGACAAGGGGCTTGCCGTTTACAGGATTGTCAGGGACAAGAAGATTGCCGATGTCGAAATGACGGGCATGTGGGAAACCGCCCTTGCCAAGATAGAAGCGGGCAGCATGGATGCCGACATGTTCCGAAAGGGCATTGAGGTGTACGCCGCTCAAATCACGGCGGAATTGCTATCGGTGCAGTTATCTATCGCCAATGGCGAAACTTGTTCCTGCCCCAAATGCAATAACGGGCGCATCCTGTTCTACCCGAAAGTGGCGAAGTGTTCCAACGTGGACTGCACGCTTACCATATTCCGCAACAAGTGCGACAAGCAGCTTTCCGACAAGCAGATTGTCGAGCTGGCGACGAAACGCAAGACAGGGCTAATCAAGGGCTTCAAGGGCAAGAACGGCAAGGCTTTCGATGCTTCGCTTGTGCTGGACGAACAGTTCAATATCGGTTTTTCATTTCCCGAAAAGAAAGCGAAACCGAAGAAATAGCCTATCTTTGCCACTGAAATTTCATTGTGATAGGTTTTACAACTTATAATAATTGAAATTTTAGTGGTTGCGCCCGGCGGGAACCGGGCGCATTTTTTATACGCTCCCGCCAAACAGGTAGGTCGAACAGACCACCCCGTTATCCAGCACCCTGCTTTCCGAGAGTTTCCAATGTGAGCCGAATGTTTCCCCGATAAAGCCGATGCCTTTGCCCGCCATGACTGGGACGGTGTAGATAGTCAGGCTGTCCAGCAATCCGGCTTTAATCAATGAAGTAAGCAGCTTGCCGCCGCCAACTACCAATATGTCGGTTTTCTGTTTCAGTTCATAGACCCTTTGCAGCGGTTCTTCGGTCAGGAACTCCACGCCGCAGTCCGGCGTCACGTTGGTGTCGTAGTGTGACACCACAAAAGACCGCTTGCTTTTGTGCGGCCACCCGCCCCAGTGTTCAAAGATGTAGTTGTAGGTGTTCGCCCCCATAAGCAGGCAGCTTGCGGCGGCGTGTTCCCTTGCCGCCAGTTCCTTGACCTCACGGGGCATCCAGTCCAGTTCATAGTCCGGCGTGGCGGTATGCCCGTCCAGCGATACGGCGATGTGCGCTTTGATTTGTTCCATATTGTCAGGTATTAAAGTGATATAAATCCCTACTGTCTTGGCACGTTAGCCGCAACCCCAAAAAAGAAAGCGTGGCATGACGCTGTTTCAAAGTAGAGGTACTGGCATACCCAAATGTGGAAACAGTGCAGCCACGCTATGACAAACGCATAGCATATCCTGCGCTGAATATCCCCACATTTTGAAAAGTGCCAGTTTTCTACTTTGGGACGTTCGGCGAACGTATATGTTATATATAAAGGCAATATTCCGGCAACCGCCGTCCAACTGCCGTTACTTTTCCGTGTAACTTCTGCAAAGTTAAGCAAATACCCTGAAAAATCACGTGCAAACAGAAAAAATCCTGCCGTGTTATCACAACAGGGCAGGACACAAGCACCTAAAAATACACAAGTTCAGCCCATACGCCTACGGGCAGCTTGCGTTCCTTTGAAGATGATATGAACCGATGACAAAACAGCTTTGGTTCGCCGTGTCTTTGGTGATGATGTCCCTTTCCCGCATGAAGCGGATATAGCTCTTTGCGGTGCGCTCCTTGATGTCCAATACCTGCTGCAACTGCTCGCAAAGGTCTATGTAGGTGATGCGTGTCTGCCGCCCGAAGATGTCATGTGCGACATTCACCAGTTCCCTTTCCTTGCGTTTCTCCTTTTCCTCACGGGGCTTCTCGCCCTTGTACACGTGCATCCCGGCTTCCTTGTCCCATGCAAAGAGCATCAGCGGCACGTCCAGCGGGCTTCCGTCCCTTACTTTCAGGGCTTTCACCACCGACTGGGCGGGTTCATCGTCTTTCTCTATCGAAAGGATTGTAGCCGCCTTGCGCTGCAACTCGCTGCCCAAATGTCCCCGCAGCTTCAAACCGTTGGGGACGAAATGCAGCACGCACAGAATACACGTGTTGTAGATGCCAGCCAGCCGATAAAGTTCATCTATCACCGCCACGCTTTCCGCTTCATCGTTGGCACTCTTAACAAGGTCGGCGATGCCGTCAATGACGACCAACTGGATGCCGCCGTACTGGTAGTAAAACTTATCCATGCTCTGCACAATGGCGTTCAAGCGTTCTTTGCGTGACATACCCGTCAGGCAGAACGCTTTGAGTTCATCGGGTTTGTCCGGCTGTTTGGCACGTGCCAGCAGGTTGCTTACATTCTTGAACAGTTGCACTTCCGATTGCTCGGTATCGTAAAGCAAGACCGCCTTGTGCCTGCCGTTGGCGGTTATCTGTATGCCCAGCGTATCTACTTCCGCACCAGCCGGGCAGATGCAGCCCGCCACGATTGCGGCTACATAATTGCTCTTTCCCGTTCCCTCGCCCCCGGTGATGCCGAACAGGTTGCCTTGTGTCCCCAGCGGAACGTCACCCGCCGAAATAATCTCTTGTGCTTTGGCGGGCGGGTTGTTGAAATCTATCTCGCATGATTTTAGCATAATCAATGTGTCGCTATACAGGTTGTCTAAAAATTCGATAAACAGCTTCAGGAAATCTTCACGGGTGTTCCCGGCTTTGAAGTAGTCGGATATGTCCTTTTCCTCTTTCGTTCCCGGAAGCGGGAGCAGCAGGCGTTTCACGCCAAATTCTTCCAATAGTTTTTCCTGCTTGCATGAACTTTCCCTGCCCGTCTTGTCCATGTCAAAGAGCAGGACGATGTGCTTGAAGCGGAACGTCAGCCGATAGACCAGCGTGGGAGGGATAGTCACCGTTTCGCTGTTGAAGCAGATAGCGTGAAAACCGTGCGCCGCCAGCGAAAGCACGTCTTTCTCGCCGCCCGTGATGAATAGCGTGTCGCCTTTGGCTGGCAGTTGTTCCAGCCCGAAACTGTAGTTCTCGCCGAAGCTGCCGCCGTAGAGGAAGCGGGGCGTGGAGAACGGGCGGTACAGCTTGATGTGCTGTTTGCCCTTGTAGCCGTACATGGGTTCTGCCACCGATGAAGTGTAGGTGTACGGTTTGCCCTCTGCCGTTTCGCTGTGATACTCCCGGAGCGAGCAGACCTTGTAACGTTCCAGCAGTTCGGGCGTGATGCCGTACTGTTGCCAGTACACCAGTTCGGCAAGCGGGAACTTCTGTTCCCGGAACTGGTAGGGCTTGACGGGCTTTTCGGACGTTTCTTCGGGTTTGTCCGGCACTGCCCGGCGGACGGTTGCCGGGGGAACGGAAACCGGAGTGCCGGAAGCCAGCCCCAAACCCAAGTCCCGGTCGATGATTTCCAGTATCTCCACGAAGTCAGCCGCCCGGTTGCAGTCCAGCCCCTTTAACTGCCCCACGAGGAAGAAACAGTCGCCGCTATAACTGTCGTTGCCGAAGTCTTTCATCTTGTAGATACCGCCCCGGCGGTCGAAGTAGATGTTGCAGGAAGCCTTGCTGTCCTCGTACAGCGGGTTAAGGAAGTTGCGACCTATGCGCCAGTTTCCGGGCAGGTAGTGTTTGAACACCGCCAGCCCGTTACTTGTCCTTTCTAAGATTTCCTCTTTCCTTAGCATACAACTGGTGGTTGGTTATCAGGTTGTCGATGTTCTCCTTGTTGCTCCTTATCAGGCGTTCTTCCAGCATCCGGCGTATCTCGCTGACCTTGTAGAAGTAGCGTCCCCTGATGTTGGAATAGGCGATAGTCCCCGACACCCGCAGGCGTTGCAGGGTCTTTTCGCTTATTTTCAGGAACGTGCAGACCTCGTAGCTGTCCACCCACATGTCTTCCTCGCTTTGCCTTGCCGTTTCCATGTGGTTGAAGATGTAGTCGGCAATGGCGGTAATCTTGTTGTCCAGTTCCTTGTAGGCTTTGGACTCGAATGTTATTATTTCCATAACGGTAACTGATTGATTTGCCGCAAAGTTCGGGTGTCCTGAAAAATAAAACGCCACAGATGTACCCACCTGTGGCGAAATAAATTTTGTTAAAGCACGGTTGCCTAATCCTGCTCCCTCATGCGCATCAGCAACCTGTCTTTCAGGGTGGAGAGGAAGCCCGTTCGGTCTTTGGTCTTGGCTTTTAGTTCCATGTAGGTGTGGTAGAAGTCGCCGAGGTCTATGTCGAACACGTATTCAAAGTAGGCTACAATCTCCTTAATATCAACCGTTCCCTTGTTCAGACAGCCGCAGGCGTCCAGTGCGTAGATAAGTTCCACCAACGCCCTTTTCGTCCCCGTCCAGCGCAACAGCCTGCCCATGAAGCCGTTCTTCACCCGCTTGCGCTGTTCCCGGCGTTCCAGCTCGTGCAGACGGTTGGTGAGGTATATTTCCAGCAGTTCGTTGGCTAAAATCTTGGCTACCTTGAAATCGTGACTGGTGCTGAACTGTGGGTCTGTTTCGTAATAGAAACTGTCCACGATGATTTGTATGTCAGGCTTCCCACGTATGAAATACTGCCTGTCCAAGTAGGTGGCTTTCGTTCGGTGGTACTGGTAGAACGCCAAGTTCCGCTGGAACGACCTTGAAATCCGGTCGGTTTCCGACAGCAGGTAGTCCCGCTGCACGTCCTCGCTGCCGCTGGGGAAGCGCACCTCTATCTTGTAAACGGTATTGTAATAGATGATTTTGCTCGCTAAAAGCGGTTTCAGTTCCTTGAAGAAGTGTATTTCTTCTTCCGTGCTGGCGAACGGGTAGGAGATTATAAAGGTTTTGAGTTCGCCCAGTATCTCTTGCAGGTAGTCCACGCATAGGCGGCAGAGCGTCAGCGTGTCCGCTGCGGTGTCCTCGTATTCCTGTATCTGCCATTCCACTTTTTGAAGCAGTCCGGCGAAGTATGTTTCCAACGGTATCTTATGTTCCATAACCTTGTGCTTATCTTTTATGAAGCACAAAGTTACGGGCATAAAAAATCAGTTTTATTCTTGATTTTTCACATTACGTTCTTGTAACTGTGCATTTTCTTGTTTCCTGCGCTTTTCTGCGTATTTCTCCGGGGGTATCTAAAAGATACGCCTTGCAGAAGTCGTTCAGGTTCGATGTCGATGCGAACCCGGTGGTGAACGCCACTTCGGTAAGCGTGAGGTTTGTGTTCAACAGGTAGTGTTCCACGTCCTTTACCCGTTCCTTTATCACCCATTCCTTAGCCGTGTACCCGGTCATTTTCTTTACCTTTCGCCGGAACGAGCCGTATTCCATGCCGCATTTGTCCGCCAGTTTCTCGGCATCATAGACCATGTAGCCTTTCAGACGTACCATTTCGGTGAACGTCTGCCTGCCCAGTTCCGGCAGCATCCGTTCGGCGTGGCGCAGTTCCTTTTCCGTCACCAGCAGTCGGTTGCCCCTTACCGGGTTTCTCCGCAGCAGGTGGAAAGCGTGGCATACCGTGTTGTACACGTTGCAGAGGTACTGCCGTCCCGGTCGCATCCAGTGGAGCGCATCGCAGTAGGCGGTCAGTTCGGGTATCTCGTCCCGCTTGCGGTGCTGTTCCGCCAGTTCGTCAAGTATGGCGTAATGGGTGGTGGACATACCCAGCAGGATAATGATTGCCTTGTAGTCCTTGTATGCCGCCAGTGTCGGCGTTTCCGGCAGGCTTTTGAGCGTGTCGCACACGTGGGCGCACAGCCGCCCGTCCTTGCTGAACGGTTCAAGTTCCAAGTAGTTGTCCATTTTCCGGCTGTTGTGCAGCAGCCATGTTACCTTTTCGTCCAGTTCCTTGCAGGACGCTTCCAACTCCGCTTCGGGAGCGGGAAGCAATAATGATGTAATCCGTTGTTCCATATCTGATGTTTTATATATGAATGACATATCATTTGTTCCACTTCACGCAATCCGTCCAACCCCATTCATCGGACAGCCATGTTTCTAAGAAGAAAAGTACAAAGGGCAGCAGGAACAGAAAATATGCCTGTACTGCGCTGATATGCTTAGAGCGGCGGTAGCGGTTCAACAATGCCTGTACACGGGCTTTCCTGTATCGTGCAAGAATAAATACACAAATAAGCAAAAACATTGCACCTAAATAGCCAAGATGTAAGGACGACCATTCCGGTACACTGTTAATCAGGAGAAAGTTGCCGGGCAGAACTACTACCCACCACCAATACCAAAACAGCAGTATAAAACCTGACATCCGCCCTATCTTCTTGCCCCAAACCTCTCCCTTGAAATATAGGTAGTCAAAAAAATAGTATCTGTAATTCGTCCGGTTTGCACGTTGCTTCACTCGTTCAAAATAGTTATCTGTATTTTTTATTCCTTTATTCATAATGGCTTGGAAAGGAACGCCGTCAGATGCTATCTTTCGTTGTTACTAACTTATTTACAAATCCCAATCCGGTGAATAAACACCCAATCCCAATAAGGGGATAAACAATGCCACATAAGACTGCAAGCATATTCAATCCTCGTTCATCTCCCGTGAAGCCGTCTAAACAAACAGCTTGCAATATGAAGTTTGTAATTTGCCAATCCAATAAACTTTGGTCTATACAGATAAAGGCAAGCCACAAAAGGATAGAGCAACATTCCAAACCCAACAATAACATTATGGTTTTAGGCTGCATTGCATATAGTTTATAGACCTTGTAGATTACCAGTATATCTATTATTACAAGCATACCCAAAAGACAATATTCCATAATGCCATATATTCCGAACAGACGACCAAAGCCTAAGCCACCACAAAATAATGTTATGGCTATCAGCAAAGCACTGAAAGCTGTCAATGCTATTATGGATTGAACAGTTTTATTCATCGCACTATTGTTAATGGTTAGCAGGGAACGGCTTGTCCGTTATCCTGCGTTGTTAGCTGTATCTATTTTAGAAAATCCAAATCAAAATAATATTGATTGTCATTCTTCGGATTTATGTAAATCGTTGCCACTCCATAATATTGCAATAGCATTTCCAATGAAACTTTTTCCTTCAAAATTGCATCACTGCGAAATGTTTTTGTCTTTCCTTTGTATGGGGTGGTGTACGTCACGGTGCATATTGCAGTGGACACTACTTGTTCACTATGATAAATGTCAGGAAACAAAGAGCCGCTAACACCATTCCAAAACTGGGTTTCCCATGAATTGAATACCTTAAAGACTGGCTCTTGCATCCTTGACTTCTTGCTACTCCATTTCTGCGCACTGACTTTACATTGGCTTAAATCAACCGATAATCGTGTTCCATGCTTTTTTATCTGTTTGATTGCCTGCCTTGCTCTATATCTACGAATAGCAGCACCTATAAGATTGTGATTTAACCATACAAGCAATAAAACCACTCCCGGTATTCCAATGGCATACCACCTTCCGGCAAAACAAATGCCCACACCGAATACATAAATCCAAATAAAAATAAATCCAAGTATTCTCAATATTTTATTCTCATAGATTTTCATGTCATATAATTACAGCTAATGCCTTGAATGCTTAGAAAGGAGCATCGTTAGATGCTATCTTTCGTTATTAGATATCTATTGCCCTTTCTCGCTTGAGGATATGGAACTAAAGTTGCCTTTATAATTCGATTATTACAGTTAAATGGTACATAAGCCACTTTACTATCAATACTTAATGTGTCGTTTAGCTGTTTCAAATGGGAGTGCTCATTTTGTAATAAAACTTCCGTTTTTGAAAAGTCCACAGAACTGCATATCGGATAGAAACCGGAAAAACAAGTAGGCGTTATGTAAGCTGCTTGATTTTCATAATCAAAGAACAGGAAACGGTTTCCGTCTGCCACATTATCATACACAGCAAAGCAATCAAACTTTCTCACTCCATTGATTGTATAGCTTTGCACGAAGTCAATATTGCTATCATCTACCGCTTTCAACTCAAAAATGACCTTCTTTTCATCGTGCTGATTAAAACACAGCCTATATAGAGTTTCAAATTCTGTTTTTTCTGTTTCTATATAAAGGGTATCTTGTTCAGTCAAAAAATGATACTTTACTGAATTTTGTTCCACATAGCCGTTTTTCGCTATAACATAGCTAAGTGGGAAAAGGAACAAACAATACAATACAAATATTCTCATGTCTTTATATCTAATGATTAGAAAGGAGCATCGTCAGATGCTATCTTTCGTTGTTACTAACTTATTAAATCTTTATTGTATAATTTTTAGCCAATGACGATGTGTTATTATAAAATAAAGTAATACAACCAAAATGGGATAAATCATCCATGATATGAAGGAAGAAACCTTTTGGCTATTAAATATCAGAGGTTTACTCCTTATAATTTCCATACCTTTTTTCCTTTTGATATAATACGAACAGAATGTCTTGTATAATAAAACATAGATTATGATGAAAAACACAAAAGGGGTTTTATAATTGAAATTCTCCTCTATCAGTAGATATGCCAATACTATAACAGGAAGAAATAATATTCCACATATTATCTGTATCGTCCGCTCATGTGGATTTTCCAATATAAATTTATCCCTATTAAATATGAATATCTGATAATACATCGCATCTAAAATGAATTTTATCATAAAGAGTTATTCGTATTGTTAGTAATGGCTAAGCGGGGAACGCTGTTAGGCGTTATCACGCTTTGTTATAAACTCAAATTACTTTGCATGATTGGCTTTTATTTACCCACCATTCCTGTTCTTCCACCTCACGAGCCTTTTGTATCTCGTCCGTTGTCAGATTTTCATTGTGATAGGCATTATATAGATTTTCCCAACCATTCTTACGATATTTCGGTGATACAATCCATTCGCCTGCATCATTAAACAGGCAGAAGTTTGCAGGAGTATCGGGTATAATCTCATCTGCCCAAGAACAGACTTTTGTCAGTCCCTTTGCGGATTTCCACTTACCCCGATATTCAGATAAGTTCAATTTCAGTTCTGCTATTTCATTCCGTCCTTTCTCTATTTGCTGTCCGCTCATCCGATACCCCTGCTTGAAAGAACCGGAGAATGTACCGCTATATCGTTTATCTCCGTATTCCGCAAACGAGTAATACCCGTATATGAAACCGTCCAATTCCGTATATTCACTTTTTATCATTTGGGAACAGGAAGAAATGCTATCTACACAAACCTTTCCCTTAAACGGACAGATTACGGATAATCGGGTACGACTGATACCCTTTATCTCATATTCTCTACTATCCATTTTCCGAACTTCGGTAATATGAATATCAATTCGGCTACAATCTTCTCCTAATATGCCAATCATGCTTAAATTGTCAAACAAGCCCGAAAGGTCTTGCTGCAAAATATCTGCTTTGGGATTTTGTGAATAGGCTACTCCACAAAACCAAAAGAGTAAAAAGATAATGATATGGTATATTTTCTGTTTCATATTTTGCATTACTGTTTATAATGGCTAAGCGGGGAACGCTGTAAGCGTTAGCCCGGTTTGTTAGTAGCTATTTATTATTCAATCGGTTTCTTTCCAGTATTAGGTTCACTTCCTTTTCTGTATGGGAATATTTCTTTTTTGAAACCATACCTACAAACTCTAAAGAAGAGTCCAATAATGGGGATATATCTCCATCAATTACATCATCAAAATGCAAGAATTTGAGTTTCTTCATTCCTGCCAAAAATTTCAAGTCTTTTAGACTTGAAATACTAATCTGCTTAATCGTATTGTTGGGTACTAATTGGGTTAAATCTTGAAGTCGTTTACAGTTACGTAATCTAAGTATTTTAACTCTTGATAAACGGTTCAAAACACTAATGTCCGTTATGTTATTGCAATAATATAATGATAATTCTTTAAGTCTATTTGAATTACATAAACCTCTAATATCTATCATTTTTCGAGAACGAACAATCTCCAACGTTCTTATGTTAGTTAATTGACATAAACCATTCAAATTTATATTTTTGGCATCCCATAGTGTCAGTTCTTCTAACAAATTCATGCTTTTCAGTTCTTTCAAATCTTCTGATTTGAGATTATAAATATGCAGTCGTTTCAAGTTTATTAAAGTATCTACATTTTCTGTTTGTTTTGTATGATAATACTTCAATTCTTCAAGTTTGGGAAACAAACTGAAATCAATAGTAAAGACCTTGTCAATCCAAAGTCCCAATTTTTTTAAGTGCGGTAAAACACTTAGTTGATTTAAATTGCATGGTTCTATTGTAAAGTCGTACCCTGAAATAATCAAGGTTTCAATAAAATCATATTCACATATTAGACTTACATTTAATGTGTGTTTACAGGAAACACCACTGATGCCGATGTCGTCCGTTGATATTAAAATATCATTATAGCCTTGATTTTTTGCAAACTCTAATCCTTCTCTTAAATAGAGAGGAGATATTATTAACCGATTTACATCTGGTACTTCTTTGAAATGTTCCATACTACTATTTGTTTCTGATTGCTACTAATGGTTCAGCAGGGAACGGCTTGCCGTTATCCTGCGTTGTTAATGGTATATTTATATTTTCCCTTTACTATAAAAAGCCTCTAAAACAAAGAGAAACAACGAAAGGAAAATGTATAATATAAGTATCAATAGATTATTCTTATTAGGCTTTTCATTAAACTTCTCTATGACAGCTTTATACCTTCTTTTCCAGTAGAAACGAATACATAAAAGAATGAATATCAGCCCTAAAGACACATTATACATTGTTCGCGTTGGATAAGGCAATATTTTATATTGTTCCAATACTCCCCATATTGTGTGAATATTACAATTCAGAAATACAGCGAGAATTAACAAAGCTGCATAAACCGCTATTTCGGAATAAGAACTGTATTTCCATAGCCTATAAAATTTGAAAAATAAATAATCTATCATACTTAATTACCATTAATGGTTTGACAAGGAGCTGCGTTTAGCAGCTAACTTGGCTTGTTATCAGTGATTTATTTTGCGATACCTGCACATGTAAATTTTAATCCTGTGATTGAATTTTGCTTCACAAAATCTACAAATTCATCTGTGCAATAATAATTGTTATTAAACAGACTATCCCGAAATATGATATATGAACCGATATTTCCTTTATTGAAAATACCATTATTATCCCTCATCATCTTCAAGATTTCTTCATTGCTCTTGGACTCTATATTTAAGGCATCGACTGTATTCAATACATTTATAAAATAATAACCTGAAGCGTTCCCGTCCACATTGACAGGTAAAACTTCTATTTGCCCTTTCAGCTTTTCAGAGAGTAATAAGGAAGTTCTTTTATTTACTATCAGACAACCGGAAAAATAACAAGATGCATCAAACTCCTCACTTCGTTTGTCTTTCTTTTTCCTTTTATCTCTAAACAGTTCCAGACTAAGCCCTTTCCACTCATTAATAAGTGATTGACCATTATAATCCCAAACGCCTTTATTTGACTCATCATCTTCCTTGAATACAAAGAACTTGTAATTATCAAAGTCTTGTCCAATTTCATATATATTCATAATGTTACACTATTTAATTACTGATAATGGTTCAGCGGGGAACGCTGTAAGGCGTTATCACGCTTCGTTAACATCATATTTATTCTCACACCAGTGTACCATATCAATAAACCATAATCACGAGGTCTTTTTGCGCTTCAAAGGCTTCATCGAAAATGAAATTCAGGTCGTCCATTTCCTGCTCATAGTCATAATCTCCGATACCGTTACCCTCTTTCAGCGAGGTGTATTCCGTACGCTTACTCTCCAATTCAGAAACGGGTATGCTGATAATATAGGGAAAATCACTGCTCAATGGAATAGGGATGAATGTACTTTGACTATCCAGTTGCCAAAGGTTTTCCGCACAGTAGATTTGCGTTCCATAATGGTTGCAAATCTTTTCATATACATACCCGTACATGAAAGCAATTTCGGGATAACGGATTTTTCCGTTCACAATGTCTGCTAATACCGCATAAGCATCTTTATCCGTGTTTAGGCTATTGCTGAAAGAATCGTTCAAACAGTCAAGTTCCTGCTTCAACGCAACCTTTAATTGGTTTATAAGCTGATTATCACAAGCCCCGTAAACAGACCTTACCTTATCGGCTTCTATCAAATATGCACAAACAGAGTAACTCATACCTTTTCTTTATTTAATGTTGTCATTCCAATGTACCATGTCGTATGGATAGTAGGGCAACCCTTTCAGGCTGCTATCATTCAGCCCCAAGACCTTGACCAATGCACCGCTTTCAAAACACCAATAACCGTCATGGTTGATACCATATTTATGGTCGTCATGCCAAGATAAATCAGAATGTCCTCGATACCATTCTTTTTTGAGGTATTTTTCTAATCGTTTCATCGCTTCTGCCTTGTCTTGTTCAGCCAACTCTGTAACAGTGATAGCTGCTTGATAGGGTGACGGATATAATACTTTGTTTGTTGTCCTTTCCCAATCAAGAAATCTGTATCTAATCAAGGTGTCATAAATATAGTCTTTTGCTTCCCTGTCTTTTATCAGTTGAACCAAACTTTGTATAAGGTTGTCTTCGTAATCCAACATAATGCCTATTGACAGAAGCCATAACATTTCAATATAAAATCCGTTATCCGTCCAAAATCTCGGCATCGTTTTGAGGGTTTCCACATAATTATTTTTCAGATTATCAATATCCTGTCCCATAGAATACTGTACCAATAAAGAACGAAGCCTATAATTGAACAAAGAATCGTAACCTATATGTTTACCTGAAAGATGCTTTTGTTCATAATAAAGAATTTCTTCATTATACAATTTCAGTTGCTTTAAATACTGTTCTTCTGTAAAAAGTTTATCTCTTGTTTCCATTATGGTACACTGTTTTGATGTTAATGGCTGGACGGGGAACGGCGTTAGTCCGTTATCCCGGCTTGTTATGAACTTACTTTACCTCTTGTGCCTTTTTATAATTTGCATAGCGAGCATTTAGAGTGTCCCGCCATTCTTGACTTGGGCAAGAGTTTATTAATTGAATATACCTATCATCATCAACACAAACGGACTCTACAAGTCTTAGTAAGCTCCACTGCAAATCATAAAAAGCATTTTCAGGGAAGATTTGTACCAACACCATAGCTTCATCAAATGATATGGGGAATTGTATTTGTTCTAATAAAGTATCATAAGCATTTATCAACTCATCAATGCTATCAGAATCATTGATACTTTCATTAGGCATACGACCTAAATCTTTCAACTGTAAAATTTCATTTCTCATATCGTGTACTCTAATTGTTCA
>NZ_QTNE01000009.1:0-149350 GCF_003603495.1 Bacteroides sp. AM41-16 | reverse complement strand
CCAATTTCATATATATTCATAATGTTACACTATTTAATTACTGATAATTTTTCGATAAACGCACCTTATGGTGTAGTTCCTATTCACTATTAAATCATTGTCTAATCATCATCCAAACAATCCAGCGGATTGGGGATTTTTGCTTTATAGGCGTTCGATACGTGCAGATAAATTGCCGTTGTTTTTATATCGGTATGTCCCATAAGTTCCTGTATGGTTCTTAGGTCTGTCCCTTGTTCCAGCAGGTGGGTGGCGAACGTGTGCCGGAGCATGTGCAGGTGTACCCGATGCTTTATTCCGGCTTTCCTTGCCGCTTCTTTCAATATCTTAACCAATGCGCTGGGCGAGTATTGTTCGCCTGCCTGTTCGCCCTCAAAAAGCCATTTTTGCGGTCTGTATTCCCGGTAGTAAGCCCTTAGTTCGTTGAGCAGCTTTTCCGACAGTAGGGAATACCTGCACTTCTTGCCTTTTCCGGCAATCCTGATTAGCATCCGTTCGCTGATGATGTCTTGGGGTGTCAGGTTCAGAAGTTCGCTTCGGCGTAGTCCGGCAGAGTAAATAAGAGAAATCATGCACCTGTGTTTCCGATTGGATAACTGTGCAAAGATGCTTTTCATTTCTTCCCGGCTTAATACTTCGGGCAATGCCTTGTACTCTTTTGCACGGGCTATCCCGCCATAATATTGCCGCTTGCCTTTCCGGACTTTCTCGTAATAGAACTTGATAGCGTTGATGCGCATGTTCTGCTGGGTGGCGGATATGTGCTTTTCCTTTACCATGTGGAGCATATAGCTGTTTATGTCCTCGACCGTCAGCAGGTCAAGGTCTTGCCCCTTGTGGTATTCCATGAAGTCGCTGAAATAGATTTTATAGGCTTTTATGGTGGAAAGGCTGTACCGCTTCTGTTCCAGCAGTTCGAGGTAGCCTCTCGGCAGTATGTATTCCCTTTTAGGTTTGGGATGCCGCACGTAAACCCGGCTGTAATCAATATAGGCGTGGGGCGAATAGCGGTCATAGAAATCCGGCAGTTTAAAAGCGGTGGCAGGTATGTAGGCAGAACTATTGCCTGTCTTTTCCACGTCCGTATCTTGGGCGAGCAGCAGGGCGACAGCCTGACTGTTTACATACTCTATCCGTATGTAGTCCGCACCGTTTCTTTCTTCCTTGTACAGAACGATGCTTCCTCTCTGTTTCTGAACCTTATCCATGTCGCTGAATTTTGCTTCGCTCCAAAGATAAGATAAAAATATCACTTTTTGAACATCTGTTCAAAAATAATAGAGGTTAAAAAAACAAAAGAGTATCAGGCTTTAAGCAGCGAATAGATATGGCGAAAATTTTCTGCCAGTTCGTCCACGTTCAGACCGTTCAGAAATGCTTGTTCGTATGACAGTCCTAAAAACATTTGCCGGAACAAGATAGCCGTTTTCTTCACGTCCGTGTTGCTCCTGATTTCCCCGCTTTCTTTTGCCTTCTGTATGACTTTCTCCCATAGGTCATAGTCTTGTCGGTAGATTTTCTCAATTTTCTGCCTGATACCCGGATAGTACATGCGCACTTGTGACAGGAAATGAAAGTAGTAGAAGTTAGGACTACAATCATGCGGGCTGCTATTATCGCCAATCAGTTCAACAATCCTTTTTATGGAAGCGGCTACTCCCGCCACGTATTGCCCGATGAACTCCGTCAACGTATCGGCAGGAGCGGCAAACTTGTTTTCCGGTTCGTGCATTTGCAACACGTATTTGTCCGCCACAGCCATGAATAAATCCAACTTGTGCGGAAAATAATAAACGATACCCGTTTTTGTCACCCCGCAGGCTTTGGCAAGCGTGATGATGCTTGCTTTCTCGTAGTTCATCCTGACAAATACGCCGAACGCTTTATCTATTACTTCTTCACGGTTAGTTATTATCATACACGTTTGTTTTTAATCGGTTACGAAGATACGGATTTTGTTTTAACCATTTGTACCCCAGTGCTTTTTTTTAGTGCAAGGTGCAAGTATATATTTATATATATAGCTTGCACCTTGCACTAACCCAAAAATATTTATTATCAGATATTTGCGAGTTTCAAAAGAAAGCCGTATCTTTGAACCCGAAAGTTAGGCAGACAAACAGCGGTCAAAGTTGGACAAGCCCAACATCTGAAAATCGTTACTGTTTCGTTACCTATTTGAAATTTTGAAAGCGAAGTAGCTGAAATATAAGCGGTTAGAGTTGTAGGTTCAAAACCCTGTCTCTCCGCTGAACTAACTGGATAATGAATAGGTAAGTCTCATAAATTCAACGATTTGTGGGACTTTTTTTATTCCATTATCTCTGCCCTATCGGATATTATTTAGCCCTTTATAGAATAAGAATTTATACTTTAGTTTTGACTGAACTTCAGTATATATGTGCAATTTTAGAACAAATAATCTAAAAATGATTTTTTTTTGTAACTTAGCATAATATTTAAAACAAATATGGTAAAAGCTACAAAAGATAATAGGCCTTTTTCAAGTGGTGTGTTTGATTTAGAGGAGTTCAATATTTATACAAAGGTAATTGATTTGCCTCTTGACGGGATTCCGACATATCTAGAAGAAGGGATAAATGGAGTTTGTACCGGAGGCTCTGCTCTTTTTAATGTGTTTTCTAATAAACGCAGGGTTGTGAAGAATGATTTGATAACTATTTTTCCTTATCAGTTGGCAAGTATAACCGAAATCAGTACAGACTTTGCCGTTATTTTCTTTAAAGTACCAAAGAAATTGTTTATGGATACCATTAATGGGCTGGGTAGGCTTACACTTGACTATTTTTTCTATATGAGGAAATATTATAGCTCTCCGCTCAGTGAAGAAGAGTATAAGCGCTTTGTTCATTTCTGTCATATATTGTCATGCCGTGTAGATTTATCTTGTGCCTTTCTTAGGAGGGAATCGGTGATGTATTTATTGAGGGTTTATTATTGGGACTTGTATGTGGGCTATAAGAGTAACCCCAAGGCTATGGCTTCCGTGAAGTTTGTACGTAAAGAGAAGCAGGTTTTTGAATTCTTTTATTTGGTTATAGAGTATCATACTATAAGTCGTGATGTGGCATTTTATGCAGATAAGATGTGTATCTCACCTAAATATCTGACAATGTTAATAACAGATAATACTGGTCGTTCGGCTAAAGAGTGGATTGTGGAATATACCATACTTGAGATAAAAGTCTTATTGAAAGACTCCAATCTTGAAATAAAGGAAGTGGTTTCACGAACTAATTTTCAATCGAATTCTACGATGACACGTTTTTTTCGTAAGCATACAGGCACTACTCCGTCAGAATACCGTGAGAGAATGTTTGTCTGATATTTGGATAATTTGTACTTATACCAAAAGGCAAGAAAGATATGAAAGAATATCTTAAAATAATAGATGAAATAATCGCTCTTGTGGGGTTACATTTAATTCCCAAATTTGTTAATCTATATCAAGGCCAGGTTGACATAAGATGTGAGGAAAATGATACTGGAGTCTTAATTAATATTATTGTGTCTTTACCAGATAAAAATGAACTGCAGGCTTTGCAAAATCAAGTTGGTATGGACTCACTACAAGCCAAACAGATCTTAGAAGGAATATTAAAATTGGAGAAAATGGATTCATGCAAACCATTGGAAAACAGACAACTGGAATTGAAACGAATTTGGCTTAACAAGCTTGTTTCAGTGTTGGAAGAGCATATGGAAAATACAGAGTTTAATGTTGCTATGCTCTGTCAACTGTTGGGAATGAATCGAAAACTGTTGTATCGAAAGATTAAACAGTTGACGGGGGTTACTCCAGTAAGCCTTATTCGGCGTGTTAGGATGATAAGAGCCGCTACACTTTTATTACAAGGCAGATTCACTGTATCGGAAGTAATGTATATGGTAGGCTATTCCAATCCTTCTTATTTTTCCAGGTGTTTCATGGCAGAATATAATATTTCTCCAAGTCAATATGCAATAATTCAAAAAAAAACAGGTGGAGCGTCCGAATAAGGGGGCACTCCACACATGATTCATTGTCTTTTGTTCTGTTATTTTTTATACCAATCCTTACAGTCATTTCCCATTGATTTTGCCCATGTAGTAAAACCGGGATATTGGCTGTCAATTCTGTTCCTTTCTGTTACCGGGGTAAACCCTAGCATCGGTATATCGATAGCAAATGGATATGCTCCTTTACGGTCGATATAGTAAGCATCATCATTGCTGCCAATCAATGACTGATTGGCATAAGCTGTAGCTTTGTGTTTGGGCAGATGAACCTCTGTGCGATTCTGTTCTCCTTGTGAATATTTTACGATGATGTATGGATTATAGGACAATAGCTGATTCTTTAGGAAAGAACCGTTGAATTCTCTGGTGACTACATATTTATTGCCTATATTCTGTTTGGCATTGGACATTACGATAATGGACGAAGTCTCTTTTTCCAATATTGCACCTTCCGGCAAAGTGATTTTATCGCCAATTTGTGCTGCATCTATCTGATAGGCAAATGCGTTAACATATGTAGCGCCATCATGTACCGGAGTGAATTCGTCAACGATCTTCGTTACTATATTCTTTTTGTCGAAATAGACTTTGCGTTCGTATTCTACAATTACGTCATTCATGTCATAATCGCCACCGGAAGGCCAAATATCTTCGAATGCCAGTGTGCCGGTAACATTTTCATCTTCATCGGGTTTTGGTTCTTCTTTATCACCTTCATCGGGAATAGACGGCCTTTCAGGATCGTCAATAGAACTTCCCGGAGTAGCATCTACATAAAATAAAAGGTCACAGTAGCTTTGATTTACACCATCTTCTGCTCCAAGAATCGTCTTGCCGCTTTTGGGGTCTTTAACAGAGACAAAGGCTGGCATGTTGTTTTTGGGATTGGAAGTGCGAAGATTTGAATCGTATGGATTATATAAATCAGGCAATTTAAGATAATCTTCTAAATTATTTCCATAACCGTTCTTAAAACCGTCGGCATAAAGAAACCAGCCTACTGTATATCCTGCTGGGAATGTATCATGGGCTTGGCCGTCTTCATCGAAGTAAAGCAGACGAACTTTATTTCCGGATTCTAAAATCAATATTTGGCCGCCATACCAGTCAAAAGACACATTGGGGAATATAATGTATTTCCTCACTTGGTCTACATCGACGGACGTTCCGGTTTTATAAAAATAATATCCGAAAGTATTATTATAACTTGCACTTCGATTGAGAAAAATGAGATTTAATGCGGTGTTGTCCTCCTTTATCGAAATATTAATAGTTTTTCCATTACCAAGTAATTTTGAATTGTCTTGTCCGCCTTTATTGAAGAATGTTTTCATCCGGTCTGTCAAATCCAAAACACTTTCATCACCAATATTTTTTTCCTTTGTCATATATTGGCTGTCCAGCTGACCTCCTTCTCCCCAATAGCACAGTGAGTATAGATTTTGGGATTTGTTTACTAAATAAGGTACATCAGACGAAGCGCGAGTGACAGACTTTGTTTTAGGATTTGATTTTGCCGACATGTCAAAAATGACAACATTGTCTTTAATTTCAAGTTCTATGCATCCCGGCAATCCCCATGTCGCAGTATATAAATAAACTTTATTAAGATAGGTAGGAAGCTGCATTTTTCCCTCATACTTACCGCTGTTGTCGGTATAGGTTTTGAACAAGGCTTCTATACCCTCTTTCTTTATCGGCGTACCTTCCACTGTTTCCATCGGATTTTCACCGTAAATTTCTATCAAAGGAGTAAACCCGTAAATGTCATAGTTGACAGAAAGCCGGACATCACTGCGCATCTCAAAGCCGAAATATTTATCCGGGTCAGGAAGAGGTTCTTTTTTACGATTCGGGTCGTATACGTCTTTCTCCATACAACCTGTCATAAGGCCTGAAAGTGCAAGCACTAAAATGAAAGTCCCAATACTAATTAAGCGGTTTTGTTTCATAAGATATAAAAATGTTATGTTAATTTTATTTGTATGTATTTTTGATTAGTTACTAGCTCTTTAAATGCCCGATACATTTTATTATGCAAATTTAGTCTGTATTGCTCAAACTCATTGATACAAAATTGACAAAAGAATGATAGAAAAAGGACAGTTGATTTTTTTTGTATATCCATGTGATAGTTTGTCGGGAGTGTCTTTTTGTTCTTCCTTTATTGGATTTTACCCTCTTTTCAGTATATTTGCGCTCGGCGTTTTAAGAATATTATCTTTGAGCCGATTCCAATACTAAACTAGCTAGAATTAATGGAGAAAATAAATGCAGTAATTACGGGAGTGGGAGGGTATGTTCCTGACTATATTCTGACCAATGAAGAAATATCCAAAATGGTAGATACGACAGATGAGTGGATAATGGGGCGTATCGGTATAAAGGAAAGACGTATCTTGCACGAAGAAGGATTGGGGACTTCGTATATGGCCCGTAAAGCTGTAAAACAATTAATGCAACGTACAAAATCTAATCCTGATGATATTGATTTGGTGATTGTGGCCACTACAACGGCCGATTATCATTTTCCTTCAACAGCATCCATATTATGTGAGAGAGTAAAGCTTAAGAATGCTTTTGCTTTTGATATGCAGGCTGTTTGTAGTGGCTTTTTGTATGCATTGGAAACTGGAGCCAATTTTATCCGTTCGGGAAAATACAAGAAGGTCATTGTAGTAGGGGCTGATAAAATGTCGTCGGTGATTGATTATACCGATCGTGCCACTTGTCCGATTTTTGGTGACGGTGCTGCCGCTTTCATGCTGGAACCCACCCGGGAAGGTATGGGAGTAATGGATGCCGTATTGAGAACAGACGGGAAAGGTCTGCCTTTTTTACATATCAAAGCGGGAGGCTCCGTATGTGCTCCATCTTACTATACACTGGACAATCGGATGCATTATATTTATCAGGAAGGACGTACAGTCTTTAAATATGCTGTGGCCAATATGGCGGATGTTTGTGAGGCAGTCATGGAGAGGAATCACTTGACGAAGGAGGACATTGACTGGGTGATTCCCCATCAGGCAAACATGCGTATAATTACTGCTGTTTCGCAACGCTTGGGAGTATCTCCCGAAAAGGTAATGGTCAATATAGAACGGTATGGAAATACAAGTGCCGGCACGCTTCCATTGTGTGTATGGGATTTCGAGGATAAGCTGAAAAAGGGGGATAAACTGATTTTTACAGCATTCGGAGCAGGATTTGCCTGGGGAGCTATTTACGTGAAGTGGGGATACGACGGAAAAGGTTGAGGCTCACTGATAAGATTTAGGTTGTTTGTTTCTTTTCTGATACAACTTTTAGTATCTTTGCGAAACAGCAGTTTTTTATTGTGACAGAAAATTGCATGTGTTTTGTTAACCATATAGAAAACTAAAAACAACCAGCGTATTATGAACCAGGAATTATCCATGAGCCCCAATCTATTGGTGGCTGCCCTTCAAAAACCGGCTTCCGAATTTACGAAAGCAGACATTGTTTCCTATATAAAGGAGAACGACATTCGTATGGTGAACTTCATGTATCCTGCGGCAGACGGGAGACTGAAGACACTGAACTTTGTCATCAATAATGAGGCATACCTTGATGCCATACTTACATGTGGTGAACGCGTAGACGGTTCCAGCTTGTTTCCGTTTATAGAGGCCGGTAGCAGTGATTTGTATGTAGTGCCGCGTTTCCGGACCGCTTTTATAGACCCTTTTTCTGAATTGCCCACACTGTCAATGCTCTGTTCTTATTTCAATAAGGATGGTGAACCGCTGGAAAGTTCTCCGGAATATACCCTGCGTAAGGCATGTCAGGCATTCACTACGGTTACGGGGATGGAATTTCAGGCTATGGGAGAATTGGAATATTATGTAATTTCTGAAAATGACGGATTGTTCCCGGCTACCGATCAGCGTGGTTATCACGAATCGGCCCCTTATGCCAAGTTCAATGATTTCCGTACGGAATGTATGTCATATATTGCGCAGGCAGGCGGACAGATAAAGTATGGGCATTCTGAAGTCGGTAATTTTACGCTGGACGATAAGATTTATGAGCAGAATGAAATAGAGTTCCTGCCGGTGCGTGCCGAGGAGGCTGCTGACCAACTGGTGATAGCAAAATGGGTTATTCGTAATCTGGCTAGCCAGTATGGATATAACATTACTTTTGCACCGAAAATCACGGCAGGAAAAGCCGGTTCCGGATTACATATACATATGCGTATCATGAAGGACGGGCAGAACCAGATGCTGAAAGATGGGGCACTTTCTGAAACAGCCTGTAAGGCCATTGCGGGCATGATGAAGCTGGCTTCTTCCATTACAGCTTTCGGTAATACAAATCCTACTTCCTATTTTCGTCTGGTTCCTCATCAGGAAGCACCGACCAACATTTGCTGGGGCGACCGCAACCGTTCGGTATTGGTACGCGTTCCGTTGGGCTGGTCGGCAAAAACGGATATGTGCATGTTGGCAAATCCGTTGGAGACCCCAAGTCATTATGATACTACACAGAAACAGACGGTGGAAATGCGTTCGCCTGACGGTTCGGCCGATTTGTATCAATTGATTGCCGGACTTGCTGTAGCTTGCCGTTATGGATTTGAGATAGACGATGCTTTAGGAATTGCAGAAAAAACATATGTCAATGTAAATATCCACAAGAAAGAAAATGAAGATAAGTTGAAACAACTGGAACAGCTTCCTGATAGTTGTGCCGCTTCTGCCGATTGTTTGGAAAGACAGCGTGCTGTCTTTGAGCAATATCATGTGTTCAGTCCTGCAATGGTTGATGGGGTTATTTCCAAACTGCGTTCTTACGAGGATAGAACCTTGCGTGCAGAGATACAAGACAGTCCGGAGGAGATGCTGAAACTGGTCGAGAAGTATTTCCACTGCGGATAGGAGAAGAAATGAGGGCATAACTCACCGCAGGTTACACAGATTGCTATAGAATTTCTGATAATCAAGAACTTTTATCTGTGTTAATCTGCGGTGATTGTGTATTTTGACACCTCTCCATTATTTCTTTGGCTTTGAATACTGGTTCTGCTTTTTGTATTTCCGATTCGAAGCCGAACCAATAACCATTTTGGGTATTGTCGTCAATGGGTAGAAAACATAAGCGGAGGCTTTCTTTGTAGTTTCCATAGATGACTTCCCAATATTCCGGTGGCATCTGGCGCTTGGTCTTGACTTTCTCTGCTGGTTTTTTCTTTAATGACATGCCTGCCTCTATCCAGGCAATGGTGACCATGATTTTATAGGCCGGATAATGCATACTGCAGAATTCATAGAGTACGAGGCCTCGCTTTTCCAGGCTCATGGGCTGGTCTATAAGATTTTTATCGATTAAAAATTCCAGAAAGCGACGTAGGAAGTCGTTGTCATCCAGAATCAGCTTGCGGGTGATGGCTTGCCAAGCAGTTGTGTTATAGAATCCATCCAGAAGACGTGACAGTTGCCGGGCTGTTTGAAGCTCGTTGACACTGATTTCATTTGTTTGAAGCACTTCATAAGGGGGGAGAGGAGAATATCGGATGCCTAGTTCTTCCGCCCTTCTTCTCATTTCTGTGCCGGGAAGTAACTTCAGGGATTCAAGCTGTATCTCGCCGGCATTGTATCCGGCAAGTGTACGCACATCTTCAAATATTTCGGATAGGCGGTATAGAGGCAAGCCGGCAATGAGGTCGGCGTGTGTTTCCATATTGGGTAGGGAACATAGGAAACGAAGACCTTGCAGTGAGTCCTCCAGGCTTCCCATCCGACGGCTTTTCTGGAGGACCGGTTCGCGCAGGCTTTGAATACCGGCCTCGAGATGGAGCAATCCTTTAGGTAGCTTTTTCAATTCATTTTTCAGCTCTTCGGATAATAGTGCAGGGTGTATTTCTAAGTGAAAGCATATGTCCGGGTTGAATTCCAGGAAAAGTTGCAGTAATTCTTTAGCACGGCGCGGATTATAATTAAAGGTCCGGTCGAGGACGCGTACGTTTTTTATTCCATGACTGTGGATAATTTGAAGGCGTTCACGGATACTTTCAATGGACAGTGTGCGCACCGGTTTTTCTTCACCGCTGACGCAGAATGCGCATGTGTTGAAACAGCCTCGGGTAGTCTCCAGTTGTACGAATGGTTTGCTCCAATTGAAGAAACTGCTGTTTTCCGGTGGTACGAGCCGGGAAAAGTTAAGTACACGGGCTATGCCGTTGTCTATATATTGCTTTTGAGGATTCATATAGCAGAGTCCCGGAATACTGTTCCATTTTTCCGGCTGGTTCCAGCAAGACAGCCATTGGGGGAATGCTTCTTCTCCCTCTCCCCTGAATACGCAGTCGATGAAAGGGTTTTTATGCAGAAAGTCTTCATTGTTTCCTAAGAATTCAGGTCCGCCCAAGATGAAGCAGCTATTGGGAAGCAATGCTTTTAATCTCGCTGTTATGTGCAACAGTTGTTCGTGGTTGAACAACCATGTTGTTGCGGCAATGATGTCGGGTTGGTGCCGGTATATTTCGTCGACAATCATTCCTACGTTTTCATTGATGGTGGCAGATACGATTTCCCATTTTACGGAATTGTTTTTTGCTATTTGTGCGTGCAGTGCAGGGAGTGCCAACGAAGAGTGTGCATACGAGCTATTGAGGTCTATCCAAAGAATTTTCATGTTTAATTGAGTTTCATCTTTGCAAAGATAACTGATTTTGCTTTTCGTATAAACAAAAAGGGTTATATTTGCATGACGGAAATCGAAAATAGTAAAGTGTTGGTATAGAATGTTCTTTGAAAGATGAAATATTTCTTTTGTATTCTTATTTCTATAAGGTGATAACGGGTTGTCTTATCACTGGCTTGATAAAGTAAGGAAGGAAGTACTATTAAGTGTGATTGATACAGAATGCAAAATATCGGAATAAGTTTCCAGCTATTTTGAACATTTTGAGAAAGTAAACTCTTTTGTACAAGGACTGGTTTAGGTAATTGATTCCTTCCTATGATGTAGGGATACTCTGTGAGGAGTATCCCTACAATTTTTTACATTGATTCCACGTTGCCTCCCTTTGGGGGATTGTTTGGACAATAACAAAAAAAGAGGAATATTCTTTCGAATTTCCTCTTCTTTGCGGGTGGCAGATGGGACTCGAACCCACGACATTCAGAACCACAATCTGACGCTCTAACCAACTGAACTACAGCCACCATGTTAGTGCATTTCTTAAATGCGGTGCAAAGATAGGGATAATCTTTAATATTGCAAAGAATGAGACGAAAATTTTTGAGATTTCTGCATTATTTTTTCTTCTCGTAGATACCTATATTGTGCTGCTGGAGCAGCTTTCGAGAGCTTTTGACAAAGATTTCCAGGTGTTTACGAGCTTCCGGCGTTAAATGTTCTGTAGGAAAACTGGCAGGATAAAGAATGTAATTTTTTTCTTTAGTAAGTTCCGGCCGGCCGGTCCAGACCAGATTATATCCACAATAGGAAACACGACAGTATGGAAAAGGCAGAGGATTGGAGTCTGGCAGGGGCGTCTGACTCTGACCGGTGTAAGAGGGACGGGTGGGTTGGGGGAGAGGATGTTTCTCCAACTGCAAAGTGAAGATAAGGCCGCCGTCAGTGTTGGCCTTGCTCATATTGGAAATGAAGTTTCCCAAGGAGTAGACTATGATGTGCTGTTCGGTACCGTTGGTACGTAGTTCCATCGGTTGAATGACGTGAGGGTGTGAACCGATAATATGTGTTACGCCTTGTTGGAGCAACCAGTTGGCCAGTTCGCGTTGCTCACGGTTGGGAAGGGACTGATATTCCTCTCCCCAATGCATGCAGGCAATAATGGCATCCGGTTGGCGTGCCTTGGCACTTTGGATATCTTGCAGGATGGTATTCTTATCAATATAGTTTACGATATTGGGAGAGGTAGCCTTGATACCATTGGTGCCGTAAGTATAGTTGAGTAGGGCAATGCGAAAGCCGTTTCTGTTGATGAACAGGGGATAGCGTTGCCTGCGCTCCGACAGATTCTTGTAGGTGCCTGCGTAACGAATACCGGAGGAGTCAAGCAATTGTATGGTACGCTCCATTCCCTTTTTTCCACGGTCCAGACAGTGGTTGTTGGCTGTCAGTAAAATATCGAATCCGGCGTCCTTTATGGCCTGAAGATATTCATCGGGGGCGCTGAACATAGGATAGCCCCGATAGGGCCTGCCCCCCAATGTGACTTCCAGATTTCCTATGGCGAGGTCTGCCTGGGATATTTGCTCTTTTATGAGGGAGAAGCAGGAGGAGTAGTCATATTTTCCTTCAGATACATGTGCAGCGTCTATTTGTGCCTGGTGCTGCATCAGGTCGCCGACAAATAATAGCGTAATCCTTTCCTGCGAGGAAAGGGTTACGCTATACAGTAGGACAACAATGAAGACGGCGAGCGTTTTCATCGCCTTGTTATTGGTAGATTGCTTTCTTGCCGGCGAGCAATGTATTCTTCATAAGGGAAACGATGGTCATGGGACCTACGCCTCCCGGTACGGGGGTAATGAATGAACATTTGGGAGCTACTTCGTCGAATTTCACATCACCGGTCAACTTGAATCCGGATTTCTTGGAGGTATCGGGCACACGGGTAGTACCTACATCAATAACGACAGCGCCTTCCTTGACCATTTCCGCCTTAACAAAGTTCGGTTGTCCCAACGCAGCAATGATGATGTCCGCTTCCTGGCATTCCTTTACCAGGTCTTTGCTGCGGCTGTGGCATACGGTCACTGTGGCATCGCCGGGATAAGCCTTCTGCATCATCAGGGCAGCCATGGGTTTGCCGACAATGTTACTGCGTCCCAATACCACGCATTTCTTGCCTGAAGTCTCTATCTGATAGCGCTTCAGCAGTTCGAGGATACCGTTGGGAGTAGCGGATACATAGCAGGGAAGGCCAATGGACATCCGTCCCACGTTGATGGGATGAAAGCCGTCCACATCCTTGCGGTAGTCGATGGTTTCAATCACTTTCTGCTCGGAGATATGCTTGGGCAAGGGAAGCTGTACGATGAAACCGTCCACATCCGCATCCTCGTTCAATTCGCGTACCTTGGCGAGCAGTTCCTTTTCGGTAACGTCTGCCTCGTAACGGATAAGTGAGGACTTGAATCCGCAAACTTCGCATGCTTTTACTTTGGCGGCAACGTAGGTTTCGCTACCTCCATCGTGTCCTACAAGAATGGCGGCCAGATGCGGGCGTTTACCCCCACGAGCCACTATTTCGGCTACTTCTGCTGCAATCTCTTGCTTTACTTGCTCTGAAATTGCTTTTCCATCAATCAGTGTCATAGGCTGTTATCTTATCTTTTAAGTTTCGGCATCATCTTACCCATCTTGCTGCCAGTGACCATCTTCATCATCTTGCGGGTCTGGTCAAACTGTTTCAGCAGGCGGTTTACTTCCTGAATATTCGTACCGCTACCTTTGGCAATGCGCTGGCGGCGTGAACCGTTCAGAATGGCCGGATTGCTGCGTTCTTCCGGAGTCATGGAGTAGATGATGGCTTCAATGCTCTTGAAGGCATTGTCGTCAATGTCTATATCCTTGATGGCTTTGCCTACGCCCGGTATCATGGAGGCAAGTTCCTTCAAGTTACCCATTTTCTTGATTTGTGCAATCTGGCTCAGGAAGTCGTTGAAGTCGAACTGGTTCTTGGCAATCTTCTTTTGCAGGCGTTTGGCTTCTTCCTCGTCATATTGTTCCTGCGCACGTTCCACCAAAGATACGATGTCACCCATACCGAGAATACGGTCGGCCATACGTGAGGGATGGAACTGGTCGATGGCATCCAGCTTTTCACCGGTACCTACAAACTTGATGGGCTTGTTTACCACCGAACGGATAGAAAGGGCGGCACCACCGCGGGTATCACCATCCAGTTTGGTCAATACTACACCATTGAAGTCGAGCCGTTCGTTGAATTCCTTAGCGGTATTCACTGCATCCTGACCGGTCATTGAATCCACTACGAACAGAATCTCGTCCGGATTGATGGCCTTCTTGATGGCGGCAATCTCGTTCATCATCTCCTCATCCACTGCCAGACGACCGGCTGTATCGACAATTACAAGGTCGTAACCTTTGGCTTTGGCTTCTTGGATGGCATTTTGGGCAATGGCTACCGGATTTTTGCTGTCCGGTTCCGAGTACATCGGTACGTCAATCTGTTCAGCCAGTACACGCAACTGCTCGATAGCGGCAGGACGGTACACGTCACAAGCCACCAATAACGGCTTTTTGTTCTTCTTGCTCTTCAGCATGCGGGCCAGCTTTCCGGAGAAAGTTGTTTTACCGGAGCCTTGCAAACCGGACATTAGGATAATGGCAGGCTTGGAGTCGAGGTTTATTTCAGAAGTCTCGCCGCCCATGAGCTGGGTCAGTTCATCGTGTACGATTTTTACCATCAGCTGGCTGGGCTTAACGGCTGTCAGCACGTTTTGTCCCAAGGCTTTTTCCTTAACGGTATCGGTGAAGTTTTTGGCTACCTTATAGTTCACGTCGGCATCCAAAAGTGCCTTACGTACGTCTTTCAGGGTTTCCGCAACATTGATTTCGGTGATTTTGCCCTCACCTTTCAAAATTTTAAACGACCTTTCAAGTCTCTCGCTTAAATTATCGAACATAGTATCTAATTACAATTACTAAATTACAAATTACTCTTATTGAGGCGCAAAAGTACAAAAAATCCCTTTAACTGCCTTCTTTTGAAGCAGAATATTATTGAAGACTTGCAGCGGGATGGGCGAAAAGAATGGAAGTGCCGGTCAAGGCACTGATAATCATCTATATTATTCTGTTTTTTTTAGTTCTTTTTGCTTACTTTCTATTGATAATGTCTCTGGCGCAGGGTCCTTCGTGGTTGGGATATCCCGGTGCGTGGCTGCGCCATCTCTTGTCGGCTTCAACTTTCAGGCTTCGGTAGTCGTCCTGTGTGCGGCGGATGTAGTCGTCCAGCAGTGCCCGGTGCTCGGCCAGAATCTTTGAGTATTTGGGGTCATGGGCAAGGTTTCGTCTTTCTCCTTTATCCTTCAGCATATCATACAGTTCTTCCCCGTTGCCTTCCAGATAGTGTGTGTATTTGTATCTGGGACTGCGTATCATCCGTCCCGGGCTGACGGTCACTTCGTATTCACTGTGCCATTCGGAGGCTGCATAGGGGTGCTGTCTCTTTTGCTTCTCGCCTTTCAGGAAAGGGGCAAGGCTGATGCCGGGCTTGGAGGAAGGCACCGGAATGCCTGCCAGTTCACAGAGAGTGGGCAGCAGGTCGATAGTGGGTTGGGTCAGTAAATCTTCCACCGGTTTTTGACGGGGATGAATACCGGGACCGGCTATGATGAAGGGCACATTTGTCATTTCTTCGTAAAAGCTGACCTGCTTGGTTACCATGCGGTGTGACCCCATTCCGTCTCCGTGGTCTGCCAGTACAATGACAATTGTATTTTTGCCGGCGGGAGTGGAGTAGAGGGCTTCCAGTACACTCTCTATCTGTCTGGCCACTATCCGCGTGTAATGCTGGAAGGCGGCGACGTAGTGCCGGTAATTGTCCTCGTTCCAGTGGGCGGCTTGCATCATCCTCCGGTGGCTGCAGCAGATGTACTGAATGGGCAACGGAAGTTTTTCCCAGTCTTCCACTTCAAAGTTTTCGGGTAGTAGCGGGAGTGGGGTACTGATGGGGCTATCTATGTGCTCCCCTTTATTTTCGCCTACATATCCGCAGATATTGTGCGGGTTTTGGAAATCGGCTATGCAGATGAAAGGTTCTTGCGGCGGATTGCTGAGATAGGCCACGGCATCCTCGCAGGTTCCTACATCCAGAAAGCTGTCATTGTTGACGGGAAATTCGGGGTCGGTGAAGGGCTTGGCAACCGGTTCCTTGTGGCGGAATCCCCTTAGGGAACCCATGTCATGGGTTTTGCCAAAGTGGACGGCCTCATAACCGTTGGCGGTGAAGAGGCTTCCCAGGGTCGGAATGCTGTCGGGCAGCGGAGGATTGATGTGTTCGGCCGAGTTGGAACGTACATTGGTTTGATGCGGCATCAGTCCGCTCCATAAGGCAGCGCGTGACGGTTGGCTGAGGGGGCATCCCACGTATGCGTTGGCAAATGTTACACCTTGGGAGGCAATTCGGTCTATAGGTGGAGTGCAGCTGGGGTCGGCACCGTATGCGCCTACTACCCGCTGGGTCAGATGGTCGCATTGGATAATAAGAAAATTGGGCGATTGCTGTGCCATTACCGGAAAGCTGCACAATGCCATTCCCATAAAAGAGTGAATCGTTTTCATCAGATTTGGATTTTATTTGTTCAAGGTTATTGTATGGTGGCAAATGTATGAAAAAACGGATATAAAAAAAGCTTCCACCTACGTTTATGAACGTAAATGGAAGCTTTTGTACAATATCTGTATGCAGTTGCTGTTAACTGTTCATGCTCATCAGGAATTCGTCGTTGTCTTTGGTCTTCTCCAGACGGTCTTTTACGAAGTCCATGGCTTCTATCGGATTCATGTCGGCAAGGTACTTGCGGAGAATCCACATGCGGTCCAGTGTCTGCTTGTCTTGCAGCAGGTCGTCGCGGCGGGTGCTGGAGGCAACGATGTTGACAGCCGGGAAGATACGCTTGTTGGACAAGTTGCGGTCGAGCTGCAACTCCATATTACCCGTACCCTTGAATTCTTCGAAGATAACCTCGTCCATCTTTGAGCCAGTGTCAATCAAGGCAGTGGCAAGGATGGTCAGTGAACCGCCGCCCTCGATGTTACGTGCTGCACCGAAGAAGCGTTTGGGCTTATGCAATGCGTTGGCATCCACACCACCGGAAAGCACTTTGCCGGAAGCCGGGGATACGGTGTTGTAGGCACGTGCCAGGCGGGTGATGGAGTCGAGGAAGATGACAACATCGTGTCCGCATTCCACCATGCGTTTTGCTTTTTCAAGGACGATGCCGGCAATCTTCACGTGGCGTTCTGCCGGTTCGTCGAAGGTAGAGGCGATTACTTCCGCATTGACGGTACGCGCCATGTCGGTAACTTCCTCCGGGCGTTCGTCGATGAGCAGCATAATCATGTAGACTTCCGGATGATTGGCGGCAATGGCGTTGGCAATGTCTTTCATCAAGATGGTCTTACCGGTTTTGGGCTGTGCCACAATCAAGGCACGCTGGCCCTTACCGATGGGGGCAAACAAGTCTACGACACGGGCCGACATAGAGTCGGAGTATCCACCTTTGCAAAGCTTGAACTTCTCGTCCGGGAAGAGGGGGGTGAGGTGCTCGAACGGTACGCGGTCGCGTACGAAAGCCGGGTCACGTCCGTTTATTTTGGATACTTTTACCAGCGGGAAGTACTTTTCGCCTTCTTTCGGGGGACGGATTACGCCTTCTACCACATCACCGGTTTTCAGGCCGAACAATTTGATTTGTGATTGTGATACGTAAATATCGTCCGGTGAGGACAAATAGTTGTAATCGGAGGAACGGAGGAAGCCGTAGCCATCCTGCATGATTTCCAGTACACCGGTTCCGGTGAGGATGTCATCGAATTCGTACGTCTTCTCGCGTTCTATTACGGGTTTGCGTTCCGGAGCGGCGGGATAGTTCTCTCCGTTGTTATACGGTTGTGCAGGGCGCTGCTGCACGGGGCGCTGTTGGTTATAGCCACCGTTGCGGTTGTTATTGTTGTTGTTATTGTATGGGTTGTTGTCGCGGGCGCGGAGGCGCGGGCGTTGTGGCTGTTGCGGTTCGGCTGGGGCAGCGGCAGGAGTGGGAGTGGCGGGAGTTTCCGCTTTGGTCGCTTCGAATTTGCCGATAAGTTCGGATGGCAATTCTATTTTTTCCGTAGGGAGGTCTTCAATGGGGATGAAGTCATCTGCCGCTTCGGCCAGGATAGGGCTTTCGTCCGGTACGATATTCTTTTCTGCTTTGGCTTCTGCCTGAGGTTCTGTTTTCGGAGCTTTAGCCTCGAAGTTCAATTCCGGTTCGGCAACCTTCGGGGTTTCCGTTGCTTGGGGTGCAGCAGTCTCTTCCTTTACCTTGCGGGGGCGTCCCGGTTTGCGTTTGGGTACGGCGGCTTCTTTGGCTGGCGCCGGCGTTGCAGCTTCTATGGTCGGTTCTTGGGGTGCTTCCACAGTTTTGGGTTGTTCTTTCGCAGCCGGTGCTTCCTCTGTTTTGGCTTTGGTGAGGTTTCCGTTTTTATTGGCTGAGAACACTTTGTCGGCACCTTCCTTTTTTACGGTCTTTACAGTGACGCGCGAGCGTTTTTGCTTTTCCCCTTTACGCTCTTCCTTCAGCTTGTCGGCGGCAACTTTCTTGGTAGCGCCTGCGATAGCTTGTTCGTCAAGTATCTTGTAAACAAGTTCTTCTTTTTTGAGTGAGTCTGTTTTTTTTATACCCAGTTCTTGGGCAATAGTTTGTAGTTCCGACAAATTTTTGTCGTTCAGTTGAATGATGTTATACATACAGTATATATGTGAATGGTTTAAAATTTACTTTTATTGAAAGGCATAAGTGCACAGTTGCAGTTGTTGTAGGAAGCAACTTGGGCAAGTTTACCTTGTGATATATGATTTATATGGGATATTTATTATTGAACCGGAAATCTGATAAACAATTCTTGCCACAGCAAGAAGTCGCAGAATGTTTCAACGGTGCAAAGGTAATAAATATTTTTGGTTTCATAAACAAATCATCTTTTTTTTAAATTTAAAACTTTATCTTTGCTGTATTAACAACAACATGAAGGATTGGTTTATGAATATAGATGAAGTACAGTTGATAACTTTTTCACCTACTTGTACCTCTAAACAAGTGGGAGAGGCAATTGTTCACGGAACGGGAATTTCGTCTGTCTCCAAAGTGGACCTCACCTTGGAGGCGGCGGGTAAAAGGGAGGTACCTTCCCATGCTTTGGCGGTCATCACGGTGCCCGTATATGGCGGCCATGTGGCTCCTTTGGCATTGGAGCGGATGAAGGAGCTTCATGCTGACGGTGCACCTGCCGTGGTTGTGGTGGTGTACGGCAACCGGGCCTATGAGAAGGCTTTGGTGGAATTGGATGCTTTTGTCACGAAGTTGGGCTTCAAGGTAATTGCAGGTGCTACGTTTGTAGGAGAGCACTCTTATAGCAGTGAGAAATATCCGGTGGCAGCCGGACGTCCGGATGCGGACGACTTGGAGTATGCAAAGCTTTTTGGTGAAAAAATACGTGCTAAAATTGCGGCGGCCGAAGATATGGAGAAACTGTATGGGGTGGATGTGACCCGTATCCAGCGTCCGCGCCAGCCTTTCTTCCCGTTGCTCCGCTTTTTGCGCAGAGTCGTCAAGTTGCGTAAGAGTGGGGTGCCTATGCCCCGTACTCCGCAAGTGGATGCGGAACGTTGTACGCATTGCGGATATTGCGTGAAGCATTGTCCTGCAGGAGCCATTATAAAAGGAGACGAGTGCAATACGGTTGCAGAGAAATGCATCAAATGTTGTGCTTGTGTGAAAGGCTGTCCGCAGAAGGCGCGCACGTATGACACGCCGTTTGCCGTATTGCTTTCCGATTGCTTCAAGAAACAGAAGGAGGACAGAATCATTCTGTGATGGCTACTGGTCGATGGTTGATACGACCAACACTTTCCGGGTTTTTTCGTCTATTCTGAAACGGTTGTCCACCCGTTCTCCCACCAGCCAGATGATGTCATCTCCGCAGCAAAGCACCCATTGCCGTTCTTTGCGCAGAAGGGAGAACTTGCGGTCGGTCAGGTAGTCGCTTACCTTCTTCCGGCCTTTCATGCCGAAGGGCACGAAGCTGTCTCCCTGCCTGCAAAGGCGCAGTGATAGGGGATGCTGGAGTTTGTCGGCATCAAAGCAGGCGGTAGCTTTGTCGCGTGGAATCATGAAATCCGGTGCATAGGGATGCTCTTTCATTTCCAATAACGGCTTTACGGCTTCCTGTACGGGTTCTATCAACAACGAGCCGCGGTCTTTGATGACACGCCAGCCGGGGGTGGCAAAGACTTTGCCGGGCTGTCCGTCCAATGTCCGGCAGATGTCCCTTACTTGTGCGGCGTTGAATCCAAGCGGATGCAGAATTTCAAATAAGACCGTTTCCGGTGCCGCTTCTTGCCTCAGGGCGCCGATACTTATGCCTTCCGGTGTCTTGACTCGCAGTTTGGCTTCTTCTATACCTATATTATATATAGAGGCGGCATCGTCCAGATGCTCTGCCGTTTTGAGGATGCTTTCCTTGACGGAGGGGTTTATCTCCTGCATCATGGGAAGCAGGTTCAAGCGTATTTTGTTGCGGGTATATTCGTCCTGCAGATTGGTGCTGTCCGTCACGTAGGCTTGCCCGATACTTTCCAGATAACCGACGATTTCCTTTCTGTCCAGGCAGAGCAAGGGGCGGACTATATGTCCGTTTCGGGGGCGTATACCCCGCAATCCGTTGATGCCGGTACCGCGAATCAGATTGAGCAGCAATGTCTCTACACTGTCATCTTGATGGTGGGCGACGGCAATGACAGCTGCACTGCATGCTTCCCTTGTTTTTTCGAACCACGCGTAGCGCAATTCCCTTGCAGCCATTTCGATGGAGATATGCCGTTCCTTTGCTTCCTGCTCCGTGTTGAAGTGGACGGTGTGCAGCGTCACCCGGTGCTCCAGGCAGAGCTGGCGTACAAAGTGCTCGTCGCGGTCGGATTCCGCTCCGCGCAGATGGAAGTTGCAATGGGCGGCTTCGCATGTGTATCCCAGGCTGAGGAGCAGGCGCAGCAACGCCACGGAGTCCGCCCCGCCGCTCAGTGCCACAAGTATCTTGTCGTCCAGCGAGAAGAGCTTGTGGCGCTCGATGTATTGTACTACCTTCTGCATATTCAACTATAGAGTGGTGCAAAGATAGTGCAAACGATTTTTATTGCCATATCTGCAAGTATCTATTTTCAGAATCTCTATCGGCTAAGGTCGTATTTGCTAAAAGCTAATCTTACCACAGCTGTGTTTTATGCATACCACACCTTTGTTCTTTTCTTACCACAGCTGTGGTAAGAAAAGAACAAAGGTGTGGTGAAGTTACGATTTAGTATCTCTGGAAGTAGTGTTCTGCCTTCTGGGCATTATTGTTTAGTGTCTCTTATTTAAAAACATTCTAAATTATTTGTGCCTTGCGGACATAAGTATTATCTTTGCCCCCAAAATAGAAAAGAAAGGCAGAAAGACTATGCGTTTGTCCGAATTGAATACCGGTGAAAAAGGTGTAATCGTAAAAGTGCTGGGACACGGTGGTTTCCGCAAACGGATTGTGGAAATGGGATTTATTAAAGGTAAAACAGTGGAGGTCTTGCTGAATGCCCCACTACGCGACCCTATCAAATACAAAGTAATGGGATATGAGATTTCTCTTCGTCGGCAGGAGGCTGAGATGATAGAGATTATCAGTGAGCAGGAAGCTAAGGAGCAGGCTGTGCAGCCCGATTACCACGAGGGGTTGGGCGAAAACATGCATCTGGGCGAAGATGAGCTGAAGCAACTGGCCCTCGGCAAACGCCGCACCATAAATGTGGCTTTGGTGGGAAATCCCAACTGTGGTAAAACTTCTCTTTTCAACATCGCTTCCGGTTCGCACGAGCATGTGGGCAATTACAGTGGCGTTACGGTAGATGCCAAGGAGGGGTATTTTGATTTCCAAGGTTACCACTTCCGTATTGTCGACCTTCCCGGAACCTATTCCCTCTCGGCCTACTCCCCTGAAGAAATCTATGTCCGCCGGCACATTATCAATGAAACGCCGGATATCATTATCAATGTTGTGGACTCTTCCAACCTGGAACGCAATCTCTATCTCACCACCCAGCTGATTGACATGAACGTGCGCATGGTGATTGCACTGAACATGTACGATGAGCTGGAAGCCAGTGGAAACACGCTGGATTATGTGAAGCTCAGCCAGTTGTTCGGAGTTCCGATGTTGCCTACGGTCAGCCGTAGCGGAAAAGGCATTGAACAGCTGTTCCATGTGATTATCAATATTTACGAAGGCGGCGACTTCCTCGACCATAAGGGCAGGATGCGCAGCGAGATATTGAGTGACCTTCGCAGCTGGCATCAGGAGTATGTTCCCGACCATGACTTCGGCAGCCATAAAGAAGAGATAGAACAGCCGCGTGGCTTCTACCGTCATATCCATATCAATCACGGTCCCGAGCTGGAACGTAGCATTGAGGAGGTGAAGCGCGTCATCAGCGTCAATGAGAACATCCGCCACAAATATTCCACGCGTTTCCTTGCCATCAAGTTGCTGGAGAACGACGAAGACTTGAAAAAGATTGTGGAAGAGTTGCCCAATGGAAAGGAGATTCTTGCCGTCCGCGACCGGGAAGAGGCACGGATTGCCGAGGTGGTGAACGAGGAGAGCGAGCAGGCCATCACCGATGCCAAGTATGGTTTTATAGCCGGTGCCCTGCGCGAGACCTATGTGGACAATCATCAGGATACGTCGCGGACCACTCAAATCATAGACTCAATCGTTACCCACCGCGTATGGGGCTATCCCATTTTCTTCCTTTTCCTTTATCTGATGTTCGAAGGCACCTTTGTGCTGGGCGACTATCCTATGCAGGGGATTGAATGGCTGGTAGGCGAATTGGGCGACCTGATACGCAACAACATGTCCGAAGGACCGCTGAAGGACCTTCTGGTGGATGGTATTATCGGAGGTGTGGGCGGTGTCATTGTTTTCCTGCCGAATATTCTGTTGCTCTATTTCTTTATTTCCTTGATGGAAGACTCGGGCTATATGGCACGTGCCGCTTTCATTATGGATAAGATTATGCATAAAATGGGGCTGCATGGAAAGTCTTTCATTCCGCTGATTATGGGCTTTGGGTGTAATGTGCCCGCCATTATGGCTTCGCGTACCATTGAGAACCGCAAGAGCCGTCTGGTGACGATGCTCATCAATCCGCTGATGTCGTGCAGCGCCCGTCTACCCATCTATTTATTGCTGGTAGGCGCCTTCTTTCCGAACAATGCGAGCTTTGTGCTGTTAGTAATCTATGCCATCGGCATTCTGTTGGCAGTGGTCATGGCACGTCTTTTCTGCCGCTTTCTGGTGAAAGGAGACGATACGCCGTTTGTCATGGAGCTGCCGCCTTATCGTATGCCGACGTCCAAGGCCATCTTCCGCCATACGTGGGAGAAGGGGGCGCAGTATCTCCGCAAGATGGGAGGCATCATTATGGTGGCATCCATCGTTATCTGGGCATTGGGATATTATCCCAACCACGATGAATATGAAAGTGTGACGGAACAGCAGGAGAATTCCTACATCGGCCGGATTGGTAAAGCCATGGAACCGGTCATCGAACCGTTGGGATTCGACTGGAAGCTGGGCATCGGCATCCTTTCCGGCGTGGGCGCCAAGGAGCTGGTGGTAAGCACGCTCGGAGTGCTTTATGCCGACGATGCCGAGGCAGATGCCGTAAGCTTGGGTGAACGCATTCCGATAACGCCCCTGGTGGCTTTCGGTTACATGGTGTTTGTGCTGATTTATTTTCCGTGCATCGCCACGTTGGCAGCCATTAAAGGGGAGTCGGGCAGTTGGAAGTGGGCTGTGTTTGCGGGGCTTTATACTACTGCGCTGGCCTGGCTGATGTCTTTCGCAATTTATCAGATAGGAGGTCTGTTTTTATGATGAATAGTTGGCAGGAGTGGGTAGTAGCCTTATTGTTGTTGCTCTGCGCTGTGCGGATTGGAATGAGTATTTATTCTTTTTTTCATAGGGTCAAAGAAAATGATAATCCGTGTGATAGCTGTGCAAGTGGCTGTGAACTAAAGAATTTGTATGATAAGAAGCGTGCAGAGTGTAGTGGAGTGACGAAAAAAAAGAAGAAAAGTTGTTGCGGATAGTTGGTAGTTTCAAAAAAAGTGCTACCTTTGCATCCGCAAACGAGAAATAAAGAGTTCTTGTAAGAACCGGTACCTTGGATGAGTGGCTTAGTCAGCGGTCTGCAAAACCGTGTACGGCAGTTCGAATCTGCCAGGTACCTCGAAGAATAAAACTCCGAAACTGCTTTTTAAAAGTGTTTCGGAGTTTTTTGTTATAGGGAATTGTTTACCCATTCTATAAAATATCATTCGCTGAATAGTTACAGCTTACTTATTAAAGATTGAATAAAATGAAAAAAGTTGGATTTCTGATTTTCTGTCTGTTTGCTATGTGCAGCATGGCAGGCAAGGCGCAGGATGTAGTGGCGGACAGTACCGGCTACATCGTTAAGGTAGGGGAGATGGCTCCAGATTTTACAGTGAAGCTGACGGATGGGAAAAGCATTACCCTTTCGGGACTTCGTGGGAAGGTGGTCATGTTGCAGTTTACCGCGAGCTGGTGTGGGGTATGCCGTAAGGAGATGCCTTTCATTGAGAAGGATATATGGCTGAAGCATAAGTCGAATCCGGATTTTATGCTGATTGGCATCGACCGTGACGAGCCGTTGGAGAAAGTGATTGCTTTTGGTAAGTCAACCGGAGTGACTTATCCTTTGGGTCTGGACCCGGGAGCGGATATATTTGCGAAGTATGCGCTCCGCAAGGCAGGTATCACACGCAATGTCCTGATTGATAAGGAAGGGCGTATTGTGAAGCTGACACGTCTGTATAACCCTGAAGAATTTGCTTCTCTGGTGAAGGAGATTGACGGGATGCTTTCTGAATAGTAGGAATAGGCAAGATATAAAAAAGGAAGTGCCCCCTAAAAGTTAGACAAAAACTTTTAGGGGGCACTTCACTTTTATGCTTGTCGGGATAGTTTGGCAAGATAGTCATAATGTGTACCCTCTTTCACCAGCTCTGCTTTGAAGCCGTTTTCGGCAGCATAGATGCTCAGGGTCTGAAAGTCGATATAGAGCCAGTCAAAGGAGTCGCCTTTGACATTCTTGTATTGCATCTGGAAGTCTACCTCTCCGTAGTAATCACCGGCAAGGTTGATAACAATACTGCCATCTTCCTCTTCGAACAGATAGCTCAGGTTGCTGGAATCCATTAAAACACAGCCTCCAGGCCGGAGCAGCAGCTTCATCTTCCGGAAAAAATCAGGCAGATTCTCCAATTTTCCGATAATGCCGGAACCGTTCATCAGCATTAGGATAGTGTCGTATTCATCGGCAAACTGTTCATTGAACAGATTGGTTTGTGACACGCTACGCACACCTCGCTGCTTCATCACTTCCACGGAAAGCGGGGAAATGTCGATGGCATGGACCTCTTTTCCGGCTTCTTGCAGGGTAAGGCTATGGCAACCGCTGCCGGCACCCACATCCAAAATCCTTCCGGTTGCCATTTGCAGAGCAGTACGCTCCAGCAAGGGCATTTGCTTTTCTGTGCGGAATAGCTCTTCGACGGGAATTTCGTCCTCATCGAATTGTGAAGAGAACACGCGTAGGCGGTCGGCTTTATGCCGTTTGAAGTAATCGGCTATGGCTGCGCCCATCGGGTCCTTGTCGGCAGGCAATAAGGCTGTATTTATCATTTCTTATGTCTGTTAGCGCGTTTGCGGCGGATTTCTGCTTTCATTTTGGCTGAGGCGGAACCGTGTTGCCCGGTAATGTAGGTTTTCTTCTTGGCTTTGGTCTTTATCTTGTTTTCTTCTTTAGGTTTGTCCTTTTTGCCTTTGAAGACAATACCACCCATCATCGCTTCTTCTATACTCATATATTTCGTTGTTTTAGTGATGTAAAATATCATTTCTCCGGCAGTACCTCAATCCAATAGTCATCCGGGTCATTGATAAAGTACAGTCCCATTGCAGTGTTTTCGAAGCATACCCATCCGTTTTCCTTATGGTATTGGCGTATGGCGTCGTAATCGCCGGATACGCGGAAGCAGAGGTGACTCTCGTTCTCTCCTAATTCGTAGGCTTGTGGGTGCTCCTTCAAGCAGGTCAGTTCCAGCAGGAAGCCGGTACTGCCGTCGGTCAGATAGACCAGAGTGAAAGAGCCGTCGGACGACTCTTTCCTATGATGTTCTTTCAGGCCCAGTGCCTTTTCGTAGAATGCGATGCTACGTTCCAGGTTGGTGACATTGATATTAAAATGGTCGAATTTACTTTTTATTTCCATTTGTTTATTCCTGATTTGATTATTTACAATTTGCAGTCTGCGTGTGCGGTCATTTGACCATTGCTTTCAGAATTTCGCCTACATACGTGCGTGGCATACCTTCCATCGTTGCCGGTGAAGGCAGCTTCTTACATTCCAGAATAACCGTAGGCTCTGTCTGTCCCGTAGGATAGAAACGGATGGTATAGCTTTCTGCTTTTTCCATTTGTTCATACGGCTGGTCGGGCGACAGTATGCTGAATACAACTGGTTTGCCGTTGACTTTGCCCAAAGAACCTCCGGAGTTTGCTGTCATCATGGTCATGTTGAAAGGCTCTTGGCCGATGACGATAACCAATTTGCCTGCTCCGGTCTGGATGGCATCGGCTGACAATTGCTCGGGGGCTATGGTCTTGTATTCTTGCTGCTGGCTCTTTTGGGCAGGAACCAGTGCGGCAGGTTTCTTGACTTGGGGCACTTCGATGACTTGGGCATCTTTCACGATGCCTTCGGATGCCTTTTCAGCAGCCTGGGCAGGTTCCACGGTAACTTGTTTCTTCGGGGTGATTACCGTCGGACCGGAATTGACGACAGCTTTCACCTCTTTCTTTTCTTCCTTCTTTTCTTCTACCGGAGCTTTGGCAGTGGTGGCGCTCAATGCTTCTGCTGCTCCCAGGCAAAGGTCATCAACGAAGTCTACGGTTTTTCTGCGCCACTTGGCAAGTCCGCGTACCAGTTTGGTCTTCGCCTTGTTCAAGGCATACTTGTCTACAATCCACTCCTCGGCGGTATATTTTTCTTTTCCTTCGCGGTAGTTAAACCGTATCTTTTCTACTTCGAGCACGCTCTTTTCGGGTTGGCAGGTCACAGTCAGCTGGTAAAGGATTTTGGTACGGTCTAATGACAGAGCCGTAGAACTGAATACAATCCATTCATCCCCGATACCTACAATTTGTCCTTTCTCTTTGTCTGAGAATACTACACGGCTGGTATTTTCATTCTCTTTCAGACGGGCATCCATCCAGCCGAGCAGACGTTCGTAGATTTCATCCTGAGACATGCCGGGGATGCTGAATTCTTTGGTGAATACCACTTTGCCGTCCACCTCGGGAACAGCACCGGCCAGATATTTACTGTCGTCCTTATCCTGCGCCTGCAGCATGGCCGGCAGACAAAGGCAAAACAGTGTAAAAAGAAGTTGTGTCAAATTTTTCATAATAGTATGTGTTTTAATTATTAATTTACGAATTATGGGCTACAAGTTGGGGAGTTCGAAACTTTCACCACGGTGTGCAATGCTCAGAAAGCGGCATCCCTTGCTCTCGGCAAACTGCCGGAAGGCGTTGCCTCCCTGATAATCTTCGCTGAAGTGCATCGGTACAAATATAGTGATTTTTATTCGTTCCACGAATTGTTCTGCTCCACGCATATAATCTTTTCCGATACGGCTGTCCACCGGAAACATGGCTACATCTACGGCAGGTGCAGTTTGCTGCAGCTCTCTCACTTCGGCCAGAAAGTCACCTTCGGCCTTGCGTATTTCCTGCGGAGTAGATTCCTCGCTCCAGTGCCAGTTGTTTAGGTCACCGGCATGGAACAGTCGCCTGCCCTGCAGGTCTATCAGGAAGGAGATACCCACATCGGTAGAACCGAAGGCCTGGATACGGATATGTTCGTCTTCGTAGGTGTCGCCCTTATTGATGTAGGTGGCATCTTCCGCTGAGGCGCGGCGGTGCTTCAGGATGTCTTTGGAGAATATGTAGCGGATGTCGGGCCGCAGTTTTTTCCATGAAAGAACTTCGCGATTGAAGTGGTCGGGATGGAAATGCGAGCATAGTACGTAGAGTACGCCCGGCTTTTCCAAGAGATAGTCGTGCACGATACCTTTATTGAAAACCTCTTCCGAGGAATCTTTATAGTAATCGATAATGACCGTCACTCCGTCCGCTTCAATCGCGAAGCCGCTATGGTAGATGTAATCAAGTTTCATTTACGGATTGAATTATAGCGCAATATTACAAAAAACGCTACACAAACTTCCGGTTTAAGCTGTTATTTTATGCAAAAGCACGCTACATCGGTACTTCTATGAAGAGAATGTGAGAGTCTTTCAATGTTTCCAGCTCAAAACTGCCGGTTTCGTATACTCCCATTCCGTCACGGCGTGAGAGTATTGTGCCGTCCACTTTGACTTCACCTTCCATTACGAAGATGTATACACCGGAATGCGATTGGTGCATGTGGTAGTCAATCTTCTTTCCGGCTTCTATTTCACCGATAGAGAACCAGGTCTGTTGTAGCAGTCTGGCAGGAGCATCGCCGTCAGGGGATACTATTAGTGCCATTTCATTTTTGCGCAGGAGTGGACGTACGTCGAAGTCCTGGTATGCGGGTGGTGTGTTCAGCTTTTCGGGCATCACCCAGATTTGCAGGAATTCTACCGCTTCAGTGTCACTGCCGTTCATTTCGCTGTGGTAGATGCCGGTGCCGGCGCTCATGGTTTGTATATCTCCCGGAATGATGATGCGGCTGTTCTGATGATTGTCCCCATGTTTCAGTTTCCCTTTCAGGGGAATGGAGATGATTTCCATATTTTTATGAGGATGTGTGCCGAAGCCCTTTCCCGGAGCCACACGGTCGTCGTTCAGTACACGCAAGGCGCCGAAATTCATCCGGCGGGGATTGTAATACTCGTCGAAACTGAAGGTGTGGTGGCTGTCAAGCCAATCATATAGGGAATGACCTCTGCTGTCTGATTTGTCTATAACTTTTTTCATAATTTATTCCTTTTCTTAAAATGGTTTATGTACTAGTAACGCTTTGGAAAGCTATAAAGTTTAAAAACCGATGTCTAAGAATTTATAAATGAGTGGGGACTATGCCTTGACCTCGTTCTCCAGTGGCTTATGGTTCATAAAATCTTTGATGTTCTGCAAGGTTGTCGAAGCAATGTTTGCCAGTGCCTCGCGTGTGAAAAAGGCCTGGTGCGAAGTGACGATGACATTATTGAAGGACAGTAGCCGCGCCAGGGTATCGTCATCAATGATTTTGTCCGATTGGTCTTCATAGAAGTATTCGCTTTCCTCTTCGTACACATCCAGGCCGGCAGAGCCGATTTTCTTGTTTTTTAGTCCTTCAATCAGGGCGTTGGTATGGATGAGTTGTCCACGTCCGGTATTGATAATCATTACTCCGTCCTTCATTTTACTGATGGAATAGTCGTTGATGAGATATTTGGTCTGTTCAGTCAGCGGGCAGTGCAGGGAGATGATATCCGAATTGTGATATAGCTCATCCAGGCTGGTATATACCACTTGATGTTCACGGGCGAAATTATAGTCGGGATAGAGGTCGTAGGCAAGAATATTCATGCCGAATCCACGCAGGATACATATCAGTTTCTTGGCTATTTTTCCCGTGCCGATGATGCCTGCAGTTTTTCCGTACATGTCGAAGCCCAGAAGTCCGTGCAGCGAGAAGTTTCCGTCTCGTGTCCGCCAGGTGGCACGTGGAATTTTACGGTTGAGGGATAACATCAGGGCAACGGTATATTCTGCTACGGCATAAGGGGAGTAAGCAGGGACACGCACTACGGTAATGCCACAGTCGGCAGCTGCCTTTAAATCTACATTGTTGTAGCCGGCGCAGCGCAACGCCAATAATTTCACGCCGTTGTCTGCCATCAGACGGATAACTTCGGTATCGGCCGTGTCGTTCACGAAAATACAGACTGCATCTACTCCTTGGGTTAAAATAACGTTGTGCTTGTTAAGATGCCCTTTATAGTAGCGGAGCTCAAAACCATATTCCTTGTTTTTTTCGTTGAAAGACGCTTCATCATAAGGTTTGCTGCCAAAAAATGCGATAGTGTATGCCATGAGATTTGTTGTTTTTTAAATGTTACATAATTATAGGGAGATAACAAGTGGAAAGTTGATATGGTTCAGTGGCCGGAAGGATTCATAAAATGATAATTATTTCCATTTGTTTCATCAGAAACTATTTGGTATTTCAATGAAAGTATTATATTAGGATAACTTTATGCACAAAACTATTTTTTATGTGCAATATTATTGTACCTTTGCGCCCGAAAACAATTAAAAAAGATTTAGATGAGAAAATTTTCGTTGATTGGCATTGCGATGTTAATCGTTTCAATTCCAACTTTTGCGGGTGGTATCCTAACAAATACAAATCAGCATGTATCTTTTCTTAGAATGTTAGCGCGTGGTGCTTCCATTGATATTGACGGTGTCTATTCTAATCCGGCTGGTTTGGCCTTTTTGCCGGAAGATGGTCTCTATTTGTCTTTGAATGGACAAAGTGCTTATCAGACCCGTAACATAAAAGCGACATTTCCCTTGTTTATTGAAGATGGGAATACACGTTATTATAAAGGAAAAGCTTCTGCTCCTTTCATTCCTAGTTTTCAAGGTGCATATAAAAAAGGAGACTGGACTATTTCCGGTAGCTTTGCTGTTGTAGGTGGTGGCGGTAAGGCATCGTTTGATGATGGTTTGGGTATGTTCGATTCAATGGTGATGGGACAAGTCCATACTATTTCGGGTGGTCAAATCACTCCCAATATGTATTCTATCAATAGTGCAATGGATGGAAGCCAGTTTATTTATGGTGTGCAATTGGGGTTGTCGTATCAAGTTAATGATTGGTTAGGTGTGTTTGCCGGTGGACGTATGAATTATTTTACCGGTGGGTATGAAGGATTTCTGACTGCAACAGCACACAGTAATATTCCTACTTATGGTGGCATGGAATTGGTTGGTATCGATTTAGACTGCGACCAGACCGGCTGGGGATTGACCCCTATCTTGGGAGCTGATGTGAAGTTGGGCAAATGGAATATTGGGTTGAAGTACGAGTTTATGACAAGTCTTAATCTCGAAAATAAAACCAAAAAAGCTGAAGTGCGTGCAATGGGAACTGCTATGGGAGATGAAGGGAATCCTTTGGCTGACTATAAGGATGGTGTGAATACTCCGAGTGATATCCCTGCATTATTGACTGCAGCTGTTGGTTATGAATTCCTTCCTACGCTTCGTGCAACGCTGGAATATCACCATTTTTTTGATAAAGCGGCAGGGATGGCCAATGATAAGCAGAAAGCGTTGAAGCATGGCACACATGAAATTTTGATTGGTGCAGAATGGGATATAGCTAAACAGCTGACCATCAGTGGTGGTTATCAGCGTACAGATTATGGCTTGGCTGATGATTTTCAGAGTGATATAAGTTTTTCATGTGACTCTTATTCACTGGGGTTTGGTGCTGCCATCAAAATGACAAAGCATTTGACTATGAATATAGCCTATTTTTGGACAAACTATGATGATTATACAAAGAAGATAAGTGAAACCACCAAGAATGTTTATAGCCGTACTAATAAAGTGTTTGGTCTTGGTGTTGACTATAAGTTCTGATTTCACAATCCTACCTTTATATATTAAGAAGCCGTCTCAAATATCGATTTGAGGCGGCTTCTTTCTTATTTTATATTGGATTAGAAAGAATACTGTACAAGCAGGTTCATACGGTTGGCATGGTTGGTGGAATTGTCGAAGTTGGTGCGCCAGCCACGCAGATATTCAGCGCCTACCTGCATGTTCGGGGTTACGTTCCAGAATACGTTGGCTACGAAATACTGTCCGTAGCGGTAGGTACTTGGCAGGTCGTTGGGATAACCGTCTTCAGAGTAAAGGCGGGACATGCTGTAAGTGCTTGAAAGGAATACCTTTGGAGAAATGTTATATTGTAGACCTGCATACCAGCCCAGCATGGGCAATGCCTGCATTTTGCCTTCCTTTTCGGGATTGGGGACAATATCGACGTTCAGATTACTGATGTCATTCAGGTATTGCCCGATACCTTTACCATAGTTGATTTGTCCGAATGCCTGCCATTTTTTACCGAGGTTAAAGGTCGTTGAGGCTTGTACACCGTATCCGGTGACGCTGGAAGCCTTGTCCCTTTCCGTGCTGGTATATGTCATGCTGCGGATGATACCTCCTACACGCAAATGACTGCTGCTGTTCCAACTGTATTGTGCCGAAGCTGTGAAGTCCGGCATGCGTTGCTGGGCAATTTCGAATTGGCTGCTTGTTGTGCCGTCAACGGCAGGCGCCTCGATGGAAGCTTGGAAACGAAAGTCTTTCAGCCCTTTATAAGTATATGACAATTGTGTAGCGCGGTAGAACGTGGCACCGTTGGGCCCCTGGAAGTCAATGGTGGAGGGGAGGGCGCCTAAGTCCATGAAACCGCCGTAAGTATATCCCACCGTTATATTTCGGAATGACATATAAGCATTCCGTAGCTGGAATGTTTTGTCTCCTCCTCGGAAATTTCCGGCTGTATAGACTGTGAAGTCACCCAATAGCCGGGTGTGTCCGACTAATTTCAGAAAGATAGTGGCCGTACTGGCATCCATTTGAAATTGATTTTTGATTTTACTACTGCTTGGAATGTTGGCAGGAACAAAGTCAATATCATCCACAATACCTCCAAAATCATACTCGCCGGTGGCACGGACATACCCTCCGATACCCAGGGCGAATTTGCCTTGTTTGTCCATCAATAGGAAGCGGGGAGCTTTCGGGTCATGGATGTAAGGCAATTGTGACTCATTCATGATGCGGATAATCTCGTCGCCCGCTTTGTCGATGGTAACTATGACAATGCCGTTGGGGGCTTCGTCATCGATGATCTCTTTTTTTTGTGCATGGATAGTGGACAAGGGAAGTCCGGCTACGCACAACAGAAACATTGCTTTTAAGATTGTTTTCATTTAAGTTAGGTTTTGATGAATGTGCTTTCAACAACTTAAATGAAAAAAGGTTTTGTAGTCTTGGAGGAGGAAAGGAGGTTATTCCGTCAGTATTCTTGCCTTGAATGAAGATCGTATGCAAAATTACCCTTACCCTAATTTCCGGAATAACCTCCTGAGAATGTGTGTTAAGTTACTTATTTTTTCATGACGGCATTCCACAGCGCTTTGCGTAGAGTTCCCATGGTGTCATCGCCTTCATAATCCCAGAACATCATGCCTTTCATGCCATTTTTTAATATCCATTCACCTTTTGCGGCAATACTGCGGGGATTGTCGTAACCACAGTAGAAACTGCCGTTTTTGGTGACATAGGGGACATTGCCTTCTGTATCCCAATTTTCGATGACATAGCCGTCATCCTTACTCAGGTTGAGAATATCCCGATAATTGATGCTGCCGCCGGCATTGAAATCGGCTCTTCCGTAGAACGGAATTCCCAACACTAATTTGTCGGCAGATACCCCTGCATTCAGGTATTCGTCTACGGAACGCTGGCAGTCCCAGTAATTACTTGGCTTGTTCAATGCTGATTGATGCTGGGGGGCATCAACCAGATCATAGGCCATGATATTGACGAAATCTACATACGGGTCTACGGCCTTTACATCAATATATTTATAGCCTTCGCCTTGGGGACGCTTGTCCATGCAATAACCTGCATAGGTCAATAGGGTGGACTGCCCCAACGCTGCACGCAGGTCTTTCATCAATAGGGTGAAGTTTTCCACATCTACCAACTCGTCATAGGCATTGCTGCCGAAGGTCATACCGGGAAATTCCCAGTCAATGTCAATACCGTCTATGCCCTCACTCGAAACAAAGGCTTTGCAGTCTTGTGCGAATTGCTTGCGCATTTCCGGACTCTTCGCCAGGGCGGAGAAACCTCCGTCCTGGGAATTGTCAGTATTGGAAACGCTATTGGTAAAAGAGAGTAATATCTTCACATGTGGATACTGGCTCTTTATTTTCTTTACCTTATCAAAACGGGATTTATCACCTTGCAGGCCAAACTTTTCATAAATTCCGTTTTTAACATATAATTCTGCAAAAGCGTAGTTTATGTGGGTCAGGTATTTGGCATCGGGTATGGATGTGCCATAATAAGTGACGTAGCCCAATGCAACCCGGCCTGCAACCTGCTCGGCCATTTCGGTCTCGTTGTCTTCATTTCCCGGAGCTGGCAGTCCGGGCATGTAGTCGTCATTGTGACATGCGGCTACTAGAAAGACAGTAGCTATTATAAATAGCAGTTTCCTTTTCATAGAGAGTGCATATTATTCAGAATCGGTTTCTGCTTCAGTCTTGAAATAAGCATACCAGCCGCTGTCGTCCCAATCCACACCACCGCTATACTTGCCGGGATGATAGATTGTGATATAGTTCTCATCCAGTGTCAGCAGCCAAAATTTGTTGCTGCCTACGCTTTGTCCGTTGTCGTCATAATTTCCTCCGATGGTGGGGATACTTGTTATCAGTTCACCCAGTACTCCGTCTTCCGGTTTTTCGTGTGTGAAGGAGAAAGTACCTTCTGCCTTCAGGTTTCCGCTGGCATCATAGGTTTTCATCTTGTTTCCGTCGAATTCGAATACCATGGACTGGTCTCCCGCTTCGGCGGCAGTGACATTGGCCCACCAGGCAAAATTTGATTCGGGAGTATAGCCTGCACTGGTATATTTCCAGCCTCCATGAGCCCCCATATTGCAGACGGAACCCCAGCTGACTTCACGGAATTTCCAGGTCTTCTTGGCAGATTTGTCACTCTTGTCGGTTGCACCGGTGAAGTAAGTGGACCAATCGTCGAATACATTGGTCACAGTCACTACAACCGGATCTGTCTTGATAATCTGATTGGCGGAAATGCCCATATAGTAGATGGAATAGTCCGCATTGGACTCCATGATGACCGTAGCGTTGTCCGTGACCAGAGTCTTACTTTGTTTACTTCCTTCGCCCCCCCATTCTATGTGCCATGAACCGCCAATGTCCGGGCGGGAGTTTTTCAGGGCTATATACTGGTCGCCTTCCACTACTCCGTCTTGGTTGGGGAAGGGTTGGGTAATGGATATGGCGGCTTGTAATGCCTCTTTGGTTATGGGTGTACCGGCATCAGTCACATATTTGTCTCGCAAGTCTTCGTCTTCGATAGGATCGCATGCAGTAACGATGAAGGCTGAAGCAAGCATTGCTATCAATATTTTTGTTACTTTCATATTGTCTTTATTTATAGGTTAATACTCTTACATATTGTTCCAATCCGAGAACTGGGCAGATGCATCCCAGCCTGGATTCTGCTCAAGGACTCCATTGGAGATGTCGATTTCGTCTTGCGGAATGGGCCAGTAGCCTTGGGTTGCTTGTAGGCGTTTCTTATAGTCGAATTTTACCATCGGTACCACCGTAGCGGCATTTATTATATTGAACCCGGTCTGTTTGTTGAGTATGTCACCGGCTTCCTCAAGCGAAGGACCCGACCAGCGAAGGATATCCCACCAGCGGATGGACTCGAATGCAAGTTCCCAGCGGCGTTCCTGCTTGATGGCTTCCAGGGAGTAGGCCACCGGAGCCAAGTGGGAGCGGGCACGTACCTTGTTCAGACCCGTAGCGTCTTGTTTCAGCTCGGACTGCATGAGCAGGACGTCGGCAAAACGGATATGAATCAAGTCGGCAATTTGGAGTAGCTGTTGGGATGTCTGCGAAGATATTCCGGGGAACATCTGCTTGCCGAAAGGTTCGATTTTGCCTTCATTGTAGGAATTGATATTGATGTATTTTTTCTGGAAATAGCCGGTTTGTTCATAGTAACGATAGGATACGGTATATTCCGGTTCACCCTCGTCCATGGTGCAGTCCATCAGCACATTGCCGGCAACATTCGGATCAAGTGCTTTGTACGACCATATGGAACCGGTCAGACGGGGATCCTCCTTGTAACCGTCCGTATAGGTCTGCTTGGCGGCCCAGTCTTTCCATTCGTTGACCATAGCCGGAGATACGGGGCCAGCTCCCCAACCGGTGCCGAAGGGATAACTGTCTTTGTTGGAATAGTTGTCGGCAGACGGTGAATAGAATTGCGCGCATGTGTTGGAGAACCAGGTATAGGTCCAGTCGGATTTCAGGTTATGTTTGTTGGCGAATAAAGTTTCGTCGGAACTGTTTCCTTCCCATTTCAGGTTATGGTTGATAACGTATTGGTAACGGAACCCTTCGGTATTGTCTTCGGTAGCATCGTTGGTGTAGGCCCAGATGTTGCGTTGGTCGGACACCAGTTTATGACCGGAGTTGTTTACACAGTCATCTATCCAAGAGATGACCTCCTCTTTGGTAGTTCCGTTGGGGAGTTCGTTTTTTTCGTAGCGTCCGGTATAGAAAAGGAATACACGTGCCATCATGGCTTCGGCAGCATATTTTGTAGCGTGTCCGGTCATGTCTGAGCCTTTCGGATAAATCTTTGCCGGCATCATTTCGATAGCGTTTTTCAAGTCGGCTGCAATCTGGGTGTAGATTTCGTCTACGGATGCACGCGGCAGGTTGGTACTTTCCAGTGTGGTGCGTAAAGGAACTCCGCCAAAGACTTGTGCCAGCTCATAATAAGCCATGGCACGCAGGAAGTAGGACTCACCGAAAAGTCGGTTACGTTCGCTCTCGCTGGACCATGATTTCACATTCTCCATTGTGTTGATGGCATTGTTGGCACGGTTGATAAGGGTGTAGCAACGGTCCCAGATGCCGGCAAATGTATTCAGATTGCCACTGTACATAAGGAAGTTGGTGGCACAGTTGTTGGAGTAGGAGAGGTTGCCTCCCAGACAGTCGTCACCTGCCAACTGGGCAATGTAATACTGGGAAGAGGTTTCAGGACTTTCAAACAACAGATGGGCGTATATGGCCGTCACCATCTCTTGGGCATCCTTTTCTGTCTCCGGGAAGTTGGCGGTTGTCTTTTCGGTCAGAAGTTCCGAATCGAGGAAGTTTTCGCATCCTGAAAGAAGAATCAGTATTGCTGATGCTATGAATAATATCTTTTTCATAATTTCTTCGGTTAATTAGAATTTTACATTTAAGCCTATCATATAGGTACGTGCACTGGGGTAGTAGCCCAGGTCGATGCCTGATGCCCAACCATAATCGTCGCCGCCGTAACCGATTTCCGGGTCCATACCGGAATAGCCGGTGAAGGTAAAGAGGTTCTGTGCGGTCAGATACAGACGCAGCTGTTGTACCGGTAACTTTTTGAATGCTTTCTTGAAGTCGAACCCCACAGTGATGTTCTTTATCTTGAGATAGTCTCCATCTTCGATATAAATGTCTGATACTCTGTTCCAGTTGGAGCTGGAAGCGCTGGACAGTCTCGGGAACTTGTCGGACGTACCTTCGCCGTGCCAGCGTTGGAATATCTCTGCTGTATAGTTATTCAAGGGTGAGGAGGAGAAGTCACGATAACACTTCAGAATCTGCTGGCCGAATGCGCCGTAAGTAGTGATTGAGAAGTCAATGGCCTTCCAGCTGGCATTCAGGGAAAGTCCCATTGTCAGGTCGGGATTCGGGTTACCTATCATAGTACGGTCATTGGCATCGAGCGTACCGCTATTGTCGGTGTCTGCCCAGATTACGTCACCCGGCTGTGTCTTGTCGCCGTTCAGTTTCGGACCTTTGTAGTTGTCTATCTGTTCCTGGTTCTGGAATATGCCGTTACTCTTGTAGCCGTAGAAGTAGCCGATGGGTTTGCCTACTTCAGCACGGAAGCACTCTTCGGCTCCTTCCCACAGAACGCTGCCGCTACCGTGGATGATTCCGTCTTTGTTGGCAATCTTGGTCACTTCATTCTTGTTGTGAGCAAGGGTCAGGTTGGCTCCATATTGGAAATCCTTTCCGATGTTGTCGTTCCAGTGGAGTCCTACTTCAATACCCGTGTTTTTTACATTACCGCCATTGACGGACACTGCATTGGCACCGAAGGAAGAGAGTACCGGAGCCGTAACCAGCCAGTCTCTGGTATTTTTGTTATACCAGTCGAATTCAAAGCCCAGGCGGTTGTTCAAGAAGCGTGCATCGATACCGAAATTCAATTGCTCCTGTGTTTCCCAGGTAAGGTCCGGGTTGGTCAGTCGGTAGGCGTATGAACCGGTACTGATGAGGTCCATGGAGTCGCCGAACGTATAACCGCCATATCCATTGTTGGAAGTTATCAGTGAAAGATATTGGAAAGTAGATACATTACAGTTACCGTTTTGCCCCCAGGAAGCACGCAGCTTTAAGAAGTCCAGCCATTTGATTCCTGACATGAAGGACTCGTTGCTGATAACCCATCCGGCGGATACTGAAGGGAAGTATCCCCAGCGGTGTCCGCGGGCAAAAGTGGAGGAACCGTCCGCACGCATGATGACAGAAGCCATGTATTTCTCCTGATAGTTGTAGTTGACACGTCCGAAGAAGGAGGCGATGGAACCTTCCCCGTTAGGCTTGCCAGTCAAGGAGGACACACTGTTGGCGGTCAATGGAACATTGGACAAATAAGCGTGCTTGAAATCATAGAAGTTTGAGCCTATGGCTGAACCGCTCATTTCTTCTCCCATACCCCATTTTTCAATACTCTGACCTACCAGGACGTCGATGTTGTGGTCATCGATATTGAAGATGTAGTTGGCTGTATTGTCCCATGACCAACGGTTATACATAGACATGGATTGGGTAACCTTGTCTTCTGCGTTGTTGAGTGACGCACTCAGATAATCGAATCTCGGCAAATAGGAACGATAACTGGAGGCTCCCATGATGTAACCGAACTGGCTCTTGATACGCAGGTTCTTGATGGGTTGCAGTTCTGCATAGAAGCTGCTCTGCATGTAATGGGACTTGCTTAGGTTCTGGTTCATATAGTAGTCCAGATAAGCTATCGGGTTTTTATTGGCTCCGTTGGAGATATCCCATTTGTAGTTATCCTTTTCCTGGTCTGCATAGAGGTAGTAGCCCCCGTCTGAATTGTAAGGGTGCATCAACGGGCTCATGATGAGCATATTGTGCACTCCGTTCCAATAAATGCCGCCGGTTCCGAATGAACCTTGCGTTTGCGAATATTTGTAGTTGATGGTTTCGCCCACTTTCAAGAAGTCAAGATTGCCTTTTTTCATGACTACGTGGTCCGAGTTGACGCGGAAGTTGTAGCGGTTCATTTCTGGAAATTCGCCGGGAACTCCCATGGTAGCTTCTTGGTTGGTGTATGAAATACCTATGGCATATCTGGAACGGTCTGTTCCTCCGGTGATGTTGACTGCGTGGTTCTGTACCAACGCATCTTCATTCAGCACTTCCTTCAGCCAGTTTGTCCCTTTCCATGTTCCGTTCTGTATGGCCTGCAAATCCCTTTCCGGAATATAGGTCGCCCAGTTGTACGGACTCAATCCGTCCATTACACGGCCTTCATCCTGCATCATCATGTACTCTTGGGCATTGAGGATAGTAGGGATTTTGTAGAGGTTCTGCACACCGACATAGCCATCGTAACTGACTTCGGCAACGCCGGTTTTACCTCGTTTGGTGGTAATCAGGATAACGCCGTTGGCAGCACGCGCACCATAGATGGCGGCGGAAGCGGCATCCTTCAAGACGTCCAAAGATTCAATGTCACTCGGGTTCAGCCCGTCGATGCTACCGTTGGCAACTCCATCTACCACATAAAGCGGGGAGAAGGTTCCGGTAGTACCGATACCGCGGATATTCACCTTAAAGCCCGAACCCAGGAAGCCGTTGTTTTGCGTGATGTTGACACCCGGTGACTGGCTCTGCAAAGCGCCCAGGGCATCCACAGTGTTCAGCTTGGCTATGTCTTCTCCTTTCACTTGTACAGTGGCGCCGGTGACAAGTTTCTTTTTCTGTACACCGTAACCGACAACAACTACTTCATCCAGTAGTTCGGAATCTTCTGTAAGGGTGATTTTCATGTTGGCATCTGCTTTGGCTTCCTGCGTCTTATAACCGATGTAGGAAATGACCAGGGTGGCACCTCTTTTTACGTTTAGCGAGAATTTACCGTATAAGTCGGTGGTAACTCCATTGGTAGTACCTTTTTCCAAGATACTTGCTCCGATGATAGGCTCTCCATTCTGGTCGACAACAATACCGCGGGCTGTTTGTGCCTGCATCTGTTCTGTCACTCCGAATGAATTTTCCGAGTAGGTCTCTATTGCCATGATTTTGCTGCTTCCTATAAATAGGGAGGCGATGGCAATTGCTGTGAGGATTTTGTTGTTCGATGTTCCTCGTTTACGATTTTCATTCATAATAGATGTTTTTTGTTTAAGCTAATGGATCTCAAAATAAATAGGTTGAATAGAAGATGACACTAATAGTGTCTTGGGGCTTTCGGGTAAATCATAGGCATTCATTGTTTTTCTAAGGTTACTATATATAATATGGTATATTCTTGGTTAATATCAATGTGCTTTCCAGAGCTTCCGGATTGTTGTTATCAAATATAATCCTAATTTTCATTATTTAAAATATAGAATCGTATGTATTAAAATATGTTGTCCATTATTTTATTTGCTTAAGAAATTTGCGTGAATGAAATCTTGTTTGAGAGCAAACTTGGTTGCATGTTTTTGATTTTGTGCTAAAATCAGTTAATATATTGATTTTTATGCTATTGGTTTATGTTTTTTAAAACTATTGTAAATAATATTCTTGGTTTGGGAAATCTTATTTAAGTCTCGTTAACTAAATATGCACTGTCTGTAATTACTTCGAATAAAAAAAAGGAGCTTTGTCTTGCTTGAGTTTTAGTTAAAATATATGTTGTTTGTTCATTTGCAAAACTTGTTGTACCTTTGCAACCGGATTTAAAATGTATGATGCCGTGAATAGCGGTCGTGTATTCTAGAACACCACGTAAAAAACAGGAGTATGAAACAAAAAGTATCTGTACCTTTTATGTTGCTGGGCATTCTGTTCAATGTATGCCTGATTGCAGCCAATCTTCTTGAGACTAAAGTTATCCAGGTTTTTGGTATTACCGTAACAGCCGGATTGCTGGTCTTCCCGATTTCTTATATTATCAACGATTGCATTGCCGAGGTTTGGGGCTTTCGTAAAGCCCGCCTGATTATCTGGAGCGGTTTTGCCATGAACTTTTTTGTGGTAATGCTGGGACTGATAGCCGTGGCGTTGCCTGCCGCCCCTTTCTGGGATGGTGCCGCGCATTTCAATTTTGTTTTTGGAATGGCGCCCCGTATTGTCATAGCCAGTCTGACGGCATTCTTGGTGGGCTCTTTTCTGAATGCCTACGTAATGAGCCGCATGAAACTGGCAAGCAACGGGCGTAATTTCTCCGCACGTGCCATTTGGTCGACGGTGGTTGGTGAGACGGCAGACTCGTTGATTTTCTTTCCGGTGGCGTTCGGAGGAATCATTGCATGGCGGGAGTTGCTGGTGATGATGTGTATCCAGATTCTGCTGAAGTCCATGTACGAGGTATTGATACTGCCTGTGACTATCCGTGTGGTAAAAGCTATTAAGCGGATAGACGGTAGTGATGTCTATGATGAAGGCATCTCCTATAAAGTATGGAAAATAGGCGATATTTAAAGCCCCTTACCCGTAGTGAGGGGAAATCAGTTATTATGTCAAACAAATAATTAGCAATGCCCTCTCTGTTTCCCTCCCTACGGGGGAGGGCAAGGGGAGAGGCTTTTAACAAGATGAATAGGGACACTGCTTTGGTGGTATTCAGTGGCGGGCAGGACTCGACCACTTGCCTCTTTTGGGCAAAACGTGAATTTAAGAAAGTGTATGCGCTGAGTTTTCTGTATGGACAGAAACATCAGAAGGAAGTGGACTTGGCGAGGGCCATTGCCCGTAAGGCAGGTGTGGAGTTCGAAGTAATGGATGTTTCCTTTATCGGCCGGCTGGGACATAACTCATTGACAGATGCCGGCATGGAGATGGACCAGGAGAAGCCGGCAGACAGCTTTCCGAATACTTTTGTGCCGGGACGCAATCTGTTTTTCCTGAGTATAGCCGCCGTTTACGCCCGCGAGCGGGGGATTAATCATATTGTGACGGGGGTGTCGCAGACCGATTTCAGCGGTTATCCCGATTGCCGGGATGCTTTCATCAAGTCGCTTAACGTGACGCTGAACCTGGCTATGGACGAGCAATTCGTACTGCACACACCACTGATGTGGATTGACAAAGCGGAGACCTGGGCGCTGGCAGACGAGCTTGGAGTGCTCGAACTTATACGTCACGAAACGCTGACTTGTTATAACGGTATCCCGGGAGATGGTTGTGGACACTGCCCGGCATGCACGTTGCGCAGAGAAGGATTGGAAAAGTTTTTGGCTTCTACTAAATGAGGCACACTTGTATCACTAAAAATATATGGCTATGACAGAATTGAAAGACCAACTTTCCCTTTTGGGGAGAAAGACAGAATACCGTCAGGACTATGCCCCCGAAGTATTGGAGGCATTTGATAACAAGCATCCCGGCAATGACTACTGGGTGCGTTTCAACTGCCCCGAATTCACCAGCCTCTGTCCCATCACGGGGCAACCGGACTTTGCAGAAATCCGTATTTGCTATATCCCCGATGTCAAGATGGTAGAGAGCAAGAGTTTGAAACTCTACTTGTTCAGCTTCCGCAATCATGGTGCTTTCCACGAGGATTGCGTGAACATCATAATGAAAGACCTCATTCATTTGATGAACCCTAAGTATATTGAGGTGACGGGTATCTTCACCCCGCGCGGAGGCATCTCCATTTATCCGTATGCCAATTACGGACGTCCCGGCACGAAGTTCGAGCAGATGGCAGAGCATCGTTTGATGAACCGTGAATGAGGACTGTTTTTGAAGGCCTCCGTAAATAATAAAGGGAGGCTTTGGGAGCAAATGATTGTTGCGCCGCTATATTTTATATTCTTGCTTACTAAAAACTATTCGTCCGACATATGTTTAATTATCGTCCAACAGCTATCGGACGATAATTAAACATATGTCGGACGATAATGTAACGACTGTCGGACGAATAGTCTTTAGTCAATGAAACATTAACCTGCTACCATCTTGGAAAGAATCTTTCCTATAGAGGATAGTAGGGGATGACTTTTGCAAAGATATAGACGATTCTTTAATAAAAATAGCGCCTTTTCCCAAAGACGCTATTCCCTCTTTATGACTTATTCACTACAAAGGGTTATTTTATTCTTTTGTAGCCATAGACAGCAAGGTTACCCAGTTCTTCTTCGATGCGCAATAGTTGGTTGTACTTCGCCATGCGGTCGGAGCGGCTCAGAGAACCGGTCTTGATTTGTCCGCTGTTGGTGGCAACGGCAATGTCTGCAATGGTGGCGTCCTCGGTTTCGCCGGAACGGTGAGAAGTCACTGTGGTATAACCGTGGCGGTGTGCCATTTCGATAGCATCCAGCGTTTCACTGAGTGAACCGATTTGATTGACTTTGATAAGGATGGAATTGGCGCAGCCCATGGCAATACCTTTTTCAAGGAATTCCACGTTAGTCACGAACAGGTCGTCGCCAACCAGCTGGCAACGGTTGCCGATGCGTTCGGTCAACTTCTTCCAGCCTTCCCAGTCGTTTTCGCTCATGCCATCCTCGATGGAGTCAATCGGGTAGTTATTAATCAAATCTTCCAAGTAAGCTATTTGTTCGTCGGCAGTACGTTTTTTACCATTTTCGCCTTCAAAGATGGAGTAGTCATAGATACCGTTCTTAAAGAACTCGGATGAGGCACAGTCCATACCGATTTTCACATCCTTGCCCGGTTCGTAGCCGGCAGCCTTGATGGCGCTCATGATGGAGTCCAGCGCATCTTCTGTTCCTGCCAGTGCCGGTGCAAAACCGCCTTCGTCACCTACGGCAGTGCTGAGGCCGCGGTCGTGCAACACTTTTTTCAAGGCGTGGAATACTTCGGCTCCCATGCGCAGGCCTTCACGGAAGGAAGAGGCGCCTACCGGCCGAATCATAAATTCTTGGAAAGCGATAGGAGCGTCGCTGTGTGAACCTCCATTGATGATATTCATCATCGGGACCGGCATTACGTAGGTATTTACTCCACCGATATATCTGTATAAAGGTATATCGAGATAATTGGCGGCGGCTTTGGCTACTGCCAGTGAGACACCCAGAATGGCGTTGGCACCCAGCTTGGATTTGGTAGGCGTGCCGTCCAACTCAAGCATCTTGTGGTCGATGGTACGCTGTTCCAGTGACGACCAGCCAATCAGTGCCGGTGCGATTATCTTGTTGACGTTTTCTACTGCTTTTAGTGTACCTTTACCACCGTAGCGTTGCTTGTCGCCATCGCGAAGTTCCAGCGCTTCGTGCTCGCCGGTAGAAGCACCGGAAGGCACTGCTGCGCGTCCCATAACACCACATTCCAGAATAACGTCCACTTCTACTGTGGGATTGCCGCGTGAATCAAGGATTTCACGGGCTACAATCTTTTCAATTTTCATACTTAAACTTTAATAATTTATTGTCCGTTGTCTTGTTTTAATTTGCAGCAAAGGTCGTACAAAAAGGCATATTGGGCAATACCTATAAATAGGGGTTTTTCATTTCCCGGCTCCTCTTTTTTTAGATTTATTATTGATAATACCTATCAATGGTGATTGCATAATATGATATATACGATAAATCCACTCCATATAATTACCTACAATAAGTGATTGCACAGCTGGCTGTTAATAATGACCTTTGCACCGGTTTACTAACAACATTATAATTATTATAAAATTGAAAGCATATACACTTAAATTCTCGCTGCTGTTTTTCCTTCTGTTGGCTTCTCTGTCTGTACATGCGCAGAGGAGAGGAGGGATGATTTCGGGTAGAATCATTTCTACGGAAAAAGAAACGGTGGATTTTGCGACTGTTTATCTGAAAGGGACGAGTTATGGAGGAACCACGAATCAGGAAGGCCTCTATCACATCAAGGCGCCTGCCGGCGACTATACGCTGGTGGTGTCTGCCGTAGGTTATACAAAGGTGGAGAAAAAGGTGAAACTGGTCAATGATGAGCGGATGAAGCTGAACATAACCATCGCTCCCGAAACGCAACAGCTGGACGAGGTGACTATCGTTTCTACCGGAGTAAGCCGGGTGAAGAGGTCGGCATTCAATGCTGTGGCAGTCGATACAAAGGAACTCCAGAACACCACGAAGAATCTGAGCGATGCCTTGACCAAGGCTCCGGGCATGAAACTCCGTGAGTCGGGTGGGGTAGGTTCGGACATGCAGTTGATGCTGGACGGTTTTAGCGGAAAGCACGTCAAGGTGTTCATTGACGGTGTGCCGCAGGAAGGTGTGGGAAGCTCCTTCAGCCTGAACAATATTCCGGTGAGCTTTGCCGACCGTATAGAGGTATATAAGGGTGTAGTTCCCGTGGGCTTCGGTACGGATGCCATTGGCGGTGTCATCAATATTGTTACCAACAAGAAACGCCGGAACTGGTTCCTGGATGCTTCTTATTCTTACGGCTCGTTCAATACCCACCGCTCATACGTTAACTTCGGACAGACTTTCAAGAACGGTTTCAGCTATGAAATCAATGCCTTTCAAAACTACTCGGACAACGATTATCATGTAGATGCGCCGGTAAAGGATTTTGAGACGGGCAGTTTCAACGAAAGTGAGAAGGTGCGCGTGAAGCGTTTCAATGATACTTACCACAACGAAGCCATTGTGGCCAAAGCGGGTATTGTGGACAAAAGTTGGGCAGACCGGCTGATGTTCGGTTTCACCTATTCGCACATGTACAAGGACATACAGACCGGTGTACGCCAGAAGACAGTCTTCGGAGAAAAGCACCGCTTCGGCCATTCACTAATGCCTTCGATGGAATACAGCAAACGCAACTTGATAATCAAGGGGCTGGATATGGTGTTGACAGCCAACTACAATCGCAATGCCACTACGAATGTGGATACTGCCCGCTATGAATACAACTGGCTTGGTGAGAAACATCCGCTGAACAGTCCCGGCGAACAGTCCCGCCAGTATTCCCGTGCCGATAATGACAATTGGAACGGTACATTGACCTTGAATTACCGCATTGCCAGAGTCCACATGCTGACTTTCAATCATGTGTTGAGTGCATTCCAGCGTGATAATACTTCACTGTTGGCGGTGGAAGAACAGACGGATGCCATTGCCAAGCAGACCCGCAAGAATATCTCCGGTTTGTCATACCGCCTGATGCCTTCCGAAAAGTGGAACTTCTCGGCATTCGGCAAATACTACCGCCAGTATGTGGCAGGACCTATGGCCGAGGATGATACCGGTAGTAATTATGTACGCACCAGCCGTACGGTAGACTCTTGGGGATATGGTGCTGCCGGAACCTACTTCATCCTACCCGGCTTGCAGGCGAAGCTCTCTTATGAAAAAGCTTACCGCCTGCCCACTATCGAAGAGATGTTTGGTGACGAAGACCTGGAGAGTGGAGACATCGGCATCCGTCCCGAGAAAAGTGACAACATCAACTTGAACCTGAGTTATTCCCGGAGTTTTGGAAAACATTCTGTCTACGTGGAAGGCGGTGTGGTATACCGCAATACGAAGGATTATATCCAGCGTAATATCCAGGACTTGAGCGGAGGAAAAGAAGGGGCCACTTATACCAACTACGGCAAGGTGCTGACGAAGGGATACAATGTATCGGCACGCTATGGCTTCGGACGCTGGCTGAGTGTGGGCGGCAACTTCACGCAGATGAATGTGCGTGACAATGAGAAGATGCAAATCGGCAGTACCGGCAACTCTGTGGAAAATCTCGGTTACAAGGCACGCATTCCCAATGTGCCCTATCAGTTTGCTGATTTTGACGTAAACTTCTATTGGCGCGACCTCTGGAAGAAAGGGAATATACTGTCCGTGACTTACGACAACCAGTACATGCACAGCTTCTCCTACTATTCGCAGGCCATCGGTAGCAAGAACAAGGATTTCATGGTACCCGACCAGTTCTCCCATAACCTGACATTGAGCTATAGTCTGAAGAATGGCCGCTATAATATCTCGTTTGAATGCCGCAACTTCACGAACGAGGATTTGTACGACAACTTCAGCCTTCAGAAAGCCGGGCGTGCGTTCTATGGCAAGATACGTGTACATTTTGGTGATTAATAAATATAATGGTTTTAATAGGTGTAATTAATAAGAAGAACAAATGAAGAAGAATTATCTTTTGTCCGGCCTCTTTGCAATGGCAATGACCGGAATGGCTTTAATTTCTTGTACAGACACAGACGAACCGGGTTCCGGCTCCGGTTCCGGTTCAAAGGGTAACTATGTGATAGCTGCCACGGCTACAGTTTCAGGTAGCTCCGTTCCTGTCCTGCTGACAGCCGAGTCACTGGAAAGCGGTGAAATTACTGCTGCCGGCAATGGCCTTGTGAACGATGGGGCTACTTACTGGGTGTTCTACGGAAACAAATATCTGTATGCCTTGAACTATCACCAGGGAAATGCAGGCACTACCCAGTCGTTCATTATGAATACAAACGGTGAACTGGAAAAACGTAGCCAGGAGTATAACGTCAATCGTTTCACTACCTACGGCTATTATGACCAATTTATAATGACGACTTCTACCGGCGACGGCCCTACGGAACTGAATGATGCAAATGGATATACTCCCCAATCTTTTTTGATTTCCTATCTGGATGTCGAGAAACAGACTTATACAAAGAACTCGGTAACAAAGGATACTCCATTTCTTGCCGAAAATTTCCTTGAAAATGGTGAATACGTAACACTGGCCGGTATAGAACAAGTGGGCAGTAAGGTTTATGCAGCAGCCATTCCCATGGGGCTTAGCCAGTATGGTTGCATGCAGAAGAACGAAGACGGTAGTTACAAGTGGGTGCTTTCCGGTAATGAGGATTTAATAAAGACAGAATCCGGCGGGCAGGGTAGCGGTGCCTATGAGAAGGACGAATTGCAATGGACCCAGTATCCTAATGAATGCCATATCGCTATCTTTGGTGATCAGACACTGAATTCTCATAAGGTCATCACTACAGACAAAATCAGTTATGCTGCCGGACGTAACCGTTCACAGTACTACCAGATGAACTGGCTTGCCGACGACGGCTATGTATATGTATTTTCTCCGAGCTATGCCAAGACCATGAGTGATTCGCGTCAGCAGACTACATTGCCTGCTGGAGTTGTACGCATCGATACCAAAGCAGAAGAATTTGATGCCGCTTATTACTATAATCTTGAAGAGAAAGCCAATGGCGCCTCTTTCTTGCGGACTTGGTATATTTCAGGTAATTATTTCCTGCTGCTGATGTATGATAAGGCAATTACGGCATCAGACAAGGTTGCCAACCAACTTGCCGTCTTCAATGCCTCCACTGGAGCTTTGACTTATGTGAACGGCCTTCCAAGCGATGTCTCCGGCTTTGGTAATACCCCGTACATGGAAAATGGCAACGCATATGTGGCAGTCACTACCTCTTCCGGCTATCCTGCCATCTATAAGGTAGACCCTGCCAATGCAACAGCTACCAAAGGTCTGGTTGTCAATGCAACCCAACTGAACGGTGTAGGTAAACTGGAATAAAGCTCCTATGAAGAAAGTTTTTCGTAAGATACATTTATGGCTTTCAGTCCCCTTCGGGCTACTGATTACCCTTATCTGTTTTTCCGGAGCCATGCTGGTATTCGAGACGGAGGTGATGGAGCTCTGCCACCGCGACCTCTACTATGTGGAGAAAGTCGGGCCGGCACCGCTTCCCATGGGCAAGGTGGCCGAAAAAGTGGCCGCTACTCTGCCGGATAGTGTTTCTGTGACGGGTGTCACAGCCTCGTCTGCTCCGGAGCGTGCCTGGCAGGTGAACCTTTCCAAACCTCGTCGTGCTTCCGTCTATGTAGACCAGTATACGGGTGAGATAAAGGGCAAGTATGAGCGTGCGCCGTTTTTCACGACCATGTTCCGCCTGCATCGCTGGTTGCTGGACAGCATGAAGCCCGATGGAGGCATCTTCTGGGGGAAAATGATTGTGGGCACTGCCACGCTGATGTTTGTCTTTGTCCTGATATCGGGCATTGTCATCTGGTGGCCCCGTACAAAAAAGGCTTTGAAGAACAGTTTGAAGATTGTTTCCGGTAAGGGTTGGCGTCGGTTCTGCTATGACCTGCATGTGGCAGGCGGTATGTACACGCTGGTTCTTCTGTTGGTAATGGCGCTTACGGGACTGTCATGGTCTTTCTCCTGGTACCGCACCGGCTTCTACAAAGTTTTCGGAGTGGAAACCACGCAAGGGGGTGGAGGACATGGTGCTTCGGCACAAACTGCTGCCCAGGGAGGAGAACGGGCTCAAGGCCGGTCTGGTGGCAGACCGGGAGGTGAGCATCGTGAAAGAAATTCTTTCTCTCCTTTTACAAGCTGGCAGAAGGTTTACGAAGAACTGAAGGAACTCAATCCTGATTATAAACAGATTACCGTGTTCAAAGGCTCTGCTACGGTTTCTTTCAATCGGTTGGGCAACCAGCGTGCTGCCGACCGCTATACGTTCAATCCCCGTAGCGGTGAAATCACCGGGGCTACCTTATATAAGGATGCCGACGCTTCAGGAAAAATCCGTGGCTGGATATTCTCCGTTCATGTAGGCAGTTGGGGAGGGCTGACCACCCGCATATTGAGTTTCCTTGCCGCTTTGGTAGGGGCCAGCTTGCCGCTGACGGGCTATTATCTTTGGATTCGCAGATTGATTCGGAAGGGCAGTAGGAAAGCGAACATACAATTAAAGAAAGTTGCTTAGAAAAAGCAGGCAGTTTTATAAAAGGATGAAGATGTCCACAAGATGCGCAGGCGCGCGTGTTTTGTGGACGTTTTCATATAGGTATGTCTGGAGAATGAATGCTTTATTAAAAATACTGAAAAATAAATGGAAAAATGTAATCATGATTACACTTTTTTAGATTGTAACTGCCTATTTTTGCTGAAAATATTCATTTTATGGCGAAGTTACCAATCATAAGTAAACTATTTCCGTCCTACAGATGGAAAGTAACGGCACTCATTGTATGCGGTGTCCTCGTCGGCGGCGGAGGCTTGTTTATGTATCTTCTCCGGGCGCACACTTATCTGGGAGATGACCCTGCGGCATGTGTCAACTGCCACATCATGGCTCCTTATTATGCAACCTGGATGCACAGTTCCCACAGCCGGGATGCCACTTGTAACGATTGCCATGTCCCTCATGAGAATATAGTAAAGAAATGGGCTTTCAAAGGCATGGACGGCATGAAGCACGTGGGTGCCTTTCTCACTAAAAGCGAACCGCAGGCTATCCAAGCCGAGGCAGCAAGTGCGCAGGTCATTATGAATAATTGCATCCGTTGCCATACGCAACTGACCAACGAGTTTGTGGATGCTGGTAAAATAGACTACATGATGACCCTCACCGGCGACGGAAAGGCATGCTGGGATTGCCACCGCGACGTGCCTCATGGTGGAATGAACAGTCTTTCGTCTACACCCGCTGCATTGGTACCCTATCCGGAATCTCCCGTGCCGGAGTGGTTGCAGAAACTGATAAAGGAATAATAACAATAAATCTTCATAGATATGGAAAAGAGATTAAAATCGTGGCAAGGATGGCTGTTGTTCGGTGGTTCAATGGTCGTTGTATTTGTCTTGGGGCTATGTGTTTCTGCCTTGATGGAGCGCAGGGCCGAGCTGGCAAGTGTATTCAATAACCGCAAAACAGTGATTGAGGGAATTGAGGCACGCAACGAAGTCTTTAAGAGTGATTTCCCCCGTGAGTATCAGACATGGACTGAAACTGCCAAGACCGACTTCCAGAGTGAATTCAATGGAAATGTGGCTGTGGATGTATTGGAACAGCGTCCCGAGATGGTAGTGCTCTGGGCGGGATATGCCTTCTCCAAGGACTATTCCACTCCGCGCGGACATATGCATGCCATCGAGGACATTACGGCAACTCTTCGTACCGGTGCGCCTGCCACTGCTACGGATGGCCCGCAGCCTTCTACTTGCTGGACTTGCAAGAGCCCCGATGTGCCCCGCATGATGGAAGCTATCGGTGTGGATGCTTTCTATAACAATAAGTGGGGCGCTTTGGGCGATGAAATTGTAAACCCGATTGGTTGTGCCGACTGCCACGAACCGGAAAACATGAACCTGCATATCAGCCGTCCGGCTTTGATAGAGGCTTTTGAACGCCAAGGCAAGGATATTACCAAGGCCACTCCGCAGGAGATGCGTTCACTGGTATGTGCGCAGTGCCATGTGGAGTATTACTTCAAGGGCGACGGCAAGTACCTGACTTTCCCCTGGGACAAAGGTTTTACGGTGGAAGACATGGAAGCCTATTATGATGAGGCTGGTTTCTACGACTATATACACAAGTTGAGCCGTACCCCTATCCTGAAAGCGCAGCACCCCGATTTTGAAATAGCCCAGATGGGGATTCACGGCCAGCGTGGCGTATCGTGTGCGGACTGCCACATGCCTTATAAGAGTGAAGGTGGCGTGAAGTTCAGCGACCACCATATACAGAGTCCGTTGGCTATGATAGACCGTACCTGCCAAACCTGCCACCGCGAAAGTGAGGAAACTTTGCGCAACAACGTCTACGAACGCCAGCGCAAGGCCAATGAAATCCGTAACCGCTTGGAGCAGGAACTTGCCAAAGCCCATATCGAAGCTAAATTTGCTTGGGATAAGGGAGCTACGGAAGAGCAGATGAAAGATGTGTTGGCGCTGATTCGTCAGGCACAATGGCGTTGGGACTTCGGTGTGGCATCTCACGGCGGCTCTTTCCACGCACCGCAAGAAATCCAGCGTGTCTTGTCTCATGGGTTGGATAGAGCCATGCAGGCGCGTTTGGCTATCTCCAAGGTGCTGGCGAAGCATGGATATACAGACAATGTTCCTATGCCGGATATCTCCACCAAAGACAAGGCGCAGGAATATATCGGGCTCGATATGGATGCCGAAAGAGCTGCAAAGGACAATTTCCTGAAGACTACAGCACCGGCTTGGCTGGAAAAAGCGAAAGCTAACAACCGGTTAGCACTAAAATAAATTTGTACATCGTCAAATCATAAATCAGAAGATGTGGAAGAAACCGTGGGGGTATAAGGAAGGTTTTATCTGTGGGGCAGGACTGTTTGTCACGGGCTTGCTGTTACAGTGGAGCGTTGGAGGCATTCGTTGGGGCTTGTTTGCATGGCCGGTCAATATCATTGTTCTGGTGCTGTTCTTGCTGTTGCTGGCAGGGATGCATGGGCTTCGCAAACGGGTGTATTGTTTCGGATGGCTCAGTCATTATACGGCTGCAGTTTCTTCCCTGGTCTGTGTGGCGGCTATCACTGTCATTATGGGGTTGGTACGGCAGGTTCCCTCCACCCATCCTTCGGCAGATGTCATCGGCTTTTCGAAAATGCTTTCTTTTTGGCCGTTTGTGTTACTTTATGTCTGGCTGGTTGCTGTCTTAGGGATGACTATTCTCCGTGCCGCTATCCCCTTCAATGTGCGTAAGATTCCTTTTCTGCTGAATCATGCCGGCTTGTTTGTTGCCCTTCTGACGGCAACGCTGGGCAATGCGGATATGCAGCGTCTTAAAATGATTACCCAATTGGGCAAGACCGAATGGCGTGCCATAGATGAGGGCGGCAAGCTGACGGAACTTCCGCTTGCTGTTGAGCTGAAAGAATTTACTATACACGAGTATCCTCCCAAACTGATGCTGATAGACAATGAGACGGGGCAGGCACTGCCGAAGGATATGCCGGAACATTTGTTGCTGGAAGAGAAGGTGGAACGGGGAAAATTGCTGGATTGGGACATCTCCATTTTTCAAACCATTCCTATGGCTGCCTCCGTGGCTACGGAAGATACCTTAAAGTTTACTGAATTCCATTCGATGGGAGCTGCCTATGCCGTTTATCTGAAAGCGGTGAACACCGCCTCCGGACAGTCGAAGGAGGGATGGGTGAGTTGCGGCAGCTTCATGTTCCCCTATAAGGCATTGCGTTTGTCGGAGCAGACCAGTCTGGTGATGCCCGAACGTGAGCCGCAACGGTTTGTGTCTGCTGTTACGGTTTATACGCAGGCGGGAGATGTGGTGGAAGACACTATCGAGGTGAATCGTCCGTTGAAGATATCCGGGTGGAATATTTATCAATTGAGCTATGACGAGACGAAGGGACGGTGGAGTGATGTCAGTGTCTTTGAACTGGTGCGCGACCCCTGGCTCCCGGCTGTATATGCCGGCATTATAATGATGGTGCTGGGAGCAGTCTGCTTGTTTGTCAATGCACCAAAAGGAAAAGAAGAAAGAAAGGAGGAGACGGTATGAGTTGGGATTATTTTGCTCTGTTTGCCATTGTCGCTTTACTCTTCTGGGGATGGGGAGCTTTCGCTGCATGGCGTGGAAAACGCCCGGCAGTGGTATATACCTTTACCTGCCTGGGACTGGTTGTCTTTTTCAGTTTCATTGTCGGTATGTGGATTTCTTTGGAACGTCCTCCGATGCGGACGATGGGAGAGACCCGTCTGTGGTATTCGTTTTTTCTTCCGTTGGCGGGAATCATCACTTACGGCCGTTGGAAGTATAAATGGATTCTCGGTTTCAGTACCATTTTGTCACTGGTGTTTGTCTGCATCAATATATTCAAGCCCGAAATACACAATAAGACTTTGATGCCCGCCTTGCAGAGCCCGTGGTTCACTCCTCATGTCATTGTTTATATGTTTGCCTACGCCATGCTGGGTGCCGCTACGGTGATGGCTGTCTACCTGCTGTGGTTCAAGAAGAAGGGGATTGAAAGGCATGAGATGGCTCTGTGCGATAACTTGACTTATGTAGGGCTTGCTTTCATGACGCTGGGTATGCTGTCCGGTGCCGTCTGGGCAAAAGCTGCTTGGGGACACTATTGGGCATGGGACCCTAAAGAGACTTGGGCGGCGGCTACCTGGTTTTCCTATCTGGCATATATCCATTTCCGTCTGGGGCGTCCCGCGGCACATCGCAAGGCATTGGTCGGCCTGCTTGTATCTTTTCTGCTGTTGCAAATGTGCTGGTACGGCATCAATTATTTGCCCTCGGCACAAGGAGTGAGTGTACATACGTATAACTTAAATTAAAATACTTATGAAGATAGTTTATTTGGCATTAGGCTTATGGCTGTTGCCCGGAATGTTGTGGGCGCAAAGTGCGGAGAAAGAGAACGAATTCACCATGTCGATGCAAATCAGACCCCGTGCAGAATACCGTAACGGTGCACAGTTCCCACGTTTCGAGGGAGACAAAGCAGCTGCATTCATCAACAACCGTGCACGCCTTTCCATGGAGTACAAACGCTCGGACTTGAGCATGAAGATTTCCGCCCAGCATGTAGGGGTGTGGGGACAAGACCCGCAGATAGATACTAACGGGCGTTTCATCATGAACGAAGCATGGGCAAAGCTCGATTTCGGTGCCGGTTTTTTTGCACAACTGGGACGCCAGACCTTGTCTTATGATGACGAACGTATTTTAGGAGGACTGGACTGGAATGTCGCAGGTCGCTATCATGATGCCTTGAAGCTGGGCTATGCCAAGAATGCCCACCAACTGCATTTCATTCTTGCCTTCAACCAAAACAAGGAAAAGTCAAAAGGAGGTACCTATTATTATGACGGCGCGCAACCTTACAAGAATATGCAGACCCTTTGGTATCATTATGCGGCGCAAGCTTCCAATCTTGATGTCTCTTTATTGTTCATGAATCTGGGGCTGGAAACCGGTGATGCGGAGACCGAGACCTCCCGTACCCGCTATTTGCAGACGTTTGGTACTTACGTGACTTATCAACCGGAATCGGGAAACTGGCTGCCCGTGCAGGCTGCTTTCTATTACCAGACCGGAAAGAACAAGAATGCGCAGAGTGTATCTGCCTTTATGGCAAGCGTGAAGGCTGCCTATGCCATAGACAAGCAATGGAGTGTGAGCTTGGGTTATGATTATCTGAGTGGAAGTGACGGGGAGGGTGACAAGTTCAAGGCTTTCGATCCCCTTTACGGAACACATCATAAGTTCTATGGAGCGATGGATTATTTCTATGCTTCTGCCTGGCAGGGAGTCGCTCCCGGTTTGCAGGATGCCCAGTTGGGTGTTAACTTCAAGACATCCAAGCAGGTGAGTATGCAATTGAATTATCACTATTTTGCTACTGCTGCCAAGCTGGATGATGTAAAAAAGGGATTGGGTTCGGAGATAGACTATCTGCTTGACTGGAATGTGATGAAGGACGTGAAGCTTTCTGCCGGTTACTCCATTATGCGGGGTACGAAGTCTATGGACGTGGTGAAAGGCGGCGACCATAAACGCTGGCAGGATTGGGGCTGGGTATCTGTCAACATCAATCCGAGAATCTTGTTTGTAAAATGGTAGTTTAGATATACTCTTTCAGAGCTGCTTCATTCAATACCTCAATTTTCTTACCCGTCATTAGGATAATACCTTCTTTGGTCATCTTATTGATTTCCTTTGAAAGTGCCGGGCGGGTTACATTGAGGTATTCTGCCAGCTCAGATTGGGTATGCGCAATGGTGATGCTGGTAGAGTTGGAAATTCTGTTTTCAAACAGATAGACGACAAACCTTTCGCGGACTGTTTTGCGGGAAAGGGTTTTTAATCGCGAAACCGTGCAGGCATTGCAATTTCCCGTTATGCAAAGGAAGTTGTGCAGCACTTTGGGATCCTGGCTGATAAGCTTGAAGGTGGATTCTTTGGTGGCAGTGAATAGGATACAGTCTTCAATGGCAGTAAAAGTTGCCGGCAGTGTGGTGTTGCTGCCGAAGAGATGGGGAGTGGCAAAGGCCCGGGGGGCAACGATGTATTCTACCATAACTTTATTGCCCAGACCGTCTATAATATCTACACGCAATTTACCTTCCAATAGTATATATAGCTTCTTGCAGGGGGTGCCTTGCCGGGCAACTATATCTTTCTTGTCTATAGAATAGACTGAATATTCCAGTTTCTCAAGCAGCGATTGCTTGATATTATGTGGCAAATCCCTTAGTAGAGGGATTTGGAACAACAACTGTTCGTACTTTTCATCCAGTAGAATCTTTTCCATAGCTTTTTATTCTTGGACAAAGGTAAGAATAATATATAAGTGCGGACGTTTTTTATAAATACTTTTGGGCGGAGACTGCATTTATCCGCATTTCCTTCTCTTCCATTCGGATGCACCCTTCGCTTGCCAGTTCCGATAAGGCACGTGCCAGCGAGGGACGCGCCACTCCCAGTATTTGTGCCACTTCCTGCTGGTTGAGTATCGTGCCATGCATGCGTAGATAGTTCAGTATACGCGATTTCAGACTTTGTAGGGCAAAGGCATTTAGCTTTTTGGAGAGAAATAGGGTTCTGTCCGATACCAGTTGCAGAAAGTTGCGCATCACAGCGGGGTGTTGATGCAGGAATTCCAGGAAAATGTTCTTGTTTATAACGAGTATCTCACATTTCTCTTTAGCTTCGATATTTACCGGGAAGCGGTTTTCGGAGGCAAAGACAAAAGCCGGGGCAAGCAGTTGCGGGGCTTTCAGCGTTTCGATGGTGAGTTGCTTCCCCTCCGCACTGACCATTTGGGTACGCACACTGCCGTTGCACAATATGAATAGAGAACGATATGCTTCTCCCTGCATGGCAATGAAGTCAGCAGGTTTGTATTGCCTGTGTGCATGTTCGGGTGCCAGGATGAGGGATAATAACTCTTCTTCTGTTATGTCTTGGAAAGGAGGCATTTCCAATAATGTATGGATTTCCATTCTTTTTTTACTTTTTTGTGATTCGATGTAACATTCGTGACAGTTTGTGCGTTGTAGAACTCTCATCTTTGCACAAAGATAATGCAAATCGAATGCAATAGAACATAAGCCTGCTTATTTTTATTGCTGAGGTGCTGCTTATCTTATCAAAAGATTATGCAAACTTTTAAATGAATAGGAATATGGAACCAAACATGTTTTGTTATCAATGTCAGGAGACAGCCAAAGGAACCGGCTGTATATTGAAAGGTGTATGTGGAAAAGAAAGTCATACGGCTCAAGCTATGGACTTGTTACTGTTTGTAGTCAGGGGTATCTCTGTTGTTGCCGATACATTACGCAAGGCAGATTCTCCAGTCTCTGAAGAAGTGAATATTTTTGTGACGGATGCTTTGTTTTGTACTATCACGAATGCGAATTTCGATGATGAAAGCATCTTGAAACGGGTGGATAGGGGACTTGCTTTGCGTAATGGATTGATTCAAGAGGCCAAGCACAACAAAGTGTTCCTACCCCAAGTAGATGAACTGACTTGGCAGGGAACGCGTGACGACTATGCCGAGAAAGCGAAGACAGTAGGTGTTCTGCGTGAACAGAATGAAGACCTCCGTTCGTTGAAAGAATTGCTTGTCTATGGTTTGAAAGGTATGGCAGCTTATCTGGAGCATGCTATGCGCTTGGGATTCAATGATGATACAGTTCATGTTTTCATGCAGCGTGCACTGGCTACCATTGCGGTTGAGTCTCTATCGGCAGAGGAATGGGTGAAGCTGGTTCTCGAAGCTGGTGAGTTCGGAGTAAAGACAATGGCTCTACTGGATGCTGCCAATACCGGTACTTACGGTAATCCCGAAATTACAAAGGTGAATATCGGTGTGAAGAATCGTCCGGGAATTTTGATTAGCGGCCATGACTTGAAGGATATGGAAGAATTATTGAGACAGACAGAAGGTACGGGGATAGACGTCTATACACATGGTGAAATGCTGCCTGCCCACTATTATCCTGCTTTCAAGAAATATTCTCATTTTGTAGGCAACTATGGCAATGCCTGGTGGAAACAGCGTGAAGAATTCACTTCCTTCAACGGACCGATTCTGTTTACCACCAACTGCATCGTTCCTCCTTTGGCTAATGCAGTGTATAAAGAGCGTATGTTCATCACCAACTCTACCGGTTATCCGGGTTGCAAGTATATTGATAAGGATGCGGAAGGCAGGAAAGACTTCTCTGAAATCATAGAGATTGCCAAACAATGCCAGCCGCCGGTGGAGATAGAGCATGGAGAGATTATCGGTGGTTTTGCCCATAACCAGGTACTGCAACTGGCAGACAAGGTGGTAGATGCCGTGAAGACCGGAGCCATACGCCGCTTTATCGTAATGGCAGGCTGTGACGGACGTATGAAGAGCCGCGATTACTATACGGAGTTTGCCAAAGCCTTGCCGCAAGATACCGTTATCCTGACCGCAGGTTGTGCCAAATACCGCTATAATAAACTTGGTTTGGGAGACATCAACGGCATTCCCCGTGTATTGGATGCCGGACAGTGCAATGACAGTTATTCACTGGCCGTGATAGCCATGAAGCTGAAAGAAGTATTCCGGCTGAATGACATCAACGAACTTCCCATTGTCTACAACATAGCATGGTACGAACAGAAGGCGGTTATTGTATTGTTGGCATTACTGAGTCTCGGGGTGAAGGATATTCACTTAGGCCCCACATTGCCCGCTTTCCTTTCTCCGAATGTTGTGAAGGTACTGGTTGATATGTTTCATATCGCAGGTATCGGTAGTGTGGAAGATGATTTGAAAAAATTCGGATTATAAATAAAGATGGTAGGGTGTTATATCACCCTATCACTTTATCCTTTTATCACGTTATTTATCGCTTCTTCCGTTCCGCAGAATGGCCCGTGTGATTGTAGTTTTATGGTGCACATGGCGGCAGCAAAGCATCCCGCTTCCCGGTGGGATGCACCTTTGTTGCGCATATACAGATACCCCACCATATAGGTGTCTCCACATCCTGTTGCATCTGTAATCTGAAGGGCAGGATAGGCGGGGATTTCGTGAAATTCTCCTTGGGCATATATCAGCGAACCTTTATCTCCCAGGGTCAGCAGCACTTCCTTGACGCCCCAGTCTGCAATCAGCAATGCGGCTTCGTGCGGTTCACTGCATCCGGTCAGTACTTCCATTTCAGCTTCGTTGGCTTTCAGAATATGGATATACTTCAATGCTTCTTTCTTTTCCGGCCAGTCTACTGCCAGCACTTTTTCATTATCCACTTTGCGGAGAAATCCCTGCACATCTACCGAGAGGAGTCCCTTTCCGGACAAGAACTTGATGACCTCCAAAGAGAAGTCGTCGGCAAGCAGACTGCCCAAGTGGATAATCCGTGCATCGGTATCTTTCAAACCTTCCACGGTGAAAGGGTCTGCTTTTGCCGTGACACGTTGTGTACGTTCGTTCTGGTTTTCTCCATAAATATTCTCGAAACAGACGGAATGTGTGCTGTGCAAGGCTTTGACGGAAATACCTTCTTTCCGAATGTCTTCCACAATGCCCATGTCAGTATCAGCCAAAGCTGTTACCAATAAAAAATCGTTAGCATTCAAGTGCTTGATGGCATGTGCGAAGTAGAAGGAGGTGCCTCCCGGCATATATATGGTATTTTTAGGGGTTACGACTTTATCTTGGGTAATATAACCGATGCAACATAGACTGTGTGTGTTCATTTCTTTGTTGGCTTTTTATTGCTTTATTGTATTGATTCCGTAAATTGGGCGCGAAGATAGTGATTTAATAACAATTCGACTATATTTGCAGCTGTAAATGTAGCCTCATTGAATATGAATTCATTAAAAACGAAAAGAGTACGTATGATAGTTGGCATTATAGTGGGTATTGTGGCTGTTGCGGTCATAGTGGGATTCGTTTTTGTCAATCAGCCGAGTTTCGGGAGGGCTCCTCAAGGAGAACGGTTGGAGAGGATTAAGAAGTCGCCTCATTACAAAGACGGAGAATTCCGGAATCTGCACAGTACGATGATGATGACTTCCCAAAAGGGACGTTTGGGAGCTTTCTGGGGATTCTTGTTTAAGCAAGAAACCGATTTACGTCCTGAAAAAGAGATTCCGGTTATAAAGACGGACCTCAGCAAGATAAGCAAGGACGAGAATGTATTGGTATGGTTCGGACATTCATCCTATTTTATCCAGATAGACGGAAAGCGTATACTGGTAGACCCCGTATTTTGTGGGGCTTCTCCGGTTTCGTTTGTAAACAAGCCGTTCAAGGGGGCGGATGCCTACAAGCCTGCCGATATGCCGGAGATTGACTATCTGGTGATATCACATGACCATTGGGATCATCTGGATTATGAAACGGTGATGCAGCTGAAAAATCGGGTAGATAAGGTGGTCTGTCCTTTGGGGGTAGGTGAACATTTCGAGTATTGGGGATTTGAGAAATCATCCCTGGTTGAGCTGGATTGGTTTGAAGATACTGTACTGGATAAGGGATTTCTGCTTCATTGCTTGCCCGCCCGGCATTTTTCGGGCCGCTCGTTGAAAGCGAATCAGGCACTATGGGCCTCTTTCCTTATCGAAACCCCTTCGCAGAAGATTTATATGGGCGGTGATAGTGGATATGATACGCATTTTGCCGAAATAGGCAAGCAATATCCTGGCATTGACCTTGCCATATTGGAGAATGGGCAGTATAACGAAGATTGGAAATATATCCATACCATGCCCCAATATTTGGGACAAGTGGCCAGGGACTTGAATGCGGAAAAGATTCTGACTGTCCATCATTCCAAATATGCTTTGGCTAGACACCGCTGGGACGAACCGTTGAAGAATGCCATGAATCTGAAAGAGAAAGACTCTTTGAACGTGTTGATGCCTATTATAGGGGAAGTGGTCCGGTTAAAATAATGAACGATATTGATTAGCTATTGACGAGTTATTAACGGAAATATATATCCCTATCGAAAATAAAAGTAAGATAATATGTTGGAATTACCCGAAGTTATCACCCTGAGCAAACAAGTGAACAACGCCTTGAGCGGTAAAACAATCACGCAGGTATTCAATGCCACCAAACCGCATAAGTTTACGTTCTATAACGGCAATCCGTCGGAGTATGGTAAACTGCTCGTAGGCAAAACCATCCTTTCATCCGAAGGATATGGCATGTTTGTCAATTTCAATCTTTCGGATAATGTGATCATGAATATAGGCGACGGAGTCAGTGTCCGTTATTACAATGCGGGAGATAAGATTCCTGCCAATTACCAGTTGTTGCTGACGTTTAATGATGATTCATTCCTTGTCTTCACGGTTGTAATGTATGGTTTTATCAATGTTTATCCTGATAGCTATATCGACAATAAGTACTATAAATTGAGTCGGGAAAGCATTTCGCCGTTGAGCGATAAATACACCGAAGCGGAATTTGAGAAACTCGTTGCCGAAGCAAAGAAGACCCTCTCTGCTAAAGCTCTATTAGCAACCAATCAGCGTATTCCCGGTGTAGGTAACGGCGTAACGCAGGATATTCTGTTCAATGCACGGATAAATCCCAAACAGAAAGTGCTACTTCTGTCGGATAATCAGAAAGACGTTCTTTTTAATGCTCTAAAAGAAACATTGGTGGATATGACGTTCGAGGGCGGACGCGATACGCAAACAGATCTTTATGGCAACGCCGGAGGTTACAAAACCATTCTTTCTGCCAAAACATGGAAGAATCCTTGTCTCCGTTGTGGCAGTACCATCATAAAAGAGGCTTATATGGGTGGTTCGGTATATTATTGCCCAACGTGTCAACAGATAAAAGAATAAATGTCCACATTCTGTTAGCTCCCTTTATGTACGATGCAAGGAATTAATATTCTGTATAACAGTTTATTAATTCCTTGTATCGCATTCTGTTAATATCGTGTCTACACGATATTCGTATCCTGCGAACACGATATGAATATCTTCTTTTCTTTATACTTTGTACGGACAAAAGGGGTGTTTTATAAAGCCCGCCCTTTGTAAACGTTTGACTGGGACAATGGAACCAGGACTCCGTTCAGCGTCAGGGTATTCGAATTGAAGTTCGGGCTGATTCTTGCCGATGCATTATTGCCGCCGTTGGTCAGTGTGATATACACTTGTGCGGATATTCCGATGCCTTGTACGCTGAAGCTGCAATTCACGTTTCCCTTTTTGTCGGTCGTGATTTTCATTTCCTTTCTGCTGCCGTCCACTGTGATGCCGCCTATTCCGTTGGGGCCTGCAAGGGCATTGTTGGCAGCTATTTGTACGGATGCGTGTTCACCGTCCATCAGAACGAAGTTTGTTGTCGATGAAACAAATGCGCTCCGTCCTCTCTTGAACACCAGCTGGTCTGCTTCCAATACAAACTTGCCCTCTTTCAATGCCTGGACGGCAATGGCATAGTTCCTTTCATTTTCTGCTTTTTCGCGTGCTTTCTGGGCTTCGCGTTGGGCTTTACGCTCTGCTTGGCGTGTTTCGCTGCTACTCTGTGCATACATCAGGGTCGATGCACTTACCAACACCAGTGTGATTAATGTAATGATTCGTTTCATAATTGTTCTTTGTTATTTAGTTAAGACCTTCTGGTTGATTAACAAATGAAAAGCCAAAAAGATGCAGCTTGAATCTTAAATAAGCGTAAGACTTAACACTTCTTTGGTTTTGTTGGAAGTTCGTATTAAATTTCTTCCAAGGCATAATACTGGTAATCCCGGAGAATGGTCTGAAGAAAGTTTTCCGGGTTACTGTCATGAGGAGTGATGGAGAGAAGTTCCTGCACTTTTTTCGCAAGGGAGGCAATGCGGCGTGTACGGTCTTTTTTACCCGATTGCAGGGTCCGGGTAATGACGTTGATTTGCTCCAATGACAAGTCGGAAGCTTGTGGATAGGTAGGTCGGTAGTCTTTGGTCAGGTAGTCGAACTCATCGAGGCTGACGTGTATCTTGCGGTAATTCTTTTCCTTGATTACCATGGTGCCGGCGGCAAGGTCTCCCATTCGCTGGCTGTTTTTGGTCAAAAGGACGACCAGAAGTCCCAGACCACCGGTCACCGGTCCGTCGATAGGGAAGAGAAGCCATCGGAGCAGGTACGAGCCTATGCCGGGCGTGGAGCCGTCTGCCTTTACGACACGAATGTTCATCAGCCGCTTGCCGAAACTTTGTCCCTGGTTGAACATTTCGCAGAGAAATGCATAAAGCAAGACTGGTAGGTAGACAATGGTAAAAAAGAAAAGCATCGTGAAATCAGAGGGTAGATGAATCCGTGAAAACAAGGCCAAAGTAGAAAATACATAGAATCCGAGCAGAATATAATCTATGGCCAGTGCAATGAGCCGCTCACCGATACTGGCAGGCGTTTGACTGATGCGGACAAATTGTCCGGTGATAATTGTAGATTCTGCCATTCCTGATAAAACATTTTTAGTATTTCATTGCAAATATATCATTATTCTCTTATTTTTGTTACCTATTTCAGACAAAACTTCTCTGAAATAGTCATGGGGTATGAAAGAAGTGACGTTTATCCGGCAGAACATCGAAAAATGGAAACGAGCAGAAACAATGGTGGAGCAGGCGGAAAGTCTGTCTCCCGATGAACTTGCCGACGCATATACGGAGCTTACGGCAGATCTGGCTTTTGCCCAAACGCATTTCCCCGCTTCCCGCATCACTATCTATCTGAACAATCTTGCCTCGGCATTGCACAACCGCATTTATAGAAACAAGCGCGAGAAATGGTCAAGAATTATCACCTACTGGACCCGTGAAGTGCCTTCGGCCATGCACGATGCACGCCGTGAGCTGGTGGCTTCCTTCATTATATTTGTGGTCAGCGCATTGATAGGAGTGGTATCCGCTGCCGGAGACCCCGATTTTGTGCGTTTGATTTTAGGAAACTCCTATGTGGATATGACTTTGAACAATATCGCTAATGGTGAACCTATGGCTGTATATAACGGTTCCTCCGAGTTCCCCATGTTTCTGAGTATCACGCTGAACAATATCATGGTCTCCTTCAACTGCTTTGCCATGGGGTTGCTGACCAGTTTTGGCACCGGATACATGCTCCTTAACAATGGTATCATGATAGGGGCTTTCCAAACCTTCTTTTATCAGCACGACTTGCTTTGGGAGTCCTTCCTTGCCATTTGGCTGCACGGGACACTCGAAATCTGGGCGATTATTGTAGCCGGTGCCGCCGGTCTTGCCCTGGGCAACGGATGGCTCTTTCCCGGAACCTATTCAAGGCTGGAATCTTTCAAACGGGGAGCCAAAAAAGGACTGAAAATAGTGGTGGGTACGGTACCCGTATTCATCATGGCAGGATTTATAGAAGGATTCGTTACCCGCCATACCGAACTTCCGGATGCTTTGAGGTTCGGCTTTATTCTACTCTCTTTGTCGTTTATCTTTTTTTATTATATTTATTTACCTAACAGAAAGAAGCATGGAAGCACAGAAACCTAAAATCGCACTGTATGTACAACGTTCTTTTGGAGAGAAACTAACTGCTACCTTTGATTTTATCAAAGAGAATTGGAAGCCGTTGATGAAATTCACCACATATCTGATGTTGCCGCTTTGTCTGCTTCAGGGACTGAGCTTGAACGGGCTGATGAGCGGTACAATGGCTCTGGGTGATATGACCGGAGGCTCGTTCGACTCTTCTGTTGTCGGAGCGTCCATCATGGCACTGGTGACTTATTACAGTCTGTATGCCGTTCTCTATCTGCTAGGAACTGTCATGCTGACCTCTTTGGTCTACGCATTGGTCCGTACTTACAATGAACGGGAAAAACGCTTGGAGGGAGTGACGTTAGGGATGCTGAAGCCCTTGTTGTTCGGTAATGTCAGAAGGGTATTTCTGATAATGATTGTCGGTGTGCTTTTGGTGCTGTTTGTAGGGCTTATTGTTGGTTTTATAGCCACCGTCATTCCGTTCATGGCGATTGCGTTCTTGTTCGTTCTGCTCGTTGTGGTGGTGTCTGTGCCACTTGCTATTTGGGCTCCAGTCTATCTGTTCGAAGATATCTATATCATAGATGCCTTGAAGAAGGCCTACCGACTGGGTTTCGCTACCTGGGGAGGTATCGTACTGATTTCCATTGTTATGGGATTCATCGCCGCCATCTTGCAGGGAGTGACGATGATTCCATGGTATATCGGGACTATTGTGAAATATATCTTTGCAATGACTGATGCAGGTGGCGGTGCCACTGTATCGGCAGCCTATAGCTTTGTGCTTTATCTGCTGGCGGTGGTCCAGGCATTCGGCGTTTATATGTCCATGATTTTCTCATTGCTGGGACTGGCTTATCAATACGGTCATGCTTCGGAAAAGATAGATTATGTGATGGTGGAGAGTGATATTGACAATTTTGATAAACTCTGATAACGGACTATGAATATGGCTCCGGCTGATACACTGGTTTGTGATACTGCACAGGTTGCCGCTTGGCAGTCTGACCCGGCGTTTGCTTACAGTCGTGAGTTGATAGCTCCCGAAATTAATGTACTTGAGTGGTTCAGCAGATGGTTCGGCAAGCTGCTGGACAAGATATTCGGGAATACGTTGGTGGCAGAATATTCGGAGGTCGTATTGATATGCATTGCCGTTCTTATCCTGGTATTGGTCATTTGGTTTGTGTACAAGAAGCGTCCGGAACTGTTCATGCGTTCGCGCAAGAGTACCCTGCCCTATACAGTGGGGGAGGACACCATCTATGGAGTGGATTTTGCGGAAAGAATTGCCGATGCGCTTGCCCGGACGGATTATCGGGAGGCGGTGCGTTTGCTCTATCTGCAGACGCTGAAACAGCTCAGCGATGGAAAACGTATAGACTGGCAGTTATATAAAACGCCAACACAATATATCTATGAAGTCCGTCTGCCAGCTTTCCGCCAAATGACCAACCATTTTCTACGAGTACGTTACGGAAATTTTGAAGCGACCGAAACTTTGTTCCATGCGATGCGGGATTTGCAGAAAGAAGTGGAGAAAGGAGGGGCGGCATGAAGGGGAACCATTGGTTTATAGCCGGTATCATTGTTTTTCTGGTGTTGATGTTTGCGATAGAGTGCCGTCTGCCAAAGAAGTTTGTCTGGAACCCTACGTTCAGCCATTATGACAAGCAACCGTTCGGCTGTGCCGTGTTCGATAGCCTGCTGTCTTCATCGTTGCCGAAGGGATATTCGTTGTCGAGAAAGACTTTTTATGAACTGGAGCAGGAAGATACGACGCTCCGCCGCGGAATACTGGTTGTTACCGATAACCTGCATTTGACGGATGTAGATGTGGAGGCGATGTTGAAGATGGCGGGACGGGGAGACCGGATTATGCTGGTGGGGAGCTCTTTCAGCCGTATTTTGAAAGATACGCTGGGATTTGAGTGCAGCTATTCCTATTTCAGTCCGTCGGCTTTGAAAAAATATGCCACTGCATTGCTTTCGAAAGACAGTTTGTGCTGGGTGGGGGATTCGGCGGTTTATCCGCAGCAGACTTTCTGTTTCTATCCCCAACTTTGTCAGTCTTATTTCTTTGCAGATTCCATTTCTAGTAAAGTGTTGGCGGAAAAAACTGTTACCGGAGAAGCTGCTCATCCGGTTGCCATGTCGGTTTCTTGGGGAAAGGGGGAAGTTATACTGGCTTCCACTCCCCTGCTTTTTACGAACTATGGTGTGCTGGATGGGAAGAATGCGGCTTATCTTTTTCGTATATTGTCCCAGATGGGTGGATTTCCCATTGTCCGTACCGAAGGCTATATGAAAGAAACAGCCCAGGTACAGATGTCTCCTTTTCGCTATTTCCTTTCGCAGCCGCCGCTTCGCTGGGCATTGTACTTGAGTATGGTTTCCATCCTGCTCTTTATGATATTTACAGCCCGCAGGAAGCAGCGCGCCATTCCGGTTATCCGCGAACCGGAAAATAAGTCTTTGGAGTTTGCAGAGTTGATAGGTACTCTTTATTATCAGAAGAAGGACCATGCTGACTTAGTCCGCAAGAAATATCTCTATTTTGCGGAGGAACTGAGGAGGGAAATACAAGTGGATGTGGAGGAAGTGGCAGAGGATGAGCGCTCTTTCGGCAGGATTGCCCGGAAGACGGGTATGGAAGCGGGGGAAATAGCCGCGTTCATCCGCGAGGTGAGGCCGGTGGTGTACGGAGGGCGCAGCATCTCTGAGAAGGAGATGAAACGGCTTGTCGATAAAATGAATGAAATAATCAATCATATATAAAGAAGATATTTATGGAAGAGAACACAGAAAAACGGGTGGACTTGACTCTCTTTTCCGAGAAGATACAAGCGTTGAAGGACCGGATTGCTACGGTCATAGTGGGGCAGGAGCAGATAGTGGACCTGGTACTGACGGCTGTCCTGGCAAACGGCCATGTGTTGCTGGAGGGAGTGCCGGGGGTGGCAAAGACACTGCTTGCCCGTCTGGTGGCACGCTTGATTAAGGCGGACTTCAGCCGCATTCAGTTTACTCCGGACTTGATGCCGAGTGATGTGTTGGGTACTACGGTCTTCAACATGAAAACCAATGACTTTGACTTTCATCAAGGACCGGTGTTTGCCGACCTCGTGCTGGTGGACGAGATAAACCGCGCTCCCGCCAAGACGCAGGCAGCCTTGTTCGAGGTTATGGAAGAACGGCAGGTCAGCATTGACGGTACCACGCATCAGATGGGAGAACTCTATACGATTCTGGCAACCCAGAATCCGGTGGAGCAGGAGGGGACTTATAAGTTACCTGAAGCGCAACTGGACCGCTTCCTGATGAAAATAACCATGGGATATCCCTCATTGGAGGAGGAGGTGGACATCCTGGAGCGCCACCACGCCAATGCTTCGTTGGTGAAGTTGGAGAGCCTGGCGCCCGTGCTCACAAAAGAAGAACTGCTTTCGTTGCGCAGGCTGATAGAACACGTGTTTGTAGACCGCACGCTGCTTCAGTACATCGCGTTGATTGTACAGCAGACGCGTACCAGCAAGGCTGTATATTTAGGAGCTTCTCCGCGTGCGTCCGTGGCAATGATGCAGGCCTCCAAGGCATATGCACTGTTGCAGGGACGTGACTTTGTGACACCGGAGGATATTAAGTTCGTTGCTCCGTATGTGCTTCAGCATCGCTTGATATTGACAGCGGAAGCCGAGATGGAAGGCTATTCGCCGGTAAAGGTGACGCAACGTCTGATTGATAAGGTGGAAGTGCCGAAGTGAGACTGGGCCGCCGATTCTATATTGCTCTTGTTCTGATAGTCCTGCTGACGGGTATCGGGTACGTCTTTGCTCCATTCTTTGCAATCGGGCAGTGGGCGCTTTTTGTTTTGGCGGTGTCGGCGCTGGTGGATGGGGTGATGCTCTATCGCATTCGCGGCATCCGGGCATTCCGCCAGTGTGCTACCCGCTTCTCCAACGGAGATGAAAACACCGTGAACATACGTGTGGAGAGCAGTTATCCGCATCCGGTGGCTGTGGAAGTGGTGGATGAGATTCCTTTTGCATTCCAGTTGCGGAATATTGATTTCCGGATGAGGCTCCAGGCGAATGAGGGCAGGACGATTACGTATCATCTGCGTCCTACGCGGCGGGGGATTTACTCTTTCGGACGGATTCGGGTGTTTGTGGCAGGCAGAATGGGATTGCTTTCCCGCAGATATACTTGCGATGCTCCGCTGGATGTCAAGGTATATCCGTCCTATCTGATGCTCCATCGGTATGAGTTGCTTGCTATCAGCGACAACTTGACGGAATTGGGCATCAAACGTATCCGCAGGGTGGGGCATCATACGGAGTTCGAACAGATAAAGGAGTATGTGAAAGGCGACGATTACCGCACGATAAACTGGAAAGCAAGCGCCCGGAGGCACGAACTTATGGTAAATGTCTATCAAGACGAGCGTTCCCAGCAAATCTATAACGTGATAGACAAGGGGCGGATTATGCAGCAGGCATTTCGCGGGATGACCTTGCTGGACTATGCTATTAATGCCTCCCTGGTTCTTTCGTACGTTGTCATGCGGAAGGAGGATAAAGCCGGACTGGTAACGTTTAATGAGCACTTTGATACATTTATCCCCGCCTCCCGACAGCCCGGACAAATGCAGGCGTTATTGGAGAACCTTTACAGCCAGCAGACTACTTTTGGGGAGACCGACTTTTCCTCATTGTGCGTACATTTGAACAAGCGCGTCAACAAACGCAGTCTTTTGGTGCTGTATACCAATTTTTCCGGCATCGGCAGCTTGAATCGCCAGTTGGCTTATTTGCAGCAGTTGAACCGCCAGCACCGGTTGCTGGTCATCTTCTTCGAAGATGCCGCTCTGAAAGAGTACGTCGCCACTCCTGCGAGGGATACGGAAGGGTATTACCGCCATGTCATTGCCGAGAAATTTGTATTCGAGAAACGGCTGATAGTCTCCACCTTGAAGCAGCACGGCATCAGTTCTGTACTGACTACACCGGAAAATCTTTCTGTGGACGTGATAAACAAGTATCTGGAGATGAAGTCACGTAGCCAGATATAAAAACAGTAACTAAGGTTATATAATCCGTAATAAGGGTAGTGAAGATGTCTGGATTTTCCTCTAATTTTGTAATTGGTATATTGTGAAGGTGTGGAAAACATATCCTTAAGATTTTATATATCTGAAGTTACAATAATGAGAATGACTTTATAGGTGATGAAAGACAATACATTGGACATAAAGACCGTATGTGAATGTAACCGGTGCCTGGGATGTAAAACGTTGCATCCTCAGGTAAGCATTATTAATCTGGAAAATCCTAATGTGTATCAGGATGCTGTGAAGTTTGAATTCTATGCCATCCTACTGATTGAGGACTGTGAAGGGGATTGTGACTGCTGCGGACGGAAATATTATGATTATTCCAATGCTACGATGGTATTTCTTACTCCCGGCGAGATATTCCGGATGAACAAGAACAATACGCTTCCGGACAAAGGTTGGCTGCTGGCATTTCATCCCGATTTATTGCTTTGTACTACGTTAAAGAATCATATCGACAACTATACTTTCTTTTTCTACCGCAAGGAGGAGGCGTTGCATCTGTCACAGCGCGAAACGGCCAAAGTGACGTGTTGCCTTGAGAATATTGATGATGAACTTCATCATTCCATTGATACGCATAGCAATACCATCCTGTCCCGTCACATCGAATTGCTGCTGGATTATTGCTCACGTTACTATGAGCGGCAATTCATCACCCGTGAGAATAAGAACAAGATGATTCTGGGGAAAATGGAAGGGATATTGGACGAGTATATCACTTCCGGAAAGTTGCAGGAGGGGAAGCTGCCCACTTCCGGATGCTGTGCCGAAAAACTGAATCTTTCGACGGCTTACTTTGATGATTTGCTGAGGTTTGAGACGGGTAAGACATTGGCTGAATACTTCCAGTTCAAATGCTTGTACACGGCCAAGAAAATGTTATCGGAAGGCGGTAATACACCTGCTGCCGTAGCGCGTCGGCTGGGCTATCCGAGTGTGCAATATTTCAGTCTGGTGTTTAAGAAAGCAACGGGAGTTGCACCGAATGAATATAGATATTCACAAAATTGAGATGATGCAGATAGAATGAATTTATTAGACCAAAATATTTTATAATGGAGACCAAAGCTATATTTTTAGATGTAGACGGAACATTGGTGAGTTTCGACACTCACCGCGTTCCGCAGTCGGCTATCGAAGCGTTGCAGCAAGTTCATGAATCCGGTATAAAAATCATAATAGCAACTGGGAGGGCGTTTACCGATCTTCACGAACTTGAAGAGATTCCATACGATGCAGTGATAGCTTTGAATGGGTCCGATTGTGTACTGAGAGATGGCACTCCTATATCTCGTAAACAGATTCCCGAAAAGGATTTTCAGAGGGTACTGGTATTGGCTCAACATTATGGGTTTGCTCTGGCTATCGAAACGAATAAAGGTATTTTTGTCAACGAACTCAACCCGACCGTCATCGAATTGGCCAGGCTGGTCAATCACCCTACACCGCCGGTGGCAGACATCGAAAAAGAGTTTATGGGAGGCGAATGTTGTCAGTTATGCATATATTGTGATGAAGAAATGGAAAAAGAAGTAATGGCACAACTTCCCGGACTTTCTGTTTCCAGATGGAACCCTTTCTTCGCGGATGTCAATGTGGCGGGAGTAAACAAGGCTATGGGTATCAATGAGTTTGCTTCCTATTATGGATTTGATGTTTCAAGAACCATCGCTTTTGGTGATGGCGGGAATGATATTTCCATGATTCGTGCAGCCGGGATGGGAATAGCTATGGGAGGAGCTTCCGAGGCTGTGAAAAGCGTTGCCGATTATATAACGGAGGCGGTGGATGAGAATGGTGTCCGGAACGCCTTGGTTCGTTTCGGTATTCTGGAATAAAAATCGGCTATCAAAACTGATGAAAACTATAGTCTGTAAATATTATGCTTTTTAGAAAAATTACTTAAAGGATTTAATTTTAGCATCAATATTTTTAATTTGGAGGAATCTAAGTCATTTGACCAATATTTTGAGCGGATATTGATTAGTAAAGATACATTTTTGATTAAGGAAGGAGAAATAGAAAGATATAGTTATTTCGTTTTTGATGGGATGTTGCGTTGTTGGCTTTTGAATCATAAAGGGGAAGAGTAAATTTTTTGGTTTTGTAAAGAAGGTACGTTTTCAATGTCGAACATATCTTTTACCTTACAAACAAGATCTGCATTTAATGTGCAGACAATTGTAGATAGCGTTATTTACCGAATAGACAAGAAGCGAGTAGATGAACTGTATACTGCTATTCCTAAGGTAAAAACTGTATTTGAAGATTTGAATGCTATACTACTGAGTAAACTCTTGAAAAGAAATATCGACTTGATTAAATATTCTCCTGAATAGTATTATCTACAGAGATGATTGAAGGATATGGCATTACATTAAACTATATACCACTCAAAGATATAGCTTCTTATTTGGGTATCATGTCACAAGTACTAAGCAAAATCCGTAAACGTATTTTTTAACTTGGGTTCAGTGTATTGAATGTATAAGTTCCGAACTTTGCGGTTTTAAATAGCAATTACAATTATGATTAGAAAAATTAAAGTTACGGATTATCCACGTTTGATAGAAATTTGGGAAAGTGCAGTATTGAGTACACATGATTTTCTTAAAGAAGAAGATTTTCTATACTATAAGGAACAGCTTCCGGTATATTTTCAGTATGTCATTCTATTCGGGTTTGAACAGGAGGGAATCTTAATCGGATTTATGAGAATTGCAGAAGGAAATCTTGAAATGTTGTTTATTACCAATAATTATTGAGGCACAGGAATTGGGGAAAAACTGGTTACTTATGCCATAAATCATTTGCAGGTAACGAAAGTCGATGTGAACGAGCAGAATATTCAAGCTGTCGGTTTTTATAAATATATAGGCTTTAGCGTATACAAAAGGTCCGATTTGGACGGAGAAGGTAAAGAATATCCTATTTTACACATGCAGTTGTAGTTCGTAAGTCAGACCCCGATTTTAAAAATCATCATTTTTGCCAGCACTACTTTTTCTTCTCATATTCGGCTTTAACTATCTGACAGCAAGAATTTAACCACGTGTTTTTTTCTGTTTTTCGTTTATAATAAATAACATTTGTTAATGTCTATTTCGGGCTTATTTTCCGTTTTCTTCGTGCAAATATGGTGATTAAGGGGCGAACTCCGTTGTCTATAGTGCCGGAAGTATGGCTTTTGCTCCCCGTATATGGGCATTTTTTCCCTTCATGTCCTGTGTGTAATGCAGAGAAGCTTGGCGCATAATTCCCGAAACCTTATTACAAAACTTCGTCCCACGCATGTGTGCTCGCCGGTTTGCCTGCGTGAACTGTCGAGCCCACGTGCGTGGGACGAGGGTTTACATGAACCTTCATAATAAAAAGCATGGGACATACGTGGATTCTGCCTATACCTTCTTCCAGTTTTGTCCCTATCCGGAGGACGGTCTGCCCATTCATTGCTGCTCAGTTTCTTATTCTTGTGATGTAAGTCTGAGAAAGCTGAAACTCGAAAATTGCTTATGCACCGGATATTTCGGGTCCCCATTTTTGCCGGAGCGAGAAAAAGAAAAAGCTCTGAAATCCTTGAATTTCAGAGCTTTGCTTTAATTTGCTATTTGCTTTCGCGGTGCGTACGGGACTCGAACCCGTGACCCCATGCGTGACAGGCATGTATTCTAACCAACTGAACTAACGCACCATTATTTCATTCTTTCGTTGCTATCTCTCTTGATTGCGGTTGCAAAGGTAGGCATTTCTTTGATATCTGCAATAGCTATGGCGAACTTTTTTCCAAGCGTTTTGTGCTGTATTTGCTTTATATCCTCATATTGAGAAGATTGGAAAAATAAGAAAAAAGTAAATTTAACAACTGTTTAGAAATACGTTTATGCACTGTTTTATTCTTGATATGAAAACCTTTCCTGGAGAAAACGAAACATTTCGGAGCTTGTTTTAAACTTCTTGCTCGAAAAGTTCGTTGTTTTGCAATAAATCGTTATTTTTGCGAACTCAAAACGAGAATGTTGTAATTTGAAAAATGATAAAAAACATTTTAGGATGATGAAAACAGCCAAACTGTTGCTACACTGCCCTGACAAACCAGGCATATTGGCAGAAGTAACAGACTTTATAACGGTGAATAAAGGTAATATTATCTATCTGGATCAGTATGTAGACCATGTAGAGAATATCTTTTTTATGCGTATTGAATGGGAATTGAAAGATTTTCTGGTGCCTCAGGAAAAGATTGAGGATTATTTTGCCACTTTGTATGCACAGAAATATGAGATGAATTTCCGTCTCTATTTCTCCGATACAAAACCGCGTATGGCTATCTTTGTTTCAAAGATGTCCCATTGCTTGTTCGACTTGTTGGCGCGTTACACCGCTGGTGAGTGGAATGTGGAGATACCTCTTATTATAAGCAATCATCCCGATTTGCAGCACGTGGCCGAGCGTTTCGGTATTCCTTTCCATCTTTTCCCCATTACCAAAGAGACAAAGGAGGAACAAGAGAAGAAGGAAATGGAGTTACTGGCAAAGCATAAGATAACTTTCATAGTGCTGGCGCGCTACATGCAGGTCATTTCCGAGCAAATGATAAACGCTTATCCCAATAGGATAATCAATATCCATCACTCTTTCCTTCCGGCATTTGTGGGAGCGAAGCCCTATCATGCTGCGTTTGAACGTGGAGTGAAGATTATTGGAGCTACCAGCCACTATGTTACCACAGAGTTGGATGCCGGTCCCATCATAGAGCAGGATGTGGTGCGTATTACACACAAGGACACTGTGCAGGATTTGGTGAACAAGGGTAAGGACTTGGAAAAGATTGTGCTTTCTCGTGCTGTTCAGAAGCATATTGAACGCAAGGTGTTGGCATATAAGAACAAAACGGTAATATTTAATTAGTTGATAGTTGATAATTGATAGTTGATGGTGGGGAACTTGTCATTACCTTTCAATTATTACCTTTCAATGGTCAATTCTCAATTAAAAAAAATGAAAGTTGCAGTTGTCAAATATAATGCAGGCAATATCCGTTCGGTGGATTATGCTTTGAAGCGTCTGGGAGTAGAGGCAGTGATTACGGCGGATGAGGCTGTGCTACGTGCTGCCGATAAGGTTATCTTTCCCGGTGTGGGAGAGGCAGAAACCACTATGGACTTTTTGCGTGCCGGTGGTATGGATAGGCTGATAAAGGAGTTACGCCAGCCGGTATTGGGCATTTGCCTGGGCATGCAGTTGATGTGCCGCCACTCTGAAGAGGGGGATGTGGATTGCCTGGGTATTTTTGATACTGATGTGAAACGTTTCATTTCGCAGAGGCACGAGGATAAAGTACCTCATATGGGATGGAATACCATTGCCCGGACGAATAGCGGACTTTTTAAAGGCTTTACTAAAGAAGAGTTTGTTTATTTCGTACATAGTTTCTATGTGCCAGTCAATGGTTGTACGGCAGCCGTGACGGATTACATTCATCCGTTCAGTGCCGCTTTGCATAAAGGCAATTACTACGCCACACAGTTCCATCCGGAAAAGAGTGGAAGTGTGGGAGAGCGTATTTTGCGGAATTTCCTGGAACTGTAAATCGTCAAATTGTAAATAAAATGATAGAACTGATTCCCGCTATTGACATTATTGACGGAAAATGTGTACGCCTTTCCCAAGGCGATTATGACAGCAAGAAGGTGTACAACGAAAATCCCGTGGAAGTGGCCCTGGAGCTGGAGGCTCATGGTATCCGCAGACTTCATGTGGTCGATTTGGACGGTGCGGCTTCCCATCATGTGGTAAACTACCGTACGTTGGAACAGATAGCTGTGCGTACGTCTCTTATTATTGATTTTGGAGGTGGGGTGAAGAGTGATGAAGATTTGGTGATAGCTTTTGAGAACGGTGCGCAGATGGTGACCGGTGGCAGCATTGCTGTGAAGAATCCCGAATTGTTCTGCAAATGGCTTCAAATGTATGGTTCCGAGAAAATTATTCTTGGCGCTGATGTGAAAGAGCATAAAATAGCCGTCAATGGTTGGAAGGATGAGAGTGGCTGCGAACTGTTTCCGTTCTTGAAAGACTATGTAGAGAAGGGGGTCCGTAAGGTTATCTGTACTGATATCAGTTGTGACGGAATGCTGCAAGGACCATCGATAGCGTTGTATAAGGAGATACTGGAGCACCATCCTGAACTCTATCTGATAGCCAGTGGAGGCGTAAGCTGTGCCGATGATATACGCCATTTGGAAGTTGTCGGCATACCTGCCGTTATTTTCGGTAAGGCTCTGTACGAAGGCCGCATCACCTTCAAAGAACTGGAAAACTTTGTTAGTTGAAAGGTGAAAATTGAAAATTAATCACTTATAACTCATAACTCAAACCGCCGTGTTAGCAAAAAGAATCATTTCTTGCCTCGACATTAAAGATGGGCAGACAGTGAAAGGTACCAATTTCGTGAACCTCCGCCAGGCCGGCGACCCGGTAGAACTGGCGCGTGCTTATAGTGAGCAGGGTGCCGACGAACTGGTTTTTCTCGACATCACAGCCAGTTTTGAAGGCCGTAAGACTTTCACTGAATTGGTGAAACGCATAGCTGCGAATATCAGCATTCCTTTTACTGTAGGTGGAGGCATTCATGAACTGGGTGACGTGGATAGGCTACTGAATGCAGGTGCCGATAAAATCTCCATCAATTCCTCAGCTATCCGCCGTCCCGGATTGATAGACGAGATTGCGAAGAACTTCGGTTCTCAGGTTTGTGTACTGGCAGTTGATGCCAAACAGACAGAGAAGGGATGGCGGTGCTACTTGAACGGTGGTCGTGTGGAAACGGATAAGGAACTGTTTGCGTGGACAAAAGAAGCCCAGGAACGTGGTGCGGGCGAGATATTGTTCACCAGCATGAATCACGACGGTGTCAAGACCGGTTATGCCAATGAAGCGCTTTCCAGCCTTGCCGACGGATTGTCCATCCCCATCATTGCATCGGGAGGGGCAGGTGCCAAAGAACATTTTCGTGACGTCTTTTTGCAGGGAAAAGCAGATGCTGCCCTGGCAGCCAGTGTTTTTCATTTCGGAGAAATCAAAATTCCCGAATTAAAATCGTATCTTTGTGCCCAAGGAATTGCGATGAGAAGATGAAGGTGAGTTTACGATTGGACGATTTACGATTTACGATTGGGATTACTCAAGCAAATCATAAGTCTCCAGTCACTTAAAGTAATATCAATCGTAAATAGTAAATAGCTAAATCGTAAATAGAATGGATTTTGACAAGATGAACGGACTCGTTCCGGCGATTATACAAGATGCAGATACCGCTAAGGTGCTGATGCTTGGCTTCATGAACAAGGAGGCTTATGACAAGACAGTGGAAACTGGAAAGGTGACTTTCTTCAGCCGTACCAAGAACCGTCTTTGGACGAAAGGCGAGGAGAGTGGCAACTTCCTGAATGTGGTTTCCATGAAGGAAGACTGTGACCGGGATACGTTACTGGTGCAGGTACATCCCGTAGGCCCGGTTTGCCATACCGGTACAGATACTTGCTGGGGTGAGAAGAACGAACAGCCGGTTATGTTTCTAAAGCTTCTTCAGGATTTCATCTGTAAGCGTTATGATGAAATGCCCGAAGGTTCCTATACGACCAGTCTTTTCCAGTCCGGTATCAACAAAATGGCACAGAAGGTAGGCGAAGAGGCTGTGGAAACCGTCATTGAGGCTTGCAACGGTACGGACGAACGCCTGATTTATGAAGGAGCTGATTTGTTGTATCACCTCATCGTGCTGCTCACATCCAAAGGATACCGCATTGAAGACCTTGCGCGTGAATTGGAGGAACGTCACAGTGCGACGTGGAAGAAACATTAAGTAATTAAAAATTAATAATTAAAATGGGGGTGGGCGAGGCGCTGATAAGATATACGGACGTAGAGATACACCAGCAGGAGTTGTGCGTACTGAACGATGTGAATTTGGAACTTCACAAAGGGGAGTTCGTGTACCTGGTAGGTAAAGTGGGCTCCGGCAAGACGAGCCTGCTCAAGACTTTCTATGGCGAACTGGATATTGCATCGGGCGAGGCTGAAGTATTGGGGTATGACATGCTCCATATTAAGCGTAAGCACATCCCGCAGTTGCGCCGCAAGCTGGGAATCGTATTCCAGGACTTCCAGTTGCTGACAGACCGTACGGTGTACGATAACCTTGAATTTGTTCTCCGTGCTACCGGTTGGAAGAGCAAAGGGGAGATTAAGGACAAAATAGAAGAGGTGTTGAACCTGGTGGGGATGAGCAACAAAGGATATAAGCTGCCGAATGAACTGTCGGGTGGTGAGCAACAGCGCATTGTGATTGCGCGTGCAGTGCTCAACTCTCCGGAGATAATCCTTGCGGATGAGCCTACCGGAAACCTGGATTCGGAAACCGGACATGCCATTGCAGAACTTCTGCACGGCATCAGTGAAGCCGGCGCACTGGTGGTGATGACCACGCACAACCTGCAGCTGCTGCGAGAGTTTCCCGGCAAGGTGTACCGGTGCGCAGACCATCTGATGACTGATGTTACAGCAGAATACGCCCCTGCAATAACCAATGATTAGTAGTTAAGTAGTTATCTCTAACTACTGATTCTTATAAAGAACAGAAATTAACGATAAAGCTCCGCAGCTGCCTACTTGTAGCTCGTAGCTTGTAACTATAAACTAATTAATACAGGAACGAAAATGAAAGTTTTAAAGTTTGGAGGTACTTCAGTAGGTTCGGCTCAGCGAATGAAGGAAGTGGCCAAATTGATTACCGATGGTGAACGTAAGATTGTGGTTCTCTCTGCCATGTCGGGTACCACAAACACATTGGTTGAGATTTCGGACTATCTGTACAAGAAGAATCCGGAAGGTGCCAACGAGATTATCAACAAGCTGGAAAGTAAATATCGCCAGCACATTGATGAACTCTTTGCTACTCCGGAGTATAAACAGAAAGGCCTGGAACTCATCAAATCACATTTTGACTATATCCGTTCTTATACCAAAGACCTCTTCACTCTGTTTGAGGAGAAAGTGGTGTTGGCTCAGGGCGAGTTGATTTCCACCGCCATGATGAACTACTATCTGCAGGAATGCGGCGTGAAGTCTGTGTTGCTTCCGGCTTTAGAATACATGCGTACGGACAAGAATGCCGAGCCCGATCCGGTCTATATCAAGGACAAGCTCCAGGTTCAGCTGGAACTGCATCCGGATGCTGAGATTTATATCACTCAGGGGTACATCTGCCGCAACGCCTACGGCGAGATAGACAATCTGCAGCGTGGCGGAAGCGACTATACGGCTTCGCTGATTGGTGCTGCCATCAACGCTTCCGAAATCCAGATTTGGACGGATATCGACGGCATGCACAACAACGACCCCCGTATTGTGGACAAGACTGCGCCGGTGCGTCATCTGCATTTCGAAGAGGCCGCCGAGCTGGCATACTTCGGTGCCAAGATTCTGCACCCTACCTGCATCCAGCCTGCCAAGTATGCCAATATCCCCGTCCGTCTGCTCAATACGATGGACCCCACTGCTCCGGGTACGCTGATTTCCAATGATACGGAGAAGGGTAAGATTAAGGCGGTGGCTGCCAAGGACAACATTACGGCCATCAAGATAAAATCCAGCCGCATGTTGCTTGCTCACGGATTCTTGCGTAAGGTTTTCGAGATATTCGAGAGCTACCAGACTTCCATCGATATGATTTGTACTTCAGAAGTGGGTGTGTCCGTATCTATCGATAATGTGAAGCATCTCAATGAAATTCTGGATGACTTGAAGAAGTATGGCACAGTGACGGTGGACAAGGACATGTGCATCATCTGCGTGGTGGGCGACCTCGAATGGGAAAACGTCGGTTTCGAAGCCAAGGCATTGGATGCCATGCGCGACATACCGGTACGTATGATTTCTTTCGGTGGTAGCAACTATAATATTTCTTTCCTCATCCGCGAGTGCGACAAGAAGGCAGCGTTGCAGTCACTCAGTGATGCGCTGTTCAATGAGGAATAACTCTTGATATTTTTCAGACGCAGATTACACAGATGACGCAGATTCTTTTTGCTTCCTATTTGTGTAATCTGCGTCATCTGCGTCTGAAAAATTATTTGTAGACACCTCTTTCATCTTCCTTTTTTTAAACTAAACAAAGATTACGATTATTATATGAAAGGAACATTCCCTATCCATAAATTCCGCGAATTGCGTACTCCCTTCTATTACTACGACACAAAGGTCTTGCGCGACACACTTTCGTGCATCCGTACGGAAGCTGCCCGATATGGCAACTATTCGGTGCATTATGCTGTGAAGGCCAATGCCAATCCCAAGGTGCTTGCCATTATCCGCGAGAACGGCTTGGGTGCCGACTGTGTAAGTGGCGGTGAAATCCGTGCAGCCATCAAGGCAGGTTTTCCCACTGGCAAGATTGTTTTTGCAGGGGTGGGCAAGGCTGATTGGGAAATCAATCTGGGGCTGGATTATGACATTTTCTGCTTTAATGTGGAGTCTGTCCCCGAGCTGGAGATTATCAACGAGCTGGCTGCCGCTAAAGGTAAGGTGGCCAATGTGGCTTTCCGTATCAATCCCAATGTAGGTGCCCATACCCATGCCAATATTACCACTGGGCTGGCCGAAAACAAGTTTGGTATCAGCATGCAGGATATGGACCATGTGATAGACATTGCGCAGAATATGAAGAACCTGAGATTCATCGGACTGCATTTCCACATCGGTTCCCAAATATTGGATATGGGCGATTTCGTGGCTTTGTGTAACCGCGTCAACGAATTGCAGGATAAGCTGGAAGCTCGCCATATCCGCATCGAGCACGTCAATGTGGGGGGCGGACTCGGCATTGACTACGGTCACCCCAACCGTCAGCCGATACCCGACTTCAAAAGCTACTTCGAGACTTACAACAGCCATCTGAAACTCCGTCCCCACCAGACGCTCCACTTCGAGCTGGGACGTGCGGTAGTGGGACAATGCGGTTCATTGATTTCGCAGGTGCTTTATGTGAAGCAGGGCACCAACAAGCAGTTTGCCATTCTGGATGCCGGCATGACGGATTTGATTCGTCCGGCACTCTACCAAGCGTTCCATAAGATAGAGAATATCACTTCGGATGCGCCGGTTCAGGCTTATGATGTCGTAGGGCCCATCTGTGAGTCTTCTGATGTATTCGGTAAGGCTATTGATTTGAATGGGGTGAAGCGTGGCGACCTTATCGCCCTCCGTTCGGCAGGGGCTTATGGCGAAATTATGGCTTCGGGCTATAACTGCCGTGAGCTGCCTCAAGGATATACGTCGGACGAGCTGGTATAGAGAGGCTGGAGATGCGTTGCATGAATGGCGAAGCATTTATTATACCAAGGCTTCTGTTTTTATATAAAAAATGTTATTGCGTGAACAACTTTTAAGGTTTCTTGTTACTTTTGTAATGATTTCAATTTAAATAAATACGATTATGATTACAGAAAAATTACAGAATGCAATTAATGAGCAGATTACGGCTGAGATGTGGTCTTCCAACCTTTATCTGGCAATGTCTTTCTATATGGAGAAAGAAGGTTATAACGGCATGGCTTCCTGGTTGAAGAAGCAGGCTTCTGAAGAAAAAGCTCATGCTTGTGAAATGGCTTCTTATATCATCAAGCGTGGCGGTAAGGCCAAACTGGACAAGATTGATGTTGTTCCCAATGACTTCGGTACTCCACTGGAAGTGTTCGAGCAGGTAGCCCAGCACGAACGCCGTGTTTCCAAAATGATTGATGAATTGGTAGATGTTGCCTCTGCCGAAAAAGATAAGGCTACACAAGACTTCCTTTGGGGATTCGTGCGCGAGCAGGTAGAAGAAGAAGCTACTGCCGACGGCATTGTAGATATGATAAAGAAAGCCGGTGATGCCGGAATCTTCTTCGTTGACTCAAAACTGGGAGAACGTAGATAAGAGAGAAACTAAAAAAAATCCCGCGGCTAATTTTAGTCGCGGGATTTTTTTTAGTTATGAGTTATAAGTTGTGAGTTATTTGTTGATGAAGGGCTTATATCCGCAAGGGAAAGCACAAGCAAATAACTTATAACTCATCACTCATTTCAGCACTCCCAGCTCTTTCCCCACCTTAATAAATGCAGCGATACATTTGTCCAGATGCTCCTTTTCGTGTCCGGCAGAGATTTGTACGCGGATGCGTGCCTGGTCTTTGGGCACTACGGGGTAGTAGAAGCCGGTGACGTAGATGCCTTCTTCCTGCATGCGGGTGGCATAAATCTGGGAGAGTTTGGCATCATACAGCATGACGGCGCAGATGGCGCTTTGTGTCGGCTTGATGTCGAAACCGGCGGCGGTCATCTTGTCGCGGAAGTAGTTCACGTTTTCCAGCAGTTTGTCATGCAGGGCATTGCTCTCTTTGAGCATCTTGAATACCTCGAGGCTGGCGCCGATGATGCCCGGAGCCAATGAGTTGGAGAAGAGGTACGGACGGCTGCGTTGGCGCAGCAGGTCGATGATTTCCTTGCGTCCGGTAGTGAATCCTCCCAAAGCGCCGCCAAAGGCTTTGCCCAAGGTTCCGGTATAGATGTCCACGCGTCCGTAGGTGCCGTATTGTTCGCTTACGCCGTGTCCCGTAGGGCCTACCACGCCGGCGGAGTGTGATTCGTCCACCATGACCAGCGCGTCGTATTTCTCGGCAAGGTCGCAAATCCGGTCCATCGGGGCAACGTTGCCGTCCATGGAAAATACCCCGTCTGTAACCACGATACGGAAACGCTGTGCCTGGGCTTCCTGCAGGCATCTTTCCAGGTCGGTCATGTCGGCATTGGCGTAGCGATAGCGTTTGGCTTTGCAGAGGCGTACGCCGTCAATGATGGAAGCATGGTTCAGGGAGTCCGAGATGATGGCGTCTTCCTCGGTGAAGAGGGGCTCGAACACACCGCCATTGGCGTCGAAACAAGCGGCGTAGAGAATGGTGTCTTCAGTCTTGAAGTAGTCGGAGATGGCTGCTTCCAGTTCCTTGTGGATGTCCTGCGTTCCGCAGATGAAGCGTACGGACGACATGCCGTATCCGCGGCGTTCCATAATCTGCTGGGCGGCGGCAATCAGCCGCGGGTGGTTGGACAGTCCCAGGTAATTGTTGGCACAGAAGTTCAGCACCTCTTTGCCTTTTACGCTGATGGCAGCTTGTTGTGCACTCTCAATCAGTCGCTCTTCCTTGTAGAGTCCGGCTTCTTTTATTTCAGCAAGTGTCTTGCTGAGATGGTCTTTCATTTTACCGTACATAGCATTTTATTTTTTAGGTAATACGTTGTCATTACATTTCCCACAAAGAACATCATTTTTCTTGGAATAAACAATATCAATATGGCAGAAATATGAAAAAAAAGTATGTATATTTGCACCATATATAATAACGAAACCTTATAAATAACTCGTATGAAGAATATTTTGGTAATTGGAGCTACCGGACAGATTGGGTCGGAACTCACGCTGGAGTTGCGCAAACGTTATGGCGATGACCATGTTGTGGCAGGATACATTCCGAGTGCTATGCCCAAGGGAGAATTGAAAGCATCCGGCCCTTCGGCCATTGCCGACGTGACAGACCGTCAGTCCATCGAGGTGGTGGCACGTCAGTTCAAGATTGATACTATCTACAACCTGGCTGCCTTGCTCTCGGTAGTTGCCGAAAGCCGTCCGGCCATGGCTTGGAAAATCGGTATCGACGGGTTGTGGAATGTACTGGAAGTGGCACGTGAGTACAATTGTGCCGTGTTTACTCCGAGTTCCATCGGTTCGTTCGGCGAAGCTACGCCTCATGTGAAGACACCGCAGGACACTATCCAGCGTCCGCGTACCATGTATGGGGTGACAAAAGTGACGACTGAATTGTTGAGTGACTATTACTATACAAAATATGGTGTGGATACACGCTCGGTACGTTTTCCGGGAATCATTTCGAACGTGACCCCTCCGGGTGGCGGCACTACGGACTATGCGGTGGATATTTTCTACTCTGCCGTGAAGGGAGAAAAATTCGTATGTCCGGTGAAGGCCGGCACGTATATGGATATGATGTATATGCCCGACGCACTGAACGCGGCCATCTCGCTGATGGAAGCGGCACCGGCAAGGCTGAAGCACCGCAACGCTTTCAACATCGCCTCCATGAGTTTTGACCCGGAACAGATTTATCAGGAAATTAAGAAGCATATGCCTGATTTTGAGATGGCATACGAGATTGATCCGCTGAAGCAGGCCATTGCCGACAGCTGGCCCGACTCTCTGGATGACTCTTGTGCACGCGAGGAATGGGACTGGATGCCGCAGTACGACCTGGAGTCCATGACCGTAGACATGCTTGAGAAATTAAGAGCTAAATTAAACAAGTGACCGTAAGCGGTCCGTAAAGAATGAAAAAACTTTTATTGGGATTTTTGTTGTTCACCTTTTTGATTTCGTGCGGAAACAAAAAGGCGAAAATGGATCCCTTTGCTACCATTACGGAAATGGTGGATTCGGCCGGTCACAAGGCCGATACGCTGCTGGAAGCAGAAGTGAAGGAAGAACCGAAGCCGATGGAGGCAGACGAGCTGTTTGATGATTTTATCTTCAATTATGCTTCGGATGATGCCCTGCAAAGGCAGAGGACGGTATTTCCTTTGCCCTATTACAATCGTGACACGCCGTCAAAGATAGAGGAAGAGTTTTGGAAGCATGATTATCTGTTTACCAAGCAGAACTATTACACCTTGCTTTTTGATAAGGAAGAGGATATGGACATGGTGGGCGATACTACGCTGACATCGGTGCAAGTGGAGTGGATTTTCTTGAAAACGCGTATGGTGAAGCGTTATTATTTTGAGCGGAAGCGGGGAATGTGGATGCTTGAGGCCATTAACCTGCGCGAGATGGAGAAAGGTGAAAATGAGGACTTCGTGGAATTCTATACCCGTTTTGTGACGGACAGTGTCTATCAGAGCAAGCATATCAGGCATCCGCTACAATTCATCACCATAGACCCTGATGACGAGTTTTCTATTCTGGAAACTACTTTGGATGTGGACCAGTGGTATGCCTTTCGTCCGGTAATGCCTACTGACAGATTGTCTAATATCAATTACGGACAGAAGAATGAGGACTTGTCGGATACCAAAATACTGAAGGTAAATGGCATAGGCAACGGATACTCCAATATCTTCTATTTCCGCAAACGCAGTAAGGGATGGGAGCTGTACAAATATGAAGACACGAGCATTTAAAATAAAGGAGGAAAGGTTTGAGGAAGATACCCAATACATTTGGAATTGACGTTACTGCTGCAAGATTTCTGGAATACGGTTCGGAGGATGAACTGCGGGGGCTGATTGCAGCAGGACAGGTCGTTGCGCCCTGGCTGCATATCGGTGGAGGGAGCAACCTGCTCTTTATTAAGGATTATGAAGGCACGGTACTGCATTCACGTATCGGTGGCCTGGAGGTGACGTCAGAGGATGAGGAGCACGTGTCGGTGCGTGTGGGCGCCGGTGTGGTATGGGACGATTTTGTGGCCTACTGTGTGGAGCGGCATTGGTATGGTGCCGAGAACCTTTCGCTGATACCGGGTGAGGTGGGGGCGAGCGCAGTACAGAATATCGGTGCCTATGGTGTGGAAGTAAAGGACCTGATAACATCCGTGGAAACCATAAACATGGCAAGGGAGAAGCGTATCTACGGGGTGGACGAATGCGGCTACTCCTACAGAAAGAGCTTGTTTAAGCAACCGGAGATGAAGACCGTGTTTGTGACTTACGTGAACTTCTGCCTGGGTAAACGGGAACATTATACATTGGATTACGGTACTATCCGGCAGGAGCTGGAGAAATATCCGGTGCTGAATCTGGAAATTTTGCGCCGCGTGATTATAGACATCCGTCAAAGCAAGTTGCCCGACCCGAAGGTGCTGGGCAATGCGGGTAGTTTTTTTATGAACCCCATCGTGCCGCGTCGGCAGTTCGAGTCTTTGCAACGGGAATATCCGGACATGCCCCACTATGATGTGGATGCCGGTCGGGTAAAGATACCGGCTGCCTGGATGATAGACCGGTGTGGCTGGAAAGGCAAGGCGCTGGGGCCTGCTGCGGTGCACGGCCGGCAGGCGTTGGTGCTGGTGAACTCGGGTGGTGCCACGGGAGCGGATATTGTCGCTCTTTCGGATGCCGTGCGGGCTTCTGTCCGCGAGAAATTCGGCATTGATATTCACCCGGAAGTTTGTTTGATAAAATAGTAAGAGAGTTTTGACACACCCAAACATTGTTGTATATAACCTGATTTTAGAAATTTATTTGATTTAGTCAATGGGAAAACTCAGAATATTAGGAAGTGGAACTTCGACCGGTGTGCCTGAGATAGGCTGTACTTGTCCGGTCTGCACTTCCACTGACCCGCGGGACAACCGCTTGCGTGCGTCATCCCTGCTGCATACGGATGATGCGGTGATATTGATAGATTGTGGTCCTGACTTCAGGGAACAGATGCTGCGTGCTTCTTCTTTTGAGAAGATAGACGGCGTACTGGTGACACACGAACACTATGACCATGTGGGTGGTCTGGATGATTTGCGCCCGTTCGGTCGTTTTGCCGATATTCCTATCTATTCCGATGCCTACACTGCTGCCCATCTGCGGGCAAGGATGCCTTACTGCTTTGTCGATAAGGTATATCCGGGAGTTCCGCGTATCTATCTGCAGGAAGTGGAGGCGGGGCAGGTGTTCCACATCAACCGGACGGAAGTGCTGCCTTTACGGGTGATGCACGGCAGGCTTCCCATCCTGGGCTACCGCATTGGCGGCCGGCTGGGATATATCACGGATATGCACATGATGCCTGAGGAATCTTATGAACAATTGAAGGGCTTGGACGTTTTGGTAATGAATGCTTTACGGCCAAAGCCGCATCCTACGCACCAGAGTATTTCGGAGGCGTTGGAGGCTGCCGGACGTATTGGTGCCAAAGAGACCTATTTCATCCATATGAGCCATCATGCAGGGCTTCATGCCGATATCGAAAAGCAGCTGCCACCCCATGTACACTTTGCCTACGATGGACTTGAAATAGATTTCTAAACTTTTTGAAACATTTGTTTTGTTTTATTAGTAGAAAATGCTATTTTTGCCAAAAGTTGATGAATAAATGCCATGAAACTCCGACTCCTCATACAGATAGCTGTCGTTGTGTCCATAGTGCTGCTATGTACCGGTTTTGGTGTGTATTCTTTCCTGCGGTTGAATTCGGTGGAGAACCGGCAGGATTTCAATCTTTATACTTTGGTGCCGCAAGATGCCACAGCCATACTCGAAACCGACCGTATGGCAGACCTCGTGGAGGATATCAATGAACTGAATTGCAGCAAAGACAATCATTTTCTATACGTATCGGAGCTTTTTGTTTACTTGAAGAAGTATTTGTATACTTTGGTGGAGGATACTCCGCATGGACTGAGTAAACAGATGAACAAGATGCTGATTAGCTTTCACGAGCCGGATACACCGATGAACCAAGTATTGTATTGCAGTTTGGGTTCGGGTGATTATGAGTTGGTGGAATCTTTTGTGGAGAAGTACTGCTCCAGTTCGTTTCCTTCCAAGTATTTCGATTACAAGGGAGAGGAGATACGTATCTATCCCATGGCAGACGGTCGTTTCCTGGCTGCCTACTTCACTCCCGATTTTCTGGTTGTAAGTTTCCAGAAGCGTTTGATAGAACATGTGATTGATGCGCGGCGCAGCAAAAAGTCCCTGATGAACCTCCCTTCTTTCCGCACTATGTACGCGGGCAAGCAGAGTAACGTGGCTGCCACGGTCTATGTGCGTATGAAAGGAGTGGATATGGGGAAGCCTACGGACGGTATCCGTTCGCAGACGCAGCTGGGCAGTTGGGCGGAGTTTGACATGAAGTTCAATGAAGATGCCATTTATTGCTCCGGCATCAGCCATGGGTCGGATTCCACACAGACGTTTATCAATGCCTTGCGGGTGCAGCAGCCGGTAGAGGACGGATTTTCCGGGGCTCTGCTTCCGTCTTCCACTTTCTTTTACGATCGCTGGGCAATGTCTGACAGAAATTCCTGGTTTGGCTTTACTGCCAGTCAGGAGTATGCCAAGGCCACCTATTCAGACTATATCAAGCAGCGCGACGAGGAGTGGATTGCTTACTTGAATGAGCATGCGGGCGAGAGCGTGATGTCTTGCTTGTTCCAGTCTAAAGACACGTTGGACAAGCTGCCTTGCGCCGTGATGTGTATCCCTCTCAAGGATGAACTGGCAGCGGAACGCCGCTTGCAGTCTCTGCTTTACAGTACCCCCAAGGAAGAGGACGCTCCGCTTATGCCGAAGGTGGTTTCAAATAATTCGTTGTATCCCAAAGCAAGGAAGTTCCCTAAATATGTGTTGCCCCGTAACACGCTGCTCACCCAGCTGACGGGCATCACGGAGTCTGCCCTTTATACCTTTGCCTGTTTCTATCGGGGTAGTCTGTTGCTGGCTCCCGATGCACTGAGCCTTTCGGCCTATATTGAGGCGGTGGAGAGTGGAGATGTGTTAGACGGAACACCGGTGTACGAAGAGGGTATAGGCAGTCTTTCACCCATATATAATTTTGTGATGATGGTGGATATGGAGATGATGCTGAGCCAGCCTGAAACGTATGTGCGTCTGATACCGAACTTCTTCTTCCGTCAATCCAACTTCTTCCGTCATTTCATGCTTGCAGTACAATTCACTTGTACAGAAGGGGTGGTTTATCCGAATATCGTATTGCTTTATAAAGGGTGATTAATCGGTCATTCTGTAGAGTGCTGAGGGAAAATAAGCACGAGGAAAGTCAAAATACACACTCACCACAGATTGCACAGATTAAAACAGCTAAAAAATCTTGATTATCAAAATTCTAGAATGAACTGTGTTAATCTGTGCAATCTGTGGTGAATTATAACATATTCTTAGAACGGCAGGTCATCCTTTGCATCCCCTGCGAGGAATTCCGGTGCGGCAGTGGGAGCCGGCGGCGGAACGGGAGCGCCCGGAGCGGGTGCGGCAGTGCTTACGCGTTCTACCTTCCATGCGCGAATACTGTTGAACCAACGGTCTTGCCATTGGCGTGCGTCTACATCAAAAGATACTGTCAGCTCTTCGCCCATCTGAATATTGAACTGTTCGATTTTGTCCGCTCCAAATACGTCAAAACACATTTTGCGCGGATATTGGCCATGGTCTTCAATCACATATTCTTGTGATTTCCATTCGTTACCTGACTTGGAAACTCCGCCTCTGGGCTGGAGTATAGCGATGATTTTTCCTGTAAATTCCATTGTTTTCTTTTTAAATGATGCGGCGAAGTTACAATTTTTTAGGAATATGAGACGAATATTCGGCTGTTTTTTCTTGCTATTTCTTTGTCGTAGGGAATTCTTTTTTTAACTTTGTCCGTCAGTTTGAAAAAGATAAAAACGGTTTCTAAGACGTTAGCAAAATAAAAAACTTAAATATACAGAAGATATGAAATTTATCGTTTCGAGTACTGCGCTCTCCAGTCATTTGCAGGCTATCAGCCGTGTGATTAATTCGAAGAATGCGTTGCCTATTTTGGATTGTTTCCTCTTTGAACTGCAAGACGGAACCTTGTCTGCAACTGTTTCCGACAGTGAAACGACGATGGTCACTACGGTCGAAGTGAATGAAAGTGATATGGACGGCCGTTTTGCCGTCACAGCCAAAACCCTTTTGGACGCTTTGAAGGAAATTCCCGAACAACCGTTGACTTTTGAAATCAATACGGATTCCCTTGAAATCACGGTACAGTATCAGAACGGTAAATACAGCCTGATGGGGCAGAATGCGGACGAGTTCCCGCAGTCTGCCATGTTGGGTGACAATGCCGTACGTGTGGAAATGGATGCACAAGTGTTGCTGGGTGGTATCAACCGTGCCGTGTTTGCTACGGCTGATGACGAGCTTCGTCCCGTGATGAACGGTATCTATTTCGATATCACAACGGAGGACATCACGATGGTGGCATCAGACGGTCATAAGCTGGTGCGCTGCAAGACACTGGCCGCCAAAGGTAACGAACGTGCCGCCTTTATCCTGCCCAAGAAGCCGGCTTCGCTGATGAAGAATCTGCTGCCGAAAGAGCAAGGCATGGTGACTATCGAGTTCGACGAACGCAACGCTGTGTTCACACTGGAAAGCTACCGCATGGTGTGCCGTCTTATCGAAGGTCGCTATCCCAACTACAACTCTGTGATTCCGCAGAACAACCCTTATAAAGTGACGGTAGACCGCCTGCAACTGCTCGGTGCTTTGCGCCGCGTGTCCATCTTCTCTTCGCAGGCAAGCAGCCTTATCAAGCTCCGTATGCAGGAGAATCTGATTGTCATCTCCGCACAGGACATCGACTTCTCTACATCGGCCGAAGAAACACTGGTTTGCCAATATGCGGGCAATCCGATGAGCATCGGTTTCAAGTCCACTTTCCTGATTGACATTCTGAATAACATTTCTGCCGATGAAATCGTTATCGAACTGGCAGATCCTTCACGTGCAGGTGTCATTATTCCGGTAGAGCAGGAAGAGAACGAAGACTTGCTGATGCTGCTGATGCCGATGATGCTGAATGACTGATGAATATTAGCAATCGGATTATGAGCTACGAGCTACAAGTGGCTGCGCAATTATGCCGCACGGTACTTGTAGCTCGTGGCTTGTAAGTTAAACTTATAATTTATAGCTCATAGCCAGAGCTTATAAAACGAAAAAACAATGAAATTGAATCTGAAAAATCCGATAGTCTTTTTTGATTTGGAGACTACGGGTACCAATATCAACTCAGACCGAATTGTCGAAATTTGTTACCTCAAGGTATATCCCAACGGGAATGAGGAGTCCAAAACCATGCGTATCAACCCCGAAATGCCCATTCCTGCCGAAGCATCTGCCGTTCATGGCATCTACGATGCCGATATAGCCGACTGCCCCACATTCAAGGAAGTGGCGCGCAACATTGCCAATGACATTGAAGGATGCGACTTGGCGGGCTTCAACTCCAACCGTTTTGATATCCCCGTCCTGGCGGAAGAGTTCCTTCGTGCCGGTGTGGACATTGACATGAGCCGCCGCAAGTTTGTGGACGTGCAGGTCATTTTCCACAAGATGGAGCAACGCACGCTGTCTGCTGCCTATAAATTCTATTGCGGCAAGAATCTGGAAGACGCCCATACGGCAGAGGCTGATACACGTGCCACTTACGAGGTGCTGATGTCTCAGTTGGACCGCTATCCGGAGTTGCAGAATGACGTGGCTTTCCTTGCCGACTATTCCAGCTTCAACAAGAATGTGGACTTTGCCGGCCGTATGGTCTACGACGATAAAGGTGTGGAAGTATTCAATTTTGGCAAGTACAAAGGCATGTCGGTATCCGATGTCTTGAAGCGCGACCCCGGCTATTACAGCTGGATTCTGAACAGTGATTTTACCCTGAATACCAAAGCCACGCTGACCAAGATACGTCTGCGTGAAATGACTCAGAAATAAATGGCAAATATACTGAAAGGGAAGAAAATAGTATTGGGCATTACGGGCAGCATTGCCGCCTATAAAGCATGCTATATTATTCGCGGACTGATTAAGCGTGGTGCAGAGGTGCAGGTGGTCATTACGCCTGCCGGAAAAGAATTTATTACCCCTATCACGCTCTCTGCCCTGACCAGCAAACCGGTTATCAGTGAGTTCTTTGCCCAACGCGATGGCACCTGGAACAGCCATGTGGACCTCGGTCTGTGGGCAGATGCCATGCTGATAGCTCCGGCTACGGCTTCCACCATCGGCAAGATGGCGAATGGCGTGGCAGACAATATGCTGATTACCACCTATCTCTCCGCCAAAGCTCCGGTGTTTGTGGCGCCTGCCATGGACCTGGACATGTATGCTCATCCTTCCACCCAAAAGAATCTGGATACACTCCGCTCTTATGGAAACCACATCATAGAACCTGCTACGGGAGAACTCGCCAGTCATCTGGTGGGGAAAGGCCGTATGGAGGAGCCGGAGAATATCATCCGCCATCTGGAAATGTACTTTGCTGCCAAAGAGGGCGACCTGGTGGGCAAGACAGTGATGATAACCGCAGGACCTACTTATGAGAAGATAGACCCGGTGCGCTTCATCGGCAACTATTCTTCCGGCAAGATGGGACTTGCCCTGGCAGATGAATGTACCGCCAGAGGGGCCAAGGTGATACTGATTGCCGGTCCGGTGCAGCAAGGCACTTACTTCCCGATGCACCAGTACCATGCGGTAGAGTCGGCGCAGGAGATGTTCGAGGTTGCATCCGCCGCCTTTGTCCATGCCGATGCCGCCATCTTGACGGCTGCCGTGGCAGACTACACCCCCGAACAAGTGGCGGATGAGAAAATCAAGCGCGAAAAGACCGGGGAGATGAGTTTGAACTTGAAACCTACCCGCGACATAGCCGCTTTCTTAGGCAATCTGAAGAACGATACAGAGCACCAACGGCGCCTCCTCATAGGCTTTGCCCTTGAGACTCATAACGAGCAGATGAATGCGGAAGACAAGCTCAACCGCAAGAATCTGGACTTCATCGTGCTGAACTCCCTGAACGACAAGGGAGCCGGTTTTCGTTGCGATACCAATAAAATCAGTATCATAGACCACCAGGGAAAGACGGACTACCCCTTGAAGTCCAAAGCCGAAGTGGCTGCCGACATCGTAGACCGTCTGGTGAAAGATTTAAATAGTAAATAGTAAATCGTAAATCGTCAATATCCTTATGTTGCGTTCGCTTTACATACAGAATTATGCGCTTATTGAAAAGCTCGATATCAGCTTCAGCAGCGGTTTCTCGGTGATAACGGGTGAGACCGGTGCTGGAAAATCCATTATTCTGGGTGCCATCGGTCTGCTGCTGGGACAGCGTGCCGATGTGAAAGCCATTCGTGTAGGAGCTTCGAAGTGCATTATCGAGGCCCGTTTTGATATTTCCGCTTACGGTATGCAGCCTTTCTTTGAGGAGAATGAGTTGGAGTACGAGGAAGAATGCATCCTGCGCCGCGAGGTGTCCGCTTCGGGCAAGAGCCGGGCATTCATCAATGACACGCCTGCTTCATTGGTTCAGATGAAGGAGTTGGGAGAACAGCTGATTGACGTGCATTCCCAGCATCAGAACCTATTGCTGAACAAGGAAGGATTTCAGTTGAATGTACTGGACATCTTGTCGCATAACGAAGAGGCCTTGTCTGCTTACCAGCATATCTTCGGAGCATGGAAGCAGGCACAGCAGGATTTGGAGGCCCTTGTTGCCCGTGCCAATCAGGATAAGTCGGACGAAGACTATATCCGTTTCCAACTGGAACAGTTGGAAGAGGCACACTTGTCTGCCGGTGAGCAGGAGGAGCTGGAGCAAGAGGCAGATACGCTGAGCCATGCGGAAGAGATAAAGGCCGGACTCTATCGGGTAGGGCAGACGCTCTACTCGGACGAAGGAGGCTTGTTGTCCGGGCTGAAGGAATGCCTGAATACGATGCTCGGCCTGCAGAGGGTTTATCCGGTTGCCGGGGAACTTGCCGAACGCATGGAAAGCACTTATATCGAGTTGAAGGATATTTCGCAGGAAGTGTCGGGTAAGGAGGATGAAATAGAGTTCAACCCCGAACGTCTGGATGAAGTGAACGAACGTCTGAACTTGATTTATACGCTCCAACAGAAGCACCGCGTTTCCACTGTCGGTGAACTTCTGGCGTTGACGGATGAATACGCCGCCAAACTCTCCGCTATCACTTCGTCCGACGAGCACATCGAGGAACTGAAAGCGCGTTGCGACGCTTTATATAATAAGGTGAAAAAGCAGGCTGCCGTCCTCACCAAGGCGCGTACTGCCGCTGCCCGTGAAGTGGAGAAGCAGATGGCTGCGCGGCTGGTTCCGTTGGGCATGCCCAATGTCCGTTTCCAGGTAGAGATAGGTGCCCGCAAAGAGCCGGGCATACACGGGGCGGATACTGTGAACTTCTTGTTTTCCGCGAATAAGAACGGGGCATTGCAAAGCGTCTCCTCCGTTGCTTCGGGTGGTGAAATAGCCCGCGTCATGCTCTCCATCAAAGCAATGATAGCCGGTGCCGTCAAGCTTCCTACCATTGTATTCGACGAAATAGATACCGGAGTCTCCGGCGAGATAGCCGACCGCATGGCGGATATCATGCAGGAGATGGGCGAGCAGGACCGCCAGGTAATCAGTATCACCCATCTGCCCCAGATTGCTGCCCGCGGATGCGCCCATTATAAGGTGTACAAGCAGGACAACGAGACGGAAACAAACAGTCACATCCGTCGTCTGACCGACGATGAACGTGTGGAAGAAATAGCCCATATGCTGAGTGGTGCTAAGCTGACCGAAGCCGCACTGAACAATGCCAGAGCATTGCTGGAAGTATCAAATAGTAAATAGTAAATCGTCAAATAGTAAATACCCATATATGGTTGATAACAGTGAAATGATTTTCGGCGTTCGTGCCGTGATAGAAGCCATTCAGGCAGGAAAAGAGATAGACAAGATATTGGTAAAGAAGGACATTCAGAGTGATTTGTCAAAAGAGCTGTTCGCTGTCTTGAAAGGGACTTTGATACCGGTACAGCGCGTTCCGGTGGAACGCATCAACCGCGTGACGCGGAAGAATCACCAGGGAGTAATTGCCTTCATCTCTTCAGTCACTTACCAGAAGACGGAGGACTTGGTACCTTTCCTTTTCGAGCAGGGCAAGAATCCTCTGTTTGTGATGCTCGACGGCATCACGGATGTCCGCAATTTCGGTGCCATTGCCCGTACTTGCGAGTGTGCGGCGGTAGATGCCGTGATTATCCCTGCACGGAACAGTGTATCAGTCAACGCAGACGCCATGAAAACCTCGGCAGGAGCCTTGCACACTTTGCCCGTTTGCCGCGAACACAGCTTGAAAGAGACCCTGCAATTCCTCAAGAATAGTGGTTTCCATATCGTGGCAGCCACGGAGAAAGGCGATTACGACTATACCAAAGCCGACTATACCGGTCCGATGTGCATCATTATGGGTGCCGAAGACAAGGGGGTGTCCTATGACAACCTGGCGTTGTGTGACGAGTGGGTGAAGATTCCCATGTTGGGAACCATCGAGTCCCTCAATGTTTCCGTTGCAGCCGGCATTTTGATTTATGAAGCGGTAAAACAAAGAACCAACTAAGATATGAAAAAGAAATTGCTGTTGATGCTCACTCTCTGTTTATTGGCTCAGTGGAGTGTGGCACAAGCCCCGAAGTGGGTAGACAAAGCCAAACGTGCCGTTTTTTCGGTGGTGACCTACGACCAGAACGATAAGATACTGAATACTGGAAACGGCTTTTTTGTCACTGAAGATGGCGTTGCGCTTTCTGACTACACCTTGTTCAAAGGTGCCCAGCGCGCCGTTGTGATGAGCTCGGACGGGACACAGATGCCGGTGGAGGCCATTATGGGGGCCGATGACATGTACGATGTTGTCAAGTTCCGTGTCGGTATCCCCGGAAAGAAAGTCACGGCACTCACTTTGGCTGCTGTGGCTCCGGCTGCCGGTGCGGATGTATATCTGCTGCCTTATTCCACCCAGAAAGACCGTTCCTACACTGCCGGGAAAGTAAAGGAAGCTGATAAGATTTCCGGCAACTATTCCTATTATACGCTCGATATGCGTCTGAAGGACAAGATGGTGAGTTGTCCGCTGATGACTGTGGACGGGCAGGTCTTCGGCCTTGCGCAGAAGTCCTCCGGACAAGACACGGCTACCATCTGCTATGCTATTGATGCCAATTTCGCCATGTCGCAGAATATCTCCGCATTGTCTTATGGAGATATGTCATTGAAGGGCATCGGTATCAAGAAGGCATTGCCCGATACCGAAGAGCAGGCTTTGGTATTCCTCTACATGGCTTCTTCCCAACTGTCTCCGGAGAAGTATATGGAGACTCTGAATGATTTCATTGCACAATATCCTGCCAGTGCCGACGGTTATCTGCGCCGTGCTTCCCAGCATCTGTTCATGTCCCGTGAAGATGTTTCCATGGATAAGGTTGCCGCAGATATGGATAAGGCTTTGGAGGTTGCTGCAAAGAAAGATGATGTGTATTACAACCGGGCCAAGATAATCTATAATTATGCATTGGGCAAGCCCGAGAAAGTTTATAAGGATTGGTCGCTCGACAAAGCTCTGGGCGAGGTACGGAAAGCGATAGCCATTGACGAGCTTCCGGTTTATGTCCAATTGGAGGGTGACATCCAGTTTGCCAAGCAGGACTATCCGTCGGCATTTACCAGCTATGATAAAGTGAACAAGACCATTCTGGCCTCTCCGGCTACCTTCTTCAGTGCCGCCAAGACCAAGGAATTGATGCAGGCGCCTGCCGAAGAGGTACTGGCTCTGATGGACAGCTGTGTGGCCCGCTTTACCCAGCCCTATACGGAGGAAGCTGCCCCTTACTTGCTGGAGCGTGCCCAAGCCCGCATGAATGCAGACCAGGCGCGTAATGCCATGTTGGATTATGACGCCTATTACAATGCCGTGAACGGTAAAGTGAACGACATGTTCTACTATTACCGTGAGCAGGCTGCCTTGAAGGCCAAGCAGTACCAGCGTGCGCTGGACGATATGGCGAAGGCCATCGAACTGAATCCGGAGGATTTGACCTACCGTGCCGAACTGGCAGTGGTGAATCTTCGCGTGGGACGTTACGAGGAGGCGTTGAATGTGCTGAAGACTGCCTTGGAGAAAGACCCTAACTATGCCGAGGCCTATCGTCTGATGGGTATCGCCCAGCTGCAGATGAAGAAGGATAAGGAAGCTTGTGCCAGCTTTGCCAAGGCAAAGGAATTGGGTGACCCCAATGTGGATGCTTTGATTGAGAAGCATTGCAAGTAAAGGGATGGGATAGAATAAAGGCTCTGCTTTCGCAAGCAGAGCCTCTGTTTTGGGGAACTCCCCCGTGTTAAATGAGTTAAGTCTAGGTATAACAGGTTATGAGTGAAATTACGTTGTTTTATTTATAAAATGCGTGGATTTCCGGAATACTGCATATACTTCGGATTTTTTTATTTCAAAAAAGGAAAATAGACTCGATTATTAATAAAAACAAACTTTGACAATCATGAAGAAAGTGATTTGCAGCCAGAAGGCACCGGGCGCCATAGGCCCTTATAGCCAGGCTATCGAAGCCGGCGGAATGGTATTTGTATCAGGTCAGTTGCCTATTGACGCAGCTACCGGAGTGATGGCTGAAGGTGCGGAAGCGCAAGCCCGCCAGTCCTTGGAGAATATAAAGCATATCCTGGAAGAGGCAGGTCTGAGCATGGCGAATATTGTGAAGACAACCGTTTTCCTGGCAGACATGTCCTTGTTCGCTGATATGAACAAGGTATATGCCACTTATTTTGACGGTGCTTTCCCGGCACGTTCGGCTGTGGCAGTGAAGGCGCTGCCCAAAGATGCCTTAGTAGAGATTGAGTGCATCGCGGTTCGCTAACAAGTCGGCCACAATGAAACTGCTGCCTCCCACGAAGATGAAATCTTCCGGGAGGCTTTTTTCTTGTGCAGCCCGCACGGCGGCAGGTACATCAGGATAGCAATGTCCTTCCAGACCTGCTGCTTCGGCAAGCTCCTGTAGTTCGCTTTCGGGCAATGCTCGCTTCACGCTGGCTTTGGTGAAGTAGTAGGTCGCTTCCCGGGGCAGCAGGGCCAGTACCCCCCGTATATCCTTGTCATTCACCATGCCTATGATGATGTGTAGCTGGCGGTAAGCCTGCTGTTTCAGTTGTTCTGTAATGTAGGTGATGCCTCCCACATTGTGGCCGGTGTCACAAATCAGGGTGGGCGAGTCCTGCAGTTTTTGCCAGCGTCCCATCAAGCCCGTCAGTTCCACCACACGGGCAAAGCCACTGCGCACTGCTTGTCCGTCCAGCCGGTAGCCGGCTTCTTTCAGTAGCGGGAGGGCGGTGAGGATGGTCCGGGCATTTTTCTGCTGGTAGAGTCCTTTCAGTTCGTATTCTATTCCGGGATAGTCTTCACGGTCATTCTCCTCGGCAAAGTAGATGGGAGCACCCGTTGTCTGTGCTTTTTCCAGAAATACCGGTTTCGTTTCGGGAGTGGTCTCGCCGATTACAACGGGGATACCGCTTTTGATGATTCCTGCCTTCTCTCCTGCGATTTTTGCTAAGGTGTCCCCCAGGAATTGGGTATGGTCAAAACTGATGTTGGTGATGATGCATACATCCGGACGGATGATATTGGTACAGTCCAGGCGTCCGCCTAGTCCCACCTCGATTACGGCTACATCCACCTTCTCATCGGCAAAGTAGCGGAAGGCCATGGCAGTGGTCAGCTCAAAGAAAGAGGGATGGAGGGGTTCGAAGAAGCCACGTTCCTGCTCTACAAAACGGATGACGTATTCCTCGGGTATAGGCTGTCCATTAATCCGGATGCGCTCCCGGAAATCCACCAGATGGGGCGAGGTATAGAGCCCGACCCTGTATCCTGCCTCTTGCAGTATGGCGGCAAGCGTATGCGAGCAGGAGCCCTTTCCATTGGTACCGGCCACATGAATGCTGCGGAAACTGCGGTGGGGATGTTCGAAGTGTGCGTCCAGGGTCAGAGTGTTTTCCAATCCTTCCTTGTATGCTGAGCCGCCCACTTGCTGAAACATGGGCACACTGTTATATAAGTAAGTTAAAGTGTCCTGATAATCCATCTTTTATAATATTTAACGGAGAAGCAATCCTTTCTCCCTATTAATTTGTTATCTTTAAAAGCGACAAAGATAATGCAGACCGAACGCAATCAAGCTTGCTTGAAATTGCTTGCAGTGTAGCTTATCTTAAGCTTATGCAAAGGTATTAACAATTTAAATCTAACGTGTATGGGAGCTAAGAAAAATTTTGTGATTGATACGAATGTGATTCTTCACGATTATAATTGTTTGAAGAATTTTCAAGAGAATGACATTTATCTTCCCATCGTAGTCCTTGAAGAACTGGACAAATTCAAGAAAGGTAATGAGCAGATTAATTTCAATGCGCGTGAGTTCGTCCGTGAGCTAGATTTGATTACCGATGACAATCTGTTCACCAAAGGGGCGCCATTGGGAGAGGGCTTGGGCCGTCTGTTTGTGGTGGCAGGCATGGTGGACTCTCCCCGGGTACGTGATTCCTTTCCCGAACGCATCCCCGACCATCAGATTCTGTCGGTAGTGGACTGGCTTTCCACCAAAAAGCCTAAAATGAAAACCATCCTTGTCACGAAAGACGTGAATCTGCGCATGAAGGCGCGTTCCATCGGTCTGCTGTGCGAAGACTACATCAATGATAAGGTAATCAATGTGGATATATTCGAAAAGTCGAATGAAGTGTTCGAGGGTATTGACCCTGCGCTGATAGACCGCATTTATTCTTCCAAAGAAGGACTGGACATCAACGAGTTTGATTTTAAGGACATCATTCGTCCTAATGAATGCTTTGTGCTGAAGAGTGACCGCAGCAGTGTGCTTGCACGTTATAATCCCTTTACCCATTCGATTTGCCGGGTCAACAAGACAAAGAACTATGGCATTGAACCGCGCAATGCTGAGCAGAGCTTTGCTTTTGAGGTGCTGAATGACCCGAACATCAAGCTGGTTGCCCTGACTGGTAAGGCGGGAACCGGCAAGACCCTGCTGGCACTGGCCGCTGCATTGGGAAAACTTACCGACTACAAGCAGATTCTTCTGGCACGTCCCATCGTAGCCCTATCCAATAAGGACCTTGGATTCCTTCCCGGTGATGCCAATGAGAAAGTGGCTCCTTACATGCAGCCTTTGTTTGATAATTTGAATGTAATCAAGCATCAGTTCGCTGCCAATTCCTCTGAAGTGAAACGCTTGGAGGATATGCAAAAAAGTGAACAATTGGTCATCGAGGCATTGGCCTTTATCCGCGGGCGCAGCTTGAGCGAAACCTACTGTATTATTGATGAAGCCCAGAACCTGACTCCACATGAGATTAAGACCATCATCACCCGTGCCGGTGAGGGCACGAAAATGGTGTTTACCGGTGATATTCAGCAGATAGACCAACCCTATCTGGACAGTCAGTCCAATGGACTTGTCTATATGATAGACCGTATGAGGGACCAGAACTTGTTTGCCCATGTCAATCTGGTGAAAGGAGAACGTAGCCAGTTGAGCGAGTTGGCAAGTAATCTGATGTAGCGGATATCGCATTTTCCGGGGTAAAACTATTTCTATCCCGCTTTCCGGCTGCTAAAACAGGGGAAGGCGGGATGGTTTCTTTATAGAGGATAGATAATTATTATAACATTTTTTTATCGATTTTTTGCCCGTTTTGACTAAAATAGTGTATCTTTGCCTCGCCTAAAACAAAACTGTCAAGCAAAATGAAGCGAAATTTTTTTCATCGGTATCTTTCCGCGAAAGTGCTTCCGATATGGACTATTCTATTAATTGACGTATTTATCATCGTCATATCCAGTCTGTTGGCCTATGCTCTCCGATATGATTTCAGAAGCATTTTTTTGGAATCCTCTACCATTGACAAGACCATTTTATGGACGGTTGTTGTCAACTTGATTTTCTTCCGTGTTTTCCGTACGTATTCCAATGTGTTGCGCTTTTCCTCCTTTGTGGATATCATGCGCATTTTTGTGTCATTGACGGTGTCGTATGCACTGCTGATGATAACGAGCGTCCTGACGGAAAGCTATTTGGAGTTTAACCTGGCTCCGGTCAGCGTGCTGTTCATGTCCTATATCATCAGCTTTGCCATGATGGCATGCTCCCGTGTGATTGTCAAGACTTTCTTCGAGGCGCTGAACTTCGACGGCACCCACAGTGCCAATGTGTTTATTTACGGTGCCAAGGAAGCCGGGGTCAACATTGCCAAGGCATTGCGTGTCAATCTGCGCAACCACTACCGTCTGCGCGGATTCATTGCGGACGAACCTGAGCTTATCAACAAGGTGATGATGGGTGTCAGGGTGTTCCCCAACGATGATACGCTGATTGATGTGCTGAACGACCGCGATGTGCAGACCATCATCATTTCTCCTGCCAAGATGGAGGAACTGAAGAAGTCCGACATGGCTGACCGCCTGCTGGTGCACAACATCAAACTGATGACCGCGCCTCCTTTGAGCGAGTGGAACGGTCAGGCGCTGAGCCGCACACAGTTGAAGGAAATTCAGATTGAGGACCTGCTTCAGCGCAATCCTATCGAGATAGATATCCATAAGGTTGCCTCTCATCTGGAGGGCAAGCGTGTGATGATTACAGGCGCCGCCGGCTCCATCGGCAGCGAAATCATGCGCCAGGTGGCTTCGTTCAATCCCTATAAGCTTATTTTAGTGGACCAGGCCGAGACTCCTCTGCACGACATCCGTCTGGAACTTCAGGACCGTTGGCGCGACATCGATGCTGAGACCATCATAGCCGACATCTCCAATGCCACGCGCATGGAGGATATCTTCAGGGAGTTCAAGCCCCAGTATATTTTCCATGCGGCCGCCTACAAGCATGTGCCGATGATGGAGGACAACGTTTCCGAGTCCATCCAGGTGAACGTATTCGGCACGCGCACCGTTGCCGATCTTGCCGTGAAATACGGTGCCGAGAAGTTTGTGATGATTTCTACGGACAAGGCTGTTAACCCTACAAACGTGATGGGCTGTTCCAAGCGTATTTGCGAGATTTATGTGCAGTCTCTTGCGAAGAAGTTGCAGAAGGAGGGAGGCCATGCCACTCAGTTCATCACTACGCGTTTCGGCAATGTGCTGGGTTCCAACGGTTCTGTCATTCCCCGTTTCCGCGACCAGATTCAGCGTGGCGGCCCGGTGACAGTGACCCATCCTGAGATAATCCGTTACTTCATGACCATTCCCGAAGCTTGCCGCCTTGTTCTTGAGGCCGGCAGTATGGGCAACGGCGGTGAAATCTATATCTTCGACATGGGTAAGCCGGTGAAGATTGTGGACCTTGCCAAGCGTATGATCAGCCTTTCCGGACGTACGGATGTGAAGATTGAATTTACCGGTCTCCGTCATGGCGAGAAGCTCTACGAGGAACTCTTGAATGTGAAGGAGCTTACAAAGCCCACCTATCATGAGAAGATTATGATTGCCACGGTGCGTGAGTATGACTATGACGAGGTGAAGGAGCGTATCCAGAAGCTGATTGATGTAAGTTACACCTATGACCAGATGAAAATTGTTGCTGCCATGAAGGATATTGTTCCGGAATTCGTGAGCAAGAATTCCTGCTTTGAGGCGCTGGATAAGAAGAAATAAAAAGATAGCGGTATAGTATAAAATGAAAGGGTGATAACGTCATTGTAGTGTTATCACCCTTTCAATTTTATTGTCTTCTTGTCAGCCTTTTGTCTCATTCATGTGAAGAGAAGTATTTCAAGAACTGTGTACGTTCGAAAGTATTGACTCCCTTCGGGTCGTTTACGTTCAGAATACCTTTGAACTGGCTGATGGTTTCCATACCTTTGCGGTCCATCCACAAGTTGAGGAAGCGGATGTATTCTTCAATGATGGTAGCTGAATTCTGATAAAGCACACTGCATATCTCTACGGCCGAAGCACCTGCTAATATTGCCTTGACAACGCCTTCGGGCGAGTGGATACCACCGGAAGCAGCATAATCGAGTTTGTTTACGGCTGCCGAAGCGATGCCTATCCAGCGCAGGGCTTTGGACAAATCGGCTTCATTGCTGAATACGTTGCCGGATACTTGTATCATTTTCTCAATGTTGATGTCCGGCTGGTAGAAGCGGTTGAACAGCACTACTGCGGCGGCACCGTTGGCATACAGCTGGTCTATCAGAGCTATCGGATTGGTCAGGTTGTCACCCAGCTTCATGATGACGGGTATCTTGACCGTCTTCTTGATGTGGCTCAGAATGTCGATGTGGCGTTGCTCGAAACTGCCGTAAGCATATTGTACATCCGTCTGCAGTGCAAGGATATTGATTTCCAGTGCGTCTGCGCCGGCTTCTTCTATTTTGGCGGCAAATTCCACCCAGTCGGCATTCTGATAGCAGTTGATGCTGGCTATGATGGGGATATTGCAAACCTTTTTGCTTTCCTTAATCAGGTTCAGATATTCACCCAGCTTATGTTCGCGGATATATCCTACAAGGTAGTCACTGCCTTCGGGGTACATGTTCGGGTCTCCCATCCAGTCAGCCTCCATCATGATTTGCTCTTCAAAGAGTGATTTTAGCACAATGGCACCTGCGCCGGCCTCAGATAGTTTCTGATTCTTGGCGGCGCTGTCTGTCAGTCCGGAGCTGCTGACGATAATGGGGTTTCTGAGTTTCAGCCCTGCAAAAGTAGTTTCTAATGTTGCCATGATAATGATTTTTTATGGTTAATAGTTTCTTTCTCCAAAAATCTTGCTTCCTACACGTATCAAGGTGCTCCCGGCTGCAATGGCCTCGTGATAGTCGTGAGACATCCCCATGGACAGTTCCCGGAATGACTCTGCATCGGCAAACCACTTGGCTTTCACTTCATTGAAGAAGCTATTTAAAGAACAAAACTCTGTTTTGATTTGTTCGTCATTGTCCGTATTTGTGGCCATGCCCATCAATCCGCATATCCGGATATGCTTGAGCTCTCTCCATTCACCGGCTGCCAGCATTTCCCGGCATTCGTCAAAGCTGAATCCAAACTTGGTCTCTTCCCGGGCAATGTGCAACTGCAGTAGGCAGTTGACGGTTTTTCCGGCTTTGGCAGCCTGCTTGTCCACTTCGGCCAACAGCTTGTAGGAGTCTATGCCATGAATCAGCGCTACGTAAGGAACGATATATTTTATTTTGTTTGTTTGCAGATGCCCGATGAAATGCCATTCTATGTCTTTGGGTAGACTTTCGTATTTGGCAGTCATTTCCTGCACCTTACTTTCTCCGAACACACGCTGGCCGGCACGATACGCTTCTTCTATCGCCTCGTTGGGGTGAAATTTGGAAACAGCCACCAGCCGTACCTTTTCAGGCAGTTCGCTCAGTACTTGTTTTAAATTCTCTGCAATCATCGTTTTTTTGAGTTATGAGTTATGAGTTATAAGTTATGGCTCGCAATAATAATTCATAACTTATAACTCATCACTTAAATTAAACTTCCGGTTTGTCGTCGGGCTCTGCACTGTACGGATATACATCCATAATGGCGGTTTCCGCTACAGATGCTATCTGATAGTCGGCCATTGTGCCTTTCATGCCCTCATCCAGTTTCTTCACTGCATCACGCAGGTCGGCAGCCTGCACCAATACCTGGGTAGAGGTTTTCTTTTCCGCACCGCTTTTCTCGTCCAGTGTGATGAAAACCAGTTTACATTTAAACCAGCGGTCGGCAGCTTCCTCTTCGCTGGGGAACAATTCGCTATAGTTGGCACGTTTGATGTCCGATACGGTGAACTCTCCCGAAATGAACGGCGTCATCTCTTCGATGATGCGTGCTTCCGCTTCCGTAAAACTGAGGGCATCCACCAGGTACGGTTCGGTCACCTTCTTGTTCATTCCATTTTCCATTGTTTTCTCGTAACGGATCTTACATTCAAACCATGTATGCATTGCCATAATTTTCTGTTTTTAATTATTGATTTATTGTTAGTTAAGTTGCTTTATGCGTGCCTATGCCCGCCGAAAGCAGTGCAAAGATAGCCAAAAACTAAATGGATATAAAAAGTTGCCTTGCATTTTACGTGAAAAATTTATTGGAGAACCGGGACGGTACGTATGGGCATAAAAAAAGGAGTACCGCTGTACTCCAACCTTTGTTAACCTTAAATCTAATACTATGAAAAACACATTGCAAAGGTACGGACTTTTTCGACATTTGCAAGAGTGTCGGGGCATAAAATGTGTATTTGTAACACTTATTATGTTTTATGCCTTTGTACTACATCTTTTTTAAAACTTGAGGCGTGTTGCTGAAACATAAATTTGCATCTGTTTTGCTTCCACACTTCCACCCACCTCCTGCATCTCCCTATCCATCGGCATTTACTCTGCGGTGGAAGCAACCTGAAAAGGTGGAAGCAAAATTTGCTTCCACCTGCCGAAAACGTCTGAGTTTTGTCGTAACTTATTGTTCTTTAATATAATACCGCGCGTGGGTTACATAAATCGGTCAGTGTAGTTTTCCTGCATTTTCGAGTTTGCCCGACTATGAATAGTGGAGTCTGATGTCTTTTAAGTTGCTGTACAATACGTTTGCACCTTGTGCGCAATAGGCGCGGGCTACGTACTTCATCTGTAAAAGCCTTGGAGTTAGTGACGCCTAACGGCTATGAACAGCTCTGCTAACGGCCATGAAGCAATCGTTTGATGGCCATAAGCAGAGCTGTTCATAGCCGTTAGGCGTTATTAATTCCCTATGCAACAGTGGACAAACAAAGGGTGAAAAGCAAAGGAATGCTTGTGTTTTAAATAGAAATTCACGGGCTTGCACTCTCTCTCCATAGATTATGGAAGTGGGCTTTTATTTCACTTGCGTTTTGTGCGATAAATTCCCATTTATCAGCAGGCATCTTTGCGAAACTTCAATAATGCATTTATGAGGGTAAGATATTGGAATGTAGAATGATATATTGGAAATGATGAGGTGTTTTTTAAACGTTCGTTTAATGGACGCAAAGATAAGCCGTATTTTTTGAACTAACAAAATGTTTAATAAAAATATTCCCAAAGTGATTTTTGTTTTATATTAATATATTGAATTGCAGCATTGTACGTCTAATATTTAACATCTTAAAGTTCTGTTCCTTTTTAACTTTTATACCTCTACTTATTTTCTTAAAAATAGACGTTTATTAAACGAACGTTTATTGGACACTTCTATGAGTCTAATATCTTCTTTAATAGCTTATTATTATTGCAAAAGTGTACAATACGGTTTGAGTGGGAAAATGTCTCGTTCAAACCGCGAAGCGCACCCGGAACTGAGCTGATTCATTCGAAAGAAAATTTCTAAGTGACTGAACAACAGAAATATTGGTTTGCAGCCCGCACCCGTGACAAGCAGGAATTTACAGTCCGGAAATCTCTGGACCGACTTAAATCGGAAGAGGATTTAGATCTTGACTATTATCTCCCTACGCGTTTTGTCATTTCTCAATTGAAGTATCGTCGTAAACGCAGTGAAGTTCCGGTAATCCGCAATCTGGTATTTGTTCATTCCACCAAGCAGACAGCCTGCGATATATCCAACATCTATAATGTCCCCCTTTTTTATATGAAGGACTTTTCTACGCATTCCATGCTAGTGGTACCGGATAAGCAAATGGAGGACTTTATGTTCGTAATGGATCTGAATCCTGACGGTGTCAGCCTTGATAGCGAAATTCTTACTGTTGGGCATAAAGTAAAAGTTATCAAAGGCGAACTCAGCGGTATTGAAGGTGAGGTTGCCATCGAAGCCAATAAAACATACGTCGTCATCCGTATTAAGGACCTTTTGACTGCAAGTATCAAAGTCCCCAAATCCTACTTGAAAATCATAAAAGATAAATAGGTCTTTGTCGTCCTGAGCTTGTAGGAGGTTCCCTCCATCTGTCTATAAATATAAAATCAAATAAGAAGATGAATTCTTTACTTTCCCGTGCTCTTGAGCTGCAGCGTATTGCTCATGAGCTGATGTGTTTTGGCATGGACGGTACTCCCGTCTATTCCGATACGTTCTGTCGATTGAACAAGGAAGTGCTTGTTCTGTCCGATTCCCTTTTCCCCGTTCAAGGTTCTGGTACCGAAGAGGAGGCTAATGTATGTTTGGCTCTCTTGATGGGGTATAATGCTACTATTTATGATAATGGTGATAAGGAGCAAAAGAAACAGATTGCCTTGAATCGTGCTTGTGAGCTTTTGGGTCGGCTTCCGGCTTCTTTGCTCAAAGTCCGCTTGTTGGCTTATACGTATGGCGAGGTTTATGAAGAGTCTTTGCTTCAGGAGGCTCATACTATTGTAGATAGTTGGGATAAGGAGGCTATGATTACGGAACAGGTAGAGGCGGTGAAGGAGTTAAGGAATATTGAGGAGAATCCGTATCCGTTTGAGGAAGTTGAGGAATAAAAATTGGAAGAATATATGTTGTTTGCGTTGAATTAGTTACATTTGTCTCATTAAAAAGTTTATAATTATGAAGACAACGGAGGAATATTTGCATATATTGCGTAACGGTAAGGCTTATTTGATGCAGTATCATATTATGCGGCTGGGAATATTTGGTTCTGTTGCTCGTAGCGAACAAAAAGAAACAAGTGAGATTGATGTTTATTTTGAAGCGGATCCTATGGGGCTTTTTACTTTAGGCCGTTTGAAATCGGAACTGGAAACTATGCTGGGTTGCAGTGTAGATTTGTTACGAAAGTGTAAACAGTTAGATGGCACTTATTTGCTGCAATCTGTTCAGAAAAATTTGAGATATGTGTGAGGAGGATAAATATCGGATTCTAGAACTTTTGTAAGTACTCAAAAAAAGGTTCAAAACTGAAATTATTACCTTCGCTGCGAATTTAAGCTATCTTCTGAAGAACGTAAGCTCCGCAAATCGGCAGAACGTGATAAAGTCTCTTCAAGAAGCTTGATTACGCCAATCAAGAGCGTTTTGGTGATAGACGACAAAAGGTAAAAACTAAGGGTGACAAAAGTGATTCTGATTGACAAAAAGAGAAAGATGATTATGATGATACGCTTCGTCTTGATTCGATCGGTCATAATTAATCTCAAGAAGTTAGCTTACGTACCCTTCTTGTAGAGGAGCGTTACGAGATAGTTCATTATGCGGAACCGGGTAAAAATCCCAAGTGGGGGTTATTGGAACTACATCGAAATTTTTTTCAAAAATATCTTTAACGGTTGCAGGGACTATGTTAACATGGTTCCTGGCAAAATCCTTTGGCTACAAGCCAATGTTAAATTCAAACTAATTAATTACAAAACTCGGCTTAGGGCACATTTATGTGCTCTTTCAAAGGTAGATGCTCTAAAGTGAGTGTTGACTGTTTACTAATCTATTCTCTAAAAGAATTATAATATAATTTGAAAATTTGACTATGCAAGCAATTATTTTAGCAGCTGGTATGGGTAAGCGATTGGGGGAACTTACCAAAGGTAATACAAAATGTATGGTGACAGTGAATGGAATTTCATTGATTGATCGTTTACTTACGCAATTATGTTCAGTTAATTTGGCTCGTGTGGTAATTGTTGTAGGATACGAGGGGGAAAAATTGCAAGAATATATCGGTAAACGATACGATACAAAATTGAAAATAGAGTATATAAATAATCCAATTTATCAGCAGACTAATAATATTTATTCATTAGCTTTGGCTAAACGAAAGTTGGTGGAAGATGATACTCTTTTGATTGAAAGTGATCTTATTTTTGATGATTCGCTATTTTCAATGATTCTTGATGATTCTAATCCTAATGTTGCCTTAGTTGATAAGTACGAGGCTTGGATGGATGGAACAATGGTTCATATTGATGAAGAGAACAATATAGTGAATTTTGTACCCAAGGAAGCATTCAAATATGAACATATAGATAGCTATTATAAAACTGTGAATATTTATAAGTTTAGTAGAGATTTTTCTATTAATACTTATGTGCCATTTTTGGAAGCTTACACTAAGTCACTGGGTAATAATGAATATTATGAACAAGTGCTGCGTGTTGTTACGCTATTAGATAATTGTAATTTTAAGGCTTTGACGTTGAATGGACAAAAGTGGTATGAGATAGATGATGTGCAGGACTTGGATATTGCTTCTGTTATTTTTTCTGAGAAGAAAATGAAATATGAAAAGTATCATAAAAGGTATGGCGGATTTTGGCGTTTTCCACAACTATTAGACTATTGTTATTTAGTGAATCCTTTTTTCCCAACTAAACGTATGAAGGATGAATTACGAGCCAACTTTGATGTTTTACTAGCTGGATATCCATCAGGAATGTATGTAAACTCATTGTTAGCAGGTAAATATTTTGGTATTAAACAGGATTATATAGTATTAGGTAATGGTGCGGCAGAACTCATTAAGATTATAATGGAAGATTATGTGAGCGATAAAGTGGGAATCATTTATCCAACATTTGATGAATATCCTAATAGATTGAAATCAGAACAAATTGTAGGTTATGTCCCACAGAACAAAGATTTTGCTTATACAGCGGATGACTTGATGGCTTTTTATGCAGATAAGCATATTGCACTATTATTGTTGATAAATCCAGATAATCCATCAGGTAATTTTATTTCTAAGTCTGATATTCTCCGTTTAGCTCAATGGTGTAAAGAACAAGAAACTCATTTGATTGTAGATGAAAGCTTTGTTGATTTTACTACAGATGGTGTGAGTAATAGCTTGCTCTCAAATGAAATACTAGAGGCTAATCCTCATATGATGGTGATGAAATCTATTAGTAAATCTTATGGGGTACCTGGACTACGTTTGGGAGTATTTGCTACTTCCAATACAGAATTGATTGCACGTATGAAGAAAGAGGTTCCTATTTGGAATATCAATTCTTTTGCTGAATTTTATTTGCAGATTTTTGGTAAATACGAGAAGGATTATATTAAGGCTTGTCGGAATTTTGTTGTAGAACGCGAGTCCTTTTATTATGAATTATGTAAAATTCCTTACTTATATGTTGTCCCGTCACAAGCTAATTATTTTTTGTGTGAAGTGATAGATAAATATACCTCTACAGAGTTAGTTCAAAAATTAATTGAGCATGACGTTATTGTTAGTGATTGCGGACGGAAAAATAATATGAATGGACGTAATTTAGTCCGTTTGGCTATTCGTGGAAGAGAGGATAATTTAAAACTGATAAGCATTCTTAAAACTCTTTAATTTACTATATAATGGATAAAAAAGAGTTTCTGGTAGAAGTGAAAAAATATATAAGTGATATATATAATGAATTCTTTGAATATCAGAGCGAAACATGGGATATTTTATCTTATATAAATAGATTGTTTCGTGAAAATGGATTAACATATTATCTTGCTTATGGGACATTGTTGGGAGCTATTCGCGATCGTGGGGCAATACCTTGGGATTATGATGTAGATATACATATTAAAATATCAGATAGAGATCGTTTGCTTCAGATTTTGAAGACTAATCTATCAGAAAATTATTATTATGTATATACTGATATTATGCCGAATTATCCCGCAGAATGTTTACGTATTTGTAAGAAAGGATATACATATATGTCAATTCATGTGGATGTCTTTTTTCTTGTAGGCTGTCCTGAAACGAAAGAAAAACGAGTACCATTATTGAAATTAGCAAGAAAATGGTCTAATTTTAGAATTCAAAAATATGCACATCAACATACAAATGGTGATTTCAGTTGCTCAAAAATAAAAAGGAGTTTATTAAAATTATATAGATTGCAATATAAGGTAATACCAGAGAGGTACATTGTGTATAAGGAAGCGCAAATATTCAATTATTGTGATATTTTGAAAAGTTCTTATTTTATGTCATATTGCTTTGAGGCTAATTGGGGAGATAAAGAATTTGAAGTATATCCATCAAGAATTTTTGAGAAGAGTATTGATATCGAAATTAATGGCGAATTATTTCCAATACCTTCAGGTTATGACGAATATTTGTCTATTCTATTTGAAGATTATATGTCGTATCTCCCTATTGAAAATAGATTTACAGAGTTTTATACTCAAATATATCAGATAAGAGAACGTCAAGATTATTATGTTAAAAAAACTATGAAAAATGATACCTAAAATTATTCATTATATGTGGTTTGGGGAAAATCCATTACCTGAAAGCACAAAAAAATATATAGAGTCTTGGAAAAAATTTTGTCCCGAATATGCAATAAAAGAGTGGAATGAACATAATTTTGATATTAATTCTTGTAGATATGTAGCAGAAGCATATTTGCAGAAAAAATGGGCTTTTGTTGCAGATTATGTTAGATTTTATGTATTATATAATGAGGGTGGCATTTATCTTGATACGGATATGGAAATGGTGCGGTCTTTTGAACCTCTGCGAAAGCATAAAGCATTCTTTGGCTTTGCTACAGACGGTTTGACTTTGCCTGTTTTTGGTTCCGAAGCTAAAACGGACTTTATTGCGGATATGCTTGATGATTATCACAAGCGTTCTTTCATAAAGCTAGATGGAACATACGATACAACTCCTTTGGACGTTCCGGCATTAAGGATCTTGAAAGAGAAGTATGGTTTAATTGAGAATTATCAGTATCAAGAGCTGGCAGATGGAACTGCTATTTATCCTAAACAATACTTTTATTCTACAGATGCCAATACGGGCAAGATTACAAAGTATCCAGAACTTTTCTGTATTCATTATGCTGATGCCTCTTGGTTGTCAGATGATGTAAAAGCTGAATTAATTAGGCGTAGAAGACTGGTGAAGATATTGGGAGAAAAACTAGGCTTGTACGTTGATGCTTTCATCAATTATTTGTTTAAAGATGGCTTGTTGACTGCATTGAAGAAAACTTTTTCAGTACTTCGTAGATAATTTGTAAATGAAAAAATCGCATTAATGACTTGGCACCATGCTGAGAACTATGGAACAGCATATCGGGCTTATGCCTTGAAAACGCTTATAGAACAACAAGGCTACAAGATGGATTTGATTGACTATCATAGGCTGAATGGCGCGCCTATGAATGTGCCTAATATTTCTGCTATCGTTTCATCAAAATTTATATCTCTATGTAGAAAAATTGTCAGTAAAAAATCTGGAGAGCTGATAGCAGTTTTTATAAGTGCAACAAGAACTAATGGATTTGCATGCGCAATTTCTAAGATCTTCAAATATAGTCAAATATTTAACAAAATAGTTGATTGTTAATAAAGTCAGGTATGAAGTTTAAGAGTACAACGAATTTAGGAGAGATAGCCTCCCCGTTTGGCATTCATAGATAATAGCAAGGGTATAGCTATTATTTTTGTTGTTATAGGACATGTAGTTTATCATTGTATTTGTGGTAAAAACAATAGTATGGCATATACTCACCCCATCTTCATTCTCTTGCAATCATTTCATATGCCACTGTTTATCTTTTTGAGTGGAATTTTGGTTTCAAACCAATCTCAAAATTTTAAAGAAGTTATGTCATTTTCATACAAGAAGTTTAGGCAGCTACTTGTTCCATTCTTAATAATTGGAGGCGCATTGACAATTGCAAATGGAAAAGGAATTGAAACTTTATTGACCAGTTCAATGAAAAGCGGTTATTGGTTTCTTCTTACTCTTTTTGAATTGTTTATACTACATAGCTTAAAACTTTTAGTGCAACACGAGAAAAAAGGCAATAAACTAACATTCGATGTGCTTTTGACAATTTTCACATATCTTTGTCTTTATAGTATTAATGAACTATGGGGAAATACAGCAATAGGAGGGATTGTTGGCATAGGCCATTTATGTACATACTATCCATACTTTGCTGTAGCAACGATTGTGAAGAAGTGTGATTATACAGACAAATTGTTTGAATCAGAGCTGTTTCTTACGGCAGCACTAATTGTAGTATTTTGTAAAATGATTCTTGTCAGAACGGGATTGAACATTGCAGGATACGGCTTTTTATTAAGTCTATCTTATCTATACTTGTGCATAGCAATTATGTATCGATTGGAGGATACTCACAATGTTGTAACAAACACATTAGGTTATTTAGGTAGGAATTCATTATATATTTATGTGTTCCATTATTTTTTAATAATCAATACACCACTTTGGTTTGTACAATCGTTTACTAACGATAATAGTCTTGTACTTGATATTATTATTATAACGATACCTACAGCTCTGATAATATTATTGTCCTTGTTATTTGGAAATTTAATAAAAGAATGTCACACCCTTCATAAAATTATATTTGGACGTTAGTTTACCTGACTATCATAAATGAAAAAAATCGCATTAATGACTTGGCACCATGCTGAGAACTATGGAACAGCATATCAGGCTTATGCTTTGAAAACGCTTATAGAACAACAAGGCTATAAGGTGGATTTGATTGACTATCATAGGCTGAATAGCGCACCTATGAATGTACCTGATATTTCTGCTGTCATTTCATCAAAATTTATATCTCTATGTAGAAATATTTTTCAAAAGAAAAGGCGAGTGTTTGAATTTAGGAAAGAAACTTTTGGCTCTTTCTATACAAATAAATTTGCTTATACCAAAGAGTGCCATTACAATCAGGATTTTGCAGAACTTAATAATTTGTATGATGGATTTGTGTGTGGTAGTGACCAGATTTGGGGACCAAATTGGTATGATGGGCGTTTCTTTCTAGACTTTGTAATCAATGCACGCAAGCTGATTTCTTATGCTCCAAGTCTCGGTGTATCTAAGATTGCAGATCGAGAAGTAGCTAGACAGATGGCGTATCAAATTAGTCGTTTTGCAAGTCTTTCTATTCGAGAAAGAACAGGATGCGAAATTGTACGTAACCTTATAGGAAGAAAAGATGTGTACAATGTGTTTGATCCAGTTATAATGCTTGATTCTGAACATTGGCAGAAGTTAGAAGAACCATTTGTCACAGAAGGTAAGTATGCTCTGATTTTTTTTCTGGCAAATAATCAGAAAAACATTAAGATATCTATTGAAGCAGCCAATGCAAAAAGATTGAAGCCTATAGTTTTGCATTGTACTCAAACAGAGGATACTTCATTTGCAAATACTGATGAACTGACTCCTGAACAGATGCTTTTTTGCATACATAATGCAGAGTTTGTTTTTACAGACTCTTTCCATGTGGCAGTACTATCGATTATTTTCCATCGACAGTTGATAACTTTTCAAAAACAGTTAGGTGGAAACGGAAACACTCAATATAAGCGAATCACCGATTTGTTTGAGCGGTTGCAGATAACAGGAGGCATTTACAGAGGTGTTGATTCCTTTAATCAACATATTGATTATTCTAAAGTAGATACTATCCTAAACAAGCAAAGAGGGGAATCTTTAGCTTACTTAGCTTCTGCGTTGGATAGATTGCCAGGATATTCAGAAAACAGAATGGAATTATGTGATATTTCTACTCCTTGTAAAGGAATACATACAGATTTATTCAATCATTATCTCTTAACTGTTCGATGCAAAAAGTATAGAGAATTTATGATAACATGTCAGTTCTCACTTGTTCCTAAATGTTACAGGTGCAAAAATCTGCAATATACAATACTTCAAAATGGAAGACAACCTTTATTCTACAGCAAGCTCCTAGAAGATTTGCAGATACAAGATAAACATGTTTTTGCGAAGTATTACAGACCGTTCTACATATTACACAAATTAAAAAAAATAGCGCATTTATGATTTGGAAATATGATATTTTCTAAATGTTGGTGATAGCCAAAATGGGAGTGCGTATAAGTTTGACAATAACAGATAAATATAATTATGCAAAAGTTTTATTCAGACGATAAGAATGTACAGATTTTATTGGCTCTTCTTAAGGCACATGGCATTAAAAAGATTGTAGCCAGCCCTGGAGTCGCAAATATTACATTTGTAGCAAGTGCTCAACAGGATTCTTATTTCGAAATTTACTCGTCTGTAGATGAACGTTCCGCAGCATATATTGCTTGTGGTTTAGCAGAAGAAAGTAAGGAACCTGTTGTGATTAGTTGCACAGGTGCTACTGCCTCTCGTAACTATATGCCAGCACTCACTGAAGCTTACTATCGCAAATTACCGATTTTGGCAGTAACATCGTGCCGTGATATTGCTTGGGTCGGTCAGAATTCGCCTCAGCAGATCGATAGAAGTGTGCAACCTAAGGATATCGTTAGATACAGCCTGCATCTTCCTACTCTCCATAACAAGCAGGAAGAAGATCGCTACACTACATTGATTAATAAGGCAATCCTTGAACTTTCAAAAGATGGTGGAGGTCCTGTTCATATTAATCTTACCAACGGCTACACTGGTAAATATACGACGAAAGAGTTGCCTAAGGTTCGAGTAATTCAACGAATTTCAAAGTTTGATTCATTCCCTACTTTACCTAAAGGTAAGATTGGTATTTTTGTTGGTGCTCATTCTGTATGGACGGAGGAGCTTCTTAATGCAGTTGAAAAGTTTTGCAGACTTAATAATGCAGTGGTATTATGTGATCATTTATCAAACTATCACGGAGACTATGAAGTGTTTCATAATCTTATAACTTGCCAAAAGCAATATAGACCAGCGTGCAGTAATTTGGACTTAATGGTATATATTGGAAACATACATGGAACAGATTATGAAAACCTTAGCCCCAAAGAGGTTTGGAGAGTAAATATTGATGGTGAAATTCGTGACTCGTTTGGCGGAATGACGCATGTGTTTCAAATGAATGAATATGAGTTCTTTGAACATTACACAAACCGTAATGGCTGTTCTGTGAATACTTTTATAGAAGAATGGAAACAAATTCGTGAAGAGTTGGAAAGCCGTATTCCCGAGCTCCCTTTTTCAAATGTTTGGGTAGGTCGGCAGATTTTGAAACATATTCCTGATAATTCCATTATTCACTATGGTATTCAGAATAGTTTGAGAACATGGAATTTCACACAAGGTCCAAAATATTTGTTAGGTTATAGCAATACTGGTGGGTTTGGTATTGATGGTTGTGTTTCCAGTTTGGTTGGGGCATCATTGGCTTATCCAAACAAGGTGTACTATGGAGTGGTTGGAGACTTGGCTTTTTTCTATGATATGAATGCTTTGGGAAACCGTCACATCGGAAATAATATTCGCTTGATAGTAGTGAACAACGGACGTGGACAGCAGTTTCGCAATCCATATTCGGCAGGTGGAAGTTTTGGAGAATTTGCAGATACTTATATTGCAGCTGCTGGTCATAATGGAGACCAGTCGCAAAGTTTGTTGATGCATTTCGCACAAGACCTTGGATTTAGGTATTTCTCTGCTTCTAATAAGGAGGAATTGCTACAAATTATTCCTCAATTTACTAAAAAGGAAATTGAGGAGTCAATTGTGTTGGAGGTGTTTACAGATACTAATGACGAGAGTGAGTCACTTCGAATAATTTGCAATCTTAAGATTGATGTTACTATGGAAATTGTAAAACATGCTAAACGAATAGGCAGAAAAATTTTAGGAGATGATTTGACAAACAAAATTAGTAATTTAAGATTGTAATGAATAATTTTATAAGAAGAATCGTAAAAAGGCTGTTTTGCTTATTAGTTAGAAAGGAAAAGTTTGCTGTACCTTCAATAGTGTACAACAATAAACTGTTGGAGGGCAGGCTTGCTTTGGTAAGCGGAGGAACCAGCGGTATAGGACTTGAAATAGCTAGGGCATTTTTAAAAACAGGAGCAAAGGTTGTAATTTCCGGGTCGTCGGAAACTAAACTTAAAAGCGTTGGACTCTTTACAACATGAAAATCTAAGAGGAATAATTATGGACGTAGCAAAGCCTGCAGAAATGAATGCGTCTATTGAGAAAGCCGCCTCTTTATTCCCCGGTATGAAAATTAGCATATTGGTTAATAGTGCAGGAGTAACTCAAAAGTGCAGTTTTTATGATTTGTCCGAAAAAGAGTACGATAAGATTATGGAGATAAATGTAAAGGGCGTATATTTTTTAAGTCGTTCTGTATCAAAGTATATGATAGAAAACGGCGTAAAAGGGAATATCCTTAATATATCATCTTCTTCGGCACTTAAACCGGCTTTTAATGCATATCAGCTATCGAAATGGGCCATCCGAGGATTTACTGTAGGATTAGCTGAGCAACTTGCTCCTTACGGAATCACGGTTAACGCAATCGCACCTGGTAAAACTTTCACCTCAATGATGGTTGTAGAAAACGAAACGAATATGAATTGTGAAAGCCAACCTTGTGGACGGTATATTGATCCTAAAGAAGTAGCAAATCTTGCTGTTTTTATGTGTAGTAACTGCGGCAGTATGATAATGGGTGATACTATCTATATGACAGGTGGAAATGGTTTGTTCTGAAAAATGTATCTATAGATGGATTCAAGAATTAAAAATGGAATAAGAAACATTTTTGCAGGATTTATCAATAAGATTGTATTGATTTTTCTTCCATTTGTCACGCGTACTGTTATAGTATATGTGTTGGGAAGTGAGTACCTTGGATTGGGAAGTTTATTCTCATCAATCTTGATGGTGCTTAATCTTTCTGAACTTGGTATTGGTAGCGCTTTGGTTTATAGCATGTATAAACCTGTGGCTGAAAAAGATATGCTGAAGATTAAAGCTCTTTTGGCTGTCTATAAAAAAATCTATGCCTATATTGGTGTTGCTATTTTAGCTATTGGTCTTTGCTTCTTGCCTTTCATACATACCATCATCAAAGGGGATGTGCCTGCCAGCATGAATTTGTATATTCTGTACATTATGTATTTGAGTAATGCATCTATCAGTTATTTTATTTTTGCTCACAAAAAGGCTCTTCTTATAGCCTATCAGCGAAGTGATGTTATTAGCAATGTAAATACTGTACTGAATATCTGTGTTTATACGGTTCAGATTATGGTCTTACTGCTTTTGAAGGACTACTATATTTATGTTGCAGTATTTATTTTTTCTACAATTACCGAAAACATCATAATCGGAAAAAAAGCACAAATACATTTCCCTTATATTGAGGCTGATGGTAGAATCTCGGCAGAAGACAAAAAAGTTATTATTCAGCACACCAAAGGTATTGCACTTCAAAAAGTCTGTTCGACATCGCGTAACTCACTTGACAGTATAGTGATATCGATGTTTCTGGGTTTGAATATGATAGCCATATATAGTAATTACTACTATATTATGATATCTATTCACAATATCCTTTATCAAATTCCAGATTCTATACGAGCAACGGTCGGCAATAGTGTTGCTAGTGAGAGTGTAGATAAGAATTTCCGAGATTTCAATTGCATGTATTTACTCAACATGTTTATTTGTGGATGGGCAACATGCTTTCTTTATTGTATGTTTCAGCCTTTTATGGAGCTATGGATGGGACCAAATATGATGTTTTCTCAAGTGTCTGTTGTACTTGTCTGTTTATACTTCACATTATTGAGTCTTGCTGACGTTGTAGCACTATATAAAGATGCTGCGGGTCTTTGGTGGTATGGAAGATATAGAGTTTTGATAGAGGCCATTGCTAATTTGATATTGAATTTTGTTCTTGGTTACTTTTGGGGAGTAAATGGTATTCTGTTAGCTACCATTATTACCATTATTTTAATAGGTCATGGTTATGGAGGTTGGATTGTGTTTCATTATTATTTTAAAGGCAAAAGTTTTATGACGTTTGTTATGAAGCAAGTTGGATATTTAGTTATGATTGCTGTTGCTTGCTATGTAACGGATTTTGTTTGTAGCTTTTCCCTAGAAATTCTGTGGATACGATTATTGAGTGTAGGTATTATTACACTATTTTTATCTCCGATCTTACTTCTGATTATGTATAGATTCTTTCCAGAATTCAAAGATTCAGTAGATTTTGCAAAAAATATTTTGAAAAGTTTTAAGAGATAGTTATAAATAAAAGTTTTAAGATAGCTATAGGATTGTTGAAAATTCCCCAAATCAGTTTTTGATGTAATCTTATTATTTTTTGTTACTACATTTTTGATGTAAGATATAAACTTGTTGGGCTGAAAAATGATTTACATAATTGAATAATGGCAATAGTTTCAATTTTGCTACCTGTGTATAATGCTGAATCGACAATTTCAGAAACGATTCAGAGTATTATTAATCAAACCTATAAAGATTGGGAACTTTATATTATTAATGATGGTTCCGTAGATAAAACAGAAGAAATAATTTTATCATTTAAAGATGATAGAATTAAGTATTTAAAGAATAATAAAAATAGAGGGCTGATTTATACTTTAAATAGAGGGCTCTCTATAGCTCAATGTAAATATATTGCTCGAATGGATGCGGATGATATATGTATGTCTACACGTTTGGAAAAGCAGGTGGCATATTTGGATTCACATCCTGAAGTTATTATATGTGGTGCTCAAATAGAGTATTTTGGCACAAAGAGTAATAAATATGTTAAATTGTCATTTCCTACTAAAGATAAAATCCTAAAAGAAATGCTCGCTTTTTCAACTTGTTTTGCTCATCCTACTGTGATGATGAGAAAGGACATAATAGTAAAGAATAAGTTGCAATATGATTATGACTATAAAAATGCAGAGGATTATTGTATGTGGATTAATATGATTAGTTTAGGGAAATTTGCCAACTTGGATGAGGCGTTAGTTAAGTATCGTATATCAGATGCACAAGTGTCTCAACCGTATAATTTACAAACTATAAAATCTGTTATGGCTTGTAGACGGAAATATCTTGAAAGGTATTTGTCTGAAGATGAAATTAAAGATTTGTTCGAATCACCTATAAAAGTATGGACTGTTAAGAGTATTAAGCAAAAAATCAGCAATCCTAGAGTGATTGAAGCATGTTATCTATCTTTAGAGAGGTACAGTTTAGGTAGTTTACTTTATTATGTTTTCTCAGCAGATGTATTTAAATTGGGATTTGGTGCATTTGTCCGATATATGAAGAGATTTGTATTTGGAAAAAATCCAATCTATTACAATTCTAATTTGGTATGAAAAATCACATACTATTATTATTATATATAGTCTTGTTGTTTTTTTTACATTTTGGTTTTCAAATCAACGGTATCAATACAAGATATTTGGCGACAATTTTATTGCTGATTTCTTGTATTTGTGTTTCTTCAGCATTGATTAGGTTGCCAATGCTGAAAAATAGTGTATTTCAAAAGCTGTTAAACTCAACAATTATATATAATATAATTGTTTGGTTAATACCAATCTGTCTTATGACAATGGATTTTTCCATGCTTTCCGGAACAATTCGTTTTTTTATTTGCATGGTAGATATTTTTTTATTGTGGGCATTATTGCCCCGACAATATAGAGAATATCAATTAGAATTTATAGTTTATATTTATTTAATTCAGTCAGTTGTTATATTAGCAGCGTTTGTGTCGCCTTCCTTATTGGAGATTGTTAGACAATTTCAATTTGAGTCTGTAACGGAAATAACAGATCGTTATTTAAATTATGGAACCTTTAGAGGTTTAGCTCTTGCTGGAGATCAATTTTACGGCTTGACTACAAGTTTTGGACTAATTTCAATTTTTGTAATGAAATTTTATGTTGAAAGTTCTAACATTAAATGGATAGGTGTTTTTTTTGTTTTTTTTGCTGCGAATATGTTTGTGGGAAGAACAGGTTTTATTGGATTTTTTGCAGCATTGGGATATTTGTTTTTGTCGTCTAAAAAAAATAAGTTTAAGTCATTATTTAAGATTTTCGTATTTACTATTTTATTAATCTCTATTTTGTATCTAGCATTGCCATCGTCATTAAAAGAAGTAATAGACGAATCTGTATTCGCTTATGCATTTCAAATATTTTATAATTATAAAGATAGTGGTTCTTTCAGTACGAGTAGCTCTGATAGAGTTGCAGAAATGTGGCAGATTTCTATTGGCTTTTTTACTTATTTGTTAGGAGATGGAAGATTTTCGAATCCGGATGGCACCTATTATGGCAAAATAGATGTAGGTTATTTGCGTCAGATTTTGTATGGTGGTATAGCTTTTTTGATATATTCAGTTGTACTTACTTGGCGTATGTTGACTAATTATAGTAAGCGATATAAGATTAGACAACATTTATTTGAATACATAGTGCTTGCTTATCTATTGGTTATTCATGCCAAAGGATTATCTTTTATGTATTGTCCAGAACATATGATGATTATTCTTTTTTATTATTTACATCTGAATAGGGAAAAATTAGCTGTTTTTCGATAGGTCCTATTTTTTTCTTTGCTAATGAGATTCTTCCTTTAAATGTCAGTTTTTCAAATGTCATATGAAACAAAAAATAGTATTTTTTACAGCAAGGGATTTGTCAAATGTTGGAGGAGGGGAGCGAATGCTTTCCTTGATTGCCAATGGACTATGTGACTCTTTTTCAATAACAATTTTAACTCCTTATGAAGCAGAAAGCTTCTATCCGTTTGATGAGAGAATTACCATTGAGAATCTTGGATTTAAAAATAGAAAATTAAGTGTCTTGAGGAAATTGCAATACTTTCCCATATTAAGGAAATTACAGTGTTTCCTTCATCAAACCGATATCTGCCGTTTTATTGCATGCTCGTCTATGGCTATAATTTTGACATCAATTATTGGGAATAAAGATGATGAAAGACTAATGGCTTGGATTCATACAAGTTTTTATCATCCAACTCCTTTTTATTTGCGTAAAATAATGTTGTCAAATCTCTATAAATTTAAAATTGTCTGCATTAATTCTATGGATATGGAGCAATATAGGAAATATGCAACAGATGTGATAAAGATTCCCAATCCTTTACCGTTTACTACAGAAATTAAATCACGATGTAATATGAAACGACTTATAGCTGTAGGACGTTTGGAAAAATGGAAAAGGTTTGATTTAATGATAAAAAGTTGTGCAAGAGTTTTATCTGAATATGATGACTGGGTGTTAGATATTTATGGTCAGGATGATGGTGAGAAAAAGCGATTAAATGCTTTGATAAAAGAAAATAATATGCAAGGGCGAATAAGACTTCATGCTCCTGTTGAAAATATACAAAGTGAATATATAAAGTCTTCTATTTTTGTTACAACTTCTAGAATTGAAGCATTTTCCCTCGTTTTGTTAGAAGCTTGTGAATCAGGGATTCCTTGTATTGCCTATGACGTACCTAGTGGACCTCGTGATATTGTGCAGAATGGCTATAATGGCTATTTAATTCAGGAGCTGAATAATGAAAGTTTTGAACTCCAATTGTCAAAACTTATGGAGTCGGAAACACTTCGTAAAAAAATGGGAAAGAATGCGATATTGAAAGCTCAAGAATTTGAATTTGCAAAAATTCTTGATTTGTGGAAACGGCAACTCTAAATGTCTACTAATAATGTTAAGTAATTTAAAAGTTCTCAAAAACGTAGTTTTGGGCTATATTTATAAGTGGCTTATAGATTGTAAAGTGTTTGTAATCCCATCTTTATCTCCTAATCCCAATATTAATAGTAAATTGATTGTATCTATGACCTCTTATGGAAGAAGAGTGGAAAAGTCGGTAGTTTACTATTCATTAGTTTCTATTTTGAGGCAAACTGTAAAGCCAGATCGTATTATTCTTTGCCTAGATGGGATAAAGTGGAATGATGAAAATTTGCCTAAAAAACTTGTAAGTTTGAAAAAAAAAGGTGTTGAGTTTTTATTTTGCGAAGATATGAGGTCTTATACAAAGTTGATTCCTTGTTTAGTTAAATATCCTAATGATAGTATTATTACTGTAGATGATGATATTCTTTATACAAGGGATACAATCAAGCGTTTAGTTGAAATAAATAGTAAAACTCCTAATGCGATATGTTGTCTGAACGGTAGTAAGCCTTTTTTAAAAGATGGATATGCCTGTAGGTACGAAACTTGGCGTCAATATAAAATAGACACGTTAGGGCAGAATTTGATATTTCCATGTGGAGTCGGTGCTGTTTTATATCCGCCTTATTCGTTAGATTCTCTTGTAATAAAGAAGGAAGAGTTCTTGACACTTTGCCCGTTAGCGGATGATGTGTGGTTTTGGTTTTGTGGGATGTTAAAGCAAACTCCCAAACATGTTATATATAAAAATCATTCAGATTATTCTTTTGATGCTTTATACCAGTATTTTCATAAAGGTTCGGCTTTAACACATACTAATAGGTTTGAACATCAAAATGACAAGCAAATTCGTGCGATTTTTGATTTTTATGGTGTGATTTTAGATAATGATGGTAATCTTTTGAGTAGGAATGAACAACGGATTAACTGTTGATTTGCTGTTGGTTAAAGCGTAGTAATAAATACAATTTTTTTATGAATATAGCAATTGTAGGCACCGGCTATGTGGGCTTAGTGTCTGGCACTTGTTTTGCAGAATTGGGTGCTAATGTAACGTGTGTAGATGTGAATACACAGAAGATAGAAAACTTGAAACGGGGGGAGATTCCTATCTATGAGCCTAATCTTGATAGCATGGTGTCACGTAATATGAAAGCTGGACGCTTACATTTTACGACAGATTTGGCATCCGTATTGGATGATGTAGAAGTAGTATTCAGTGCGGTGGGTACCCCTCCTGATGAAGATGGTAGTGCAGATTTACGTTATGTATTGGAAGTTGCAAAAACAGTAGGTCAGCACATGAATAAATATCTGGTGGTCGTAACTAAAAGTACTGTACCGGTTGGTACTGCTAAAAAGGTAAAGGCTGCAATTCAAACAGAGTTGGATAGGCGCGGTGTTCAGATTGATTTTGATGTGGCTTCTAATCCGGAATTCTTGAAAGAAGGCAATGCTATCGATGATTTTATGAAGCCTGACCGTGTAGTAGTAGGTGTAGAAAGTGAAAAGGCCAAGGAGTTGATGACCCGCCTTTACAAACCGATGTTACTGAGCAATTTTCGTGTGATATTCATGGATATCCCTTCAGCTGAAATGACTAAGTATGCGGCTAATTCAATGTTGGCAACCCGTATTAGCTTCATGAATGATATTGCGAATTTGTGCGAACTGGTGGGAGCGGATGTGAATATGGTACGCAAAGGTATTGGTACGGATAGTCGCATTGGTAGTAAGTTTCTCTATCCAGGGTGTGGATATGGAGGCTCTTGTTTCCCAAAGGATGTGAAAGCTTTAATCAAGACCGCAGCTAAAAATGGATATGATATGCGTGTGCTGAATGCTGTAGAAACTGTCAACGAAGATCAAAAGAACATTTTGTTTGAAAAATTTAAAAAGCATTTTGGCGGAAATATCAGAGGTAAGAAAGTTGCCATTTGGGGACTTGCTTTCAAACCAGAAACGGACGATATGCGTGAAGCTCCGTCTTTGACCTTGATTGATAGATTGTTGAAAGCCGGTTGCAAAGTTTGTGCATATGACCCGGTTGCTATGGGGGAGTGCAAACGTCGTATTGGCGATGTGATTTCTTATGGTAAGAATATGTATGATACCGTACTTGATGCAGATGCCATTTTCCATGTGACAGAATGGAAAGAATTCCGTATGCCCAGTTGGGGAGTGATAAAGAAGGCAATGAAGGAAAACCCGGTACTGATAGACGGTAGGAATGTGTTCGGTGCTTCGGATTTGGAAGGGATTGATTATTTGAAGATTGGATAAGGGTTATGATAGAAGGTTTAGTTTCTATAATAATGCCGTCATATAATGCTGCACGTTTTATAGGTGAAAGTATAAATTCTGTGTTGTTACAGACATATTCCCACTGGGAATTGCTGATTGCAGATGATTGTTCAAAAGACAATTCTGTGGAGGTAGCTCGCAGGTATTCCGATATAGATGAAAGAATAAAACTGTTTCCGTTGGACAAAAATGTAGGAGCGGCCGCGGCACGTAATGTGGCTATGGAACATGCGCAAGGACAATATATTGCTTTTTTGGATAGCGATGATGTGTGGGACGAACATAAACTGGAGAAGCAACTGGCTTTTATGGAACGATATTCTTATGCCTTTACATTTTCTAATTATTATGTAATGGAAGAAAATGGAGAAAAGACGGGGATTATTGTAAAAGTTCCTTCATCGTTAAGTTATCAGCAATATCTGCGAAATACGATTATTGGCTGCCTGACAGTAATAATTGATAGGAAACAGACTGGTGATTTCAAGATGCCTTTAATAAAGAGCAGCCATGATATGGCTTTGTGGTTGTTGATAATGAAACGTGGATTTAAAGCGTATGGTCTGAAAGATGTTTTGGCTGGTTATCGTTTGGTTTCCACATCCAATACTGCGAAGAAATGGAAAGCTGCGAAGGACGTTTGGCGAGTATATCAGGAAATAGAAAACTTGTCTGTATGGTATGCTGCCTATTGTTTTTGTGGGTATGCAATAAATGCGGTGTGGAAGAGGATTTGAGTTATGGATATTATACGTAAAGAAACGCTTTTCTCTTGGCTATGGAGAAAAACTTATAAAGAGAATTTACCATTCTTTCACATTGTTGTTGTTATTCTTTACTTACTCTTGTCTCAAAGCCTATAAGGAAATGGCTTTCGGCAGTACTAATACCAATAATCCCTTTTTCTAATCTAAGGGTACAATACTATAGATGGTGTGGTTATAAGATAGCTAAACATACTTTCATCAGAATGTGCTGCTATTTGGATGATATGTGTTACGACAAAATAGAAATTGGGGATAATGTGACAATTTCCTAATATTGCTCGCAGTGAAGATGGGGTAGTGGTAGGGGAGAATGTGGCGATAGGAGCCTGCAGCTTGGTGAATAAATCGGTTGTGGACAACTCTATTGTGGTTGGTATTCCTGCTAAAGAAATAAATAAGAAAGAATAGATTCTTGTAGATATAATGTTTTTTAAATTCCTTTTTGACCGAGCAGCCTCCCTTTTCGGCCTAATCTTCTTATCCCTAGTATTGCTTATTGTTGGCATTTTGATTCGTGTAAAAATGCCTGGTGGTCCTGTTATCTTCAAACAGAAAAGAGTGGGGCGGTACGGTAAATTATTTACCATGTATAAATTTCGTTCTATGATGGTCAGTCATTCCGGCAGTTCTGTTTCAGTGAAAGGGGAAAGCCGCATTACTCCTTTGGGAGCCAAATTGCGGAAATATAAGCTGGATGAATTGCCCGAACTGTGGAATGTGCTGATAGGTGACATGAGCTTTGTAGGTCCTCGCCCGGATGTGCCGGGGTATGCTGATAAACTGGAAGGAGAGGATAGGAGGATGCTTCTATTGAAGCCGGGCATTACGGGGCCTGCCAGTTTAAAATACCGAAATGAAGAAGAACTGTTGGCGGAACAAGACGATCCTCAGAAGTATAATGATGAGGTCTTGTTCCCGGATAAAGTACGGATAAACATTGAATATTTGGATAATTGGTCTTTTTGGTATGACATTAAAATCATTATTTATACAGTACTTGGAAAGGATTTATAAAATCCTTTCTTTTCTTTTTATTTCTCATTATGTGAGGAAATCGAATCATTAGAATAATCACATATATTTATGGATAAAAGAATATATCTTTGCCTCGCCCACATGAGCGGCAAGGAGATGGGTTTCATACAGGAAGCCTTCGATACGAATTGGGTGGTTCCGCTCGGTCCGAATGTGAATGCCTTTGAGCAGGATTTGGAACGCTTCGTGGGGCAGAATAAAAAGGTGGTGGCTTTGAGTGCGGGCACTGCGGCTGTACATCTGGCCCTGCTTGCTTGCGGAGTTAGTCAGGGTGACGAAGTGATAGTACAGAGCTTTACCTTTTGTGCCTCTTCCCATCCGGTGACCTACCTCGGTGCCACTCCGGTATTCGTGGATTCTGAGGCTGATACATGGAACATGGACTCGGTACTTCTGGAGCAGGCTATCAGGGATCGTGTCAACAAGACCGGGCGGAAACCCAAAGCGATTGTTCCGGTGGCTTTGTATGGGATGCCCTACAAGATAGACCAAATCATGTCGGTGGCAGATAAATATGATATTCCGGTCATAGAGGATGCCGCCGAAGGCTTTGGAAGCAAGTTTGACGGGCAAGTTCTCGGAACTTTTGGCAAATATGGTGTGCTTTCTTTCAATGGCAACAAGATGATAACCACCAGCGGTGGCGGTGCTTTGATTTGCCCTGATGAAGAGTCCAAACGTGAGATAATGTTCTATGCTACCCAGGCCCGTGAGTCCTATCCCTACTACCAGCATGAGCGTATAGGCTATAATTATAGGATGAGTAACATTTGTGCGGGAATCGGCCGCGGTCAGATGACGGTGGTGGATGAGCACATAGCGCACCATAAGCATCTGTGCGGTCTGTATCGTAAGTTGTTGGCCGATGTGGAGGGAATCACGCTTCATGAGAATCCTTCCGGACGCTATGATAGTAATTATTGGCTGAACACGGTACTGCTTGACGGGAATCTGCATGTGAGAGGTGAGGAGGATGCCTATCGTGAGACAGTGAAAGGTGCTGTAGGTGGTGCCGCCGGTGTTACGCATGAGTCAGTGAATGCCCATACTTCTTGTGAGCCTAACCGTAATGTAGAGGCCATGCGTGTTTGCTTGGATAAAGCCGGTATCGAGAGCCGTCCCTTATGGAAGCCCATGCATCTTCAGCCGGTTTATTCGGCTAATCCTGCCTATGTGAATGGTGTCAGTGAGGGCTTGTTCAAACGTGGTCTTTGCTTGCCGAGTGGTCCTTATGTGACGGATGAGGATGTGAGATACATAGTGAATGAAATGAAGAAGAGTATACTATGAAACTACATAGTATCAATTTTTTATGAACTAATTTCAGAAAACAGCTTCAGTGGGGCTGTTTTCTTTGTTTATAGGCATATTTGAGATAGTTACCGAGAAGTCTTCCCTGACTTTGGGGGATGTCCATAATGTGATCCTCTGTGATAGAGAGTCATAGTTGTGTGTTGCCACTCTTACTTGAATAACCGTTCTTTGGTGGTGAATAATAACCAATAAACGTTTATCAATTATGGCAGTAGTAGCTTATTTAAGAGTAAGTACAGAAAAACAGTTTTTAGAGAATCAGCGCGAGGAAATTATACGCTTTGCGGAGAAGAATGGGTTGAGCATCGACAGATGGTACATGGAGACGGTCAGCGGAAAAGTGAGTAGCAAAGAGCGTAAACTGGCGGGCTTGTTGGACCGGATGAAACCGGGAGACTCCTTGATTATAACGGAGATTTCGCGGCTTAGCCGGACACTGCTGGAGATAATGACCATTCTTAACTCCTGCATCAAAAGGGGAGTGGTGCTGTACAGTACCAAAGAGGGGTATGTGTTCCAGAATGACATCAATAGCAAAGTGCTGGGATTTGCTTTTGGACTGATGGCCGAGATAGAGCGTAATCTGATTTCCATGCGCACCAAAGAAGCCTTGGAACGACGGAGGAAAGAAGGAAAACATCTGGGCAGGAAGAAAGGGGACACACCCAAAATGAAGATACTCTATGCGAACAAGAGGAAACTTGTGAGGGAGCACCAAAGAGGAGAGTCGTGTGCTGAGCTTGCCCGGCAGATGGGAGTGTCACGGACTACGATGTTCCGTTTTCTGAGACACTATTGAGCAATTCAGCTAAACGAAGGTGTCAAAGGTGGGATTCCTTTTGACACGCTTCGTGTGGGCTACTTATTCGGCTGATACTTCTTTCTTTTCCTTCCACTCTTTCCCGCGCTTGTGCAGGTTTTTCAGCTCGAATGACAGCATGATACGGAAGAAGCCTATAATCAGGAATGCAAACGAAATCATGTACACGGCGTAAAGGGCGCCTACTGCCGGTTGCCACAAGATGATGAGCGAGCAGATGACGGCAAGAATACCGAAAGCAACATACCATCCCCAGTCTCTTGTCCCGTATCTTTTGAGGTCCATGGCATAGCCTACGGATGAGAAGCCGCGGAACATCAGCCAGAAGGCAATGATGAATGGAATGACTTCCATGCTGAGCATCGGGTAGGCTATCAGGTAGAATCCCAGAATCATGTCGATGATGCCTCCAGCCAGATACCATCCCCAACTGGATACCCTTCTACGGTTACTTACTGCAAAGGATATTTCCAGCAGACCGCTGAACAACATGGAGACGCTGAACAGAATGCTCAATACCGCATACCCGCTGAGAGGGGAGAACATCAGGCTTATAGCCACTATTACATAAAGAATACCAAGAATGAGTGAAATCCACCAATTCTTTACTTCCTGCTGAAGTTCGTCAAAAATAGTTTTCATGTGAATTTAATTTTTTAAGTGATTATCATTAATTCGTCTGTAGAATAACAGTTTATCCGGAAAAAAGTTTCGGGTGAACTTTTTCTGTATGTAATTTGTTATGTATACATATAATTTGATAAAACTATGGCTACAACAAAATTTAAAGGACAACCGGTAAAGGTTATCGGTGAATTTATAAAGGTGGGCTCTGTTGCCCCCGATTTCGAATTGGTAAAAACAGATTTGTCTTCATTCTCTTTGAAGGAACTGAACGGGAAGAATGTTATTTTGAATATTTTCCCCAGCCTTGACACTGGTGTGTGCGCTACTTCTGTACGTAAGTTCAACAAACTGGCTGCCGGCCTGCCCGATACGGTAGTGTTGGCAATCTCCAAGGATTTGCCTTTTGCACATGCACGTTTCTGTACAACGGAGGGTATTGAGAATGTGATTCCTTTGTCTGATTTCCGTTTTTCCGATTTTGATGAAAACTACGGGGTACGCATGGCCGACGGACCGCTTGCAGGTCTACTGGCGCGTTCGGTAGTGGTTATCGGCAAAGATGGTAAGATTGCCTATACGGAATTGGTACCTGAAATTACGCAAGAACCTGACTATGATAAAGCTATTGCAGCTGTAAAGTAGAAAGTTTGGATTTGGGATAAGCAATAAAAAGCGGTGGACAGAATTTATCATGCTGTCCACCGCTTTTTTATTATCATACCGTTTTCTTTTTTATTTCTTCTTCATGCCTTTATAGATGAAGAATGCCACGATGAGTACGCCGATGCCGATAAATACATAACCTATCTCATGGCTGTATTCCGTTACTTTGGCAAGCAGCTGTTCCTCGTTCTCAATGCCGGGTACTGTGGACAAGTAATAGCCGATAAAAGCCAGGATGGAATTCCAAAGGCCTGCACCCAAGGTGGTGTACAGCAAGAAAGTTCCCAGCTTCATGCGTGCCAGACCGGCAGGGATGGATATCAACTGGCGAACAGCAGGTATCAGGCGGCCGACAAAGGTTGATACGGCTCCATGCTTGTCAAAGTATTCCTCCGCATGCTGCACTTTGGCTTCGTCGATGAGGCACATGTGCCCGAAACGGCTGTTGGCAAACTTGTAAATGATGGGGCGTCCCAGCCATTTTGCCAGATAGTAGTTTATCAAGGCTCCGATATTTGCCCCTATGGTTGCAAACAATACCACCAGATATATATTCATGTTGTCATTGTTGGCGGCTTTCCAAGCGGCAGGAGGGACTACAACTTCCGAAGGGAAGGGGATAAACGAACTTTCAATGGCCATCAATAAAGTGATGGTCCAGTAATTGAGGTGGTCGAGACACCATTGGATAAAGGCTACTGATTCCATTTGCTAGATTAGTGGTATATAATTACTGTTATTGTAATGCATTGAAAATATTCTTCATCACTAGAGCCAGCTCTTCCTGATTATCTTCTTGTAGTATCTGCTGTAATCTATCCAACTCTTCCAGCCTGAACGGATGTTCGCACAGCTGGTTGTACTTCATGAAGTTCTCTTTGTCTTTGAGCAGCATATACAGAGAGGTCAGCCTTTCGTTGATACCTTCAAAGTCCGGCTCCATCTCTTTGACATGTTCAAAGGCCAGCTTGGCATAGCTCAGTTGTCCTATTTCCATGCTACACATGCCTATTTCGTGCCAGGTATCCGCATAGGGGGCATACTCTAAGGCTTTGGCCCATCTCTTCACACCTTTCTCATACTCACCTTCTTCCATGTAGATGCGCCCCTCAATCAGATACGGGTCTATCTCTTCGGGTGCCAGGTCGTATGCTTTTTTACAATACTGGTGTGCTTTGCGTTTCTTTCCCATCTTGTGCAGGCATAGGGCTGCATTGGCATAAAGAGAAGGCAAGGCGAAGTCATGGCTGTCTTCGGCCGTTATGGCTTTTTCCAGATAGTCGTATCCTTCTTTCCACTCTCCTTTGGAGGTTTTGTTCAGGCCGATGAAGGTGTTGATGAAACCGTGGGAGACGAGATGGAACTTTTCGGCTTGCAGGTAGTTCTCCATGGCACTTTCCTCATTTCCCAATTGGAAGAAGGAATGTCCTTTCATCAGGTAGGCATCGGCAAACTCGTCATCGGCCACCGTGGCATAGTCGCATGCTTCGATTGCTTTGTCGAACATCTGCTGGTCAAAGTAGCAACGGGCCAGTCCAAACCAGTAAGGAGCCGAATACGGATTCTTGTCAATCAGCTTATTGAAGAAGAAGGTGGCTTTTTCAAACAGTCCCTGGGCATAGTAACAATCGCCGGTGACGGCAAGGTAGGCTTCTTCTTCGGCATATTTTTCGAGTCCGCGCGTCAGCCATGTCAATGCTTTTTCCGGGAATCCCATGTCGATGTACATATAGGATACATCAACGATATTGGCCAGGTCGTCCTTATCGTCTATGCTGTCGAGTATCGCTTCTGCTTCTTCTTCTTTGCCTTCGCCCAACAGTAGGTTGGCTTTCAGCACTTTCACTTCGGAAGATTCTTCGGCAATCCGTTCCAATATATCTTTGGCTTGCTCTTTATGCTGGGTGTCGAGGAACAAGTATGCCTGTTCCACCAACAGAGCCGTATTATCCGGATGTATTCCCAAGCCATACTCTACGACCTCGGTAGCCATGGCATATTTATGATGCACGGCATACCAGTCTGCGAGGTCGGCTAAGTCGTCTGCGTCCAGATAGATGGTTCTGTTCTCTGCTTTGGCAGCTTCATATTGTTCTGCCATTTCTTGCAGTTCTTTGTCTCTTCCGGACAGCAGGTTTTTTTTACTCATATTCTTATTTATTGATTTTACCCCAAACGTCTTTCAGACCTACAGTACGGTTGAATACCATTTTTTCTGGCGTAGAATCTTTGTCAACATTAAAATAACCGATACGTTGGAACTGCAGGTAGGAGAGGGGCTGCATGCCGGCAGCGTACTTCTCGATGTAGCAGCAGGGCAGCACATTCAGGGAGTCGGGGTTGATCATCTCTTTCATGGCTGTCAGTGCGTCGCAGTTCTTCGCTTCGCGGATGGCGGCAAGCTCATCGCGCGGGTTCTCCACTTTCCACAGACGGTCGTAGAGACGTACTTCTGCTTCGAGGCAGTGGGCACAACTTACCCAATGGATGGTGCCTTTCACCTTACGGTTGGCTCCGGGCAGACCGCTCTTGGTATCAGGGTCATATTCGCAATATACTTCGGTGATTTCACCGGCGTCGTTCTTCTTGCAGCCGGTACACTTCACGATGTACGCGTTCTTCAGACGTACCTCTTGTCCCGGTGTCATGCGGAAGTATTTCTTTGGGGCATCTTCCATGAAGTCGTCGCGCTCCATCCAGAGTTCGCGGCTGAATTCGATGACGTGGTTGCCTTCTTCGGGATGCTCGGGGTTGTTGACGGCTTCCATCTCTTCCACTTGCCCTTCGGGATAGTTAGTGATGATAAGCTTCACCGGATTCAGTACGGCAGATACGCGGGTGGCGCGGTCGTTCAAGTCCTCGCGCACGGCGCTTTCCAGCAGGGCGAATTCATTGAGCGCATCGTAGGTTGTATATCCTATTTTGTCGATGAACTTATGAATGGACTCCGGAGAGTATCCCCTACGGCGGAAACCGCAGATAGTCGGCATACGGGGGTCATCCCAACCGTTTACCAAGCCTTCCTTGACTAGAGTCAGCAGGTTGCGCTTGCTCATCAGCGTATAGCTGAGGTTCAGTTTGTTGAACTCATACTGATGGGGGCGGTTATCGTCGAGGTCTTTGCCTTCCTTCACCCAGTCCACGAAGAGGTCGTAGAGCGGACGGTGGGGCACAAACTCCAGTGTGCAGAGCGAGTGTGTCACGCCTTCGAAGAAGTCGCTTTGCCCGTGGGCGAAGTCGTACATCGGATAAGCCTTCCAAGTGGTGCCCGTGCGATGGTGCGGATGCTTCACTACACGGTAGATGATAGGGTCGCGGAAGTGCATGTTGGGGCTTGCCATGTCTATCTTGGCGCGGAGCACCATGGCACCTTCCTCAATCTCGCCGCTGTTCATTTTCTGGAACAAGTCCAGTGTTTCTTCGATAGGACGGTTGCGGTAGGGACTTTCCACACCGGGCTGGGTGGGAGTTCCTTTCTGGGCGGCAATCTGCTCGGAAGTCTGTTCGTCGATGTATGCCTTGCCCTCTTTGATGAGGCGGATAGCGAAGTCCCACAATTGCTGGAAATAGTCGGAAGCGTAATATTCGTTACCCCATTTGTAGCCCAGCCACTGGATGTCTTCCTTGATGGCTTCTACATATTCCACATCTTCTTTGGTGGGATTGGTGTCATCGAAACGCAGGTTGCAGACACCGCCGTGTGCGGCGGCAATACCGAAATCAAGGCAGATGGCCTTGGCGTGTCCGATGTGGAGGTAACCGTTTGGTTCGGGCGGGAAGCGTGTCTGTACTTTTCCCCCGTTTTTACCCTCTTTCAAATCGTTTTCTACTATTTGCTCAATGAAGTTCAAGCTCTTTTTTTCGCTTGTTTCTTCGCTCTTTATTTCTGCCATAATGTTACTATTTTCGTATCGTGGGGACAAAGATAGGGTAAAAAAATGAAGAATGAAGAATGAAGAATGAAGATTTATTCTTTATGTACCGGGATATATCCGCTCTCTTTGATGATTTTCTGTCCTGCGGCAGACAAGATGAAATCGAGCAGAGGGGCTACGACCGAGGCGTTTTTTCGGTTATAATAATAGTATAGCGGGCGTACTATCGGATAAGTCTTATTGATGGCATTCTCCAGCGTGGGAGCGGCATAATGCTGCCCGTCGTATGAAACGGCGAGTGTCTTGATACGCGGTGATACATAGGCTAGACCCACATATCCGATGGCTCCGCGAGTTTGGCTGACGGATTGGATAATGGCTCCCGTGGCAGGCATGGAGAGACTGCTGCTCATGTAGTTCTTGTTTTTCAGTACGCTTTCCTTGAAGAACTCGTAGGTACCGGAGGAAGTCTCGCGGGAGTAGACTACGATTTTGCGGTCGTCTCCGCCCACTTGCTGCCAGTTGGTGACTTTGCCCCGGAAGATATCTTCCAGTTGTTGGCGGGTCAGTTGTTTCACTGGGTTGGAGGGGTGGACCACTACGGCAAGGGCATCGTAGGCGATGGGAACTTCTGCCAAGTCTTCTCCGGCGGCTTTGGCCTTCATCTTTTCGCTGAACTTGATGGCGCGGGAAGCCATGGCGATGTCCGTGGTCTGGTCCAGCAGGGCTGAAATACCGACACCGGTTCCGCCGCCGGTCACGGTGACACGGGCAGAGGGGTTCAGGGTCATAAAGCGTTCGGCGGTCTGCTGCGCTATGGGGAGCACGGTGTCGCTGCCTTTGATGCGTTGCGCCTGCATGCCAGTGGTGGCAGCTGCTAGGGCGAGGAGTAGGAGTAATTTTCTTGTCTTCATAAAACACATGGTGCAAATAGGGTAAACACATGATGCAAATTAAGGTAATGGATATTACAAATGTGTTACATGGAATGTGCTTTGAGTCGTTGTAATAGTTTTGTAACACCTTTGAAACATTTCTTTCAAACGTTAGTCACACTACCTTAACATCCGGTCCGTTCCTTTGCATACAGAAATCAATAGGCAACATGAAAAAGATTTTTGAGAAGATTGTAGAAGGTATACTGGCTTGTAGCGGCTTTGTGACGAGTCTTACCATCGTACTTATCGTCGTGTTCCTCTTTTCCGAAGCGCTAGGCTTGTTCAGCAGCAAGGTGATAGAAGAAGGGTATGTATTGGCTTTGAATAAGGAGAATCGGGTGGGCGAACTGACTCCGGCACAGATAAAGGATGTCTTTGATGAAGAGCTGACAAACTGGAACGAAGTGGGAGGGGAGGACCTTCCTATCCGCCTTTTCCGTTTGGAGGACATCACACTGTATTATACGGAAGAGCAGTTGGGTGCTTCCTACGAAAATGCAGGTGCCTGCATTACGGAGCTGGTGGAGCGTACGCCTGGCATTATAGCCTTTGTACCGCAGCAGTTCATTGTCCGTCCAGACTCGGTGCATCTGCTGAAAGACAACACCATTTCGGTGAAGGACGTCTTTGCTGGTGCCGAATGGTTTCCCACGGCAACACCTGCTGCGCAGTTCGGCTTTTTGCCGCTCATTACGGGGACGCTGTGGGTCAGTCTGTTTGCCATCCTCTTTGCATTGCCGTTTGGTCTGTCGGTGGCAATCTATATGTCGGAGGTAGCCAATTCCCGGGTAAGGAATCTGCTGAAGCCCATCATTGAGTTGCTGAGTGGCATACCGTCGGTGGTCTACGGCTTTTTCGGCTTGATTGTCATTGTGCCGTTTTTGCAGCAGGTGTTCAACTTGCCGGTAGGCGAGAGCGGGCTGGCGGGCAGCATTGTGCTTGCCATTATGGCGTTGCCCACCATCATTACGGTGACGGAAGATGCGATGAGAAATTGCCCCCGTGCCATGCGCGAAGCCAGTCTGGCGCTGGGAGCGTCGCAATGGCAGACTATATATAAGGTGGTGATTCCTTACTCCATTTCGGGCATCACCTCCGGAGTGGTGTTGGGCATCGGCCGTGCGGTGGGCGAGACGATGGCTGTGCTGATGGTGACGGGCAACGCCGCCGTCATTCCCCATACCATCCTGGAACCGCTGCGCACCATTCCGGCAACGATTGCCGCCGAACTAGGCGAAGCGCCTGCCGGCGGAGCTCACTACGAAGCATTGTTCCTGCTGGGTGTCGTGCTGTTCTTCATCAGTTTATTGATAAACTTCACGGTGGAAGCAGTTTCGCCAAGACGAAAATAAAAGAAGGTAGATATGGTCAATAGAAAGCATCTTTCGCAAAACGTGGCATTCGGCTTGTTCCGTCTGTTGAGCCTAAGTGTGGTGGGGATTCTTTTTGCAATCCTCGGCTTCATTATATATAAAGGTATAGGAGTCATCGATTGGGAGTTCCTCACTACGGCTCCTACCAACGGTATGACTGCCGGCGGAATCCTTCCTGCCATTGTAGGTACGTTCTGCTTGATGGCGGGCAGTGCTTTATTTGCTTTTCCGGTGGGAGTGATGAGCGGTATTTATATGAATGAGTATGTGCCGAAAGGCTGGGTGGTACGCTTCATACGGATGATGACGAATAATCTGAGCGGCATCCCTTCCATCGTGTTCGGTCTGTTTGGCATGGCGCTGTTTGTCAACTATATGGATTTTGGAGACAGCATCCTGGCAGGTTCGTTGACGCTGGGTCTGCTAAGTCTGCCTTTGGTTATCCGCACCACGGAAGAAGCGCTGAAAGCCATCCCCGACAGCATGCGCGAGGGAAGCCGCGCGTTGGGAGCTACCAAGCTTCAGACCATCTGGCATGTCATCCTGCCGATGGGGATGCCCAATATCATTACCGGACTGATTCTGGCGCTGGGGCGTGTTTCGGGCGAGACGGCACCCATCCTTTTCACCTGTGCCGCCTACTTCCTGCCACAGCTGCCTACAAGTATCTTCGACCAGTGCATGGCGCTTCCTTATCACCTCTACGTCATCTCTACCAGCGGCACCGATATGGAAGCGCAGCTTCCCATTGCCTACGGCACGGCACTAGTGCTGATACTCATTATCCTCCTGGTGAACCTGCTGGCAAACGCCCTGCGGAAATACTTTGAGAAGAAGATTAAGACGAATTGAAAACATATACAATAGGTATGAAGAACAAGATAGAAACCCGTGACGTGAACTTCTGGTATGGCGATTTCCATGCCCTGAAAGGCATCAGCATGGACATTGAGGAGAAGTCTGTGATAGCCTTCATCGGTCCCTCGGGCTGTGGAAAGTCTACCTTCCTGCGCCTGCTGAACCGCATGAACGATTTGATTCCCGACACCCGTCTGACCGGCGAGATACGCATTGACGGACAAGACATCTATGGAAAAGGAGTGCAAGTGGACGAACTCCGCAAGAACGTGGGCATGGTGTTCCAGCGGCCCAATCCTTTCCCAAAAAGCATCTTCGAGAACGTTGCCTACGGACTCCGTGTGAATGGCATCACCGATAACGCCTTCATCCGTCAGCGGGTGGAAGAAACCCTGAAAGGCGCCGCCCTTTGGGACGAGGTGAAGGACAAGCTGAAAGTCTCCGCCTACGCCCTCTCCGGCGGTCAGCTGCAACGTCTCTGCATAGCCCGTGCCATGGCGGTGTCTCCTTCAGTCCTGCTGATGGATGAGCCGGCATCCGCCCTCGACCCCATCTCCACTGCCAAGGTGGAAGAGCTTATCCACGAGTTGAAGAAGCAGTACACTATCGTCATCGTTACCCACAACATGCAACAGGCAGCGCGTGTCAGTGATAATACGGCTTTCTTCTATATGGGGCAGATGGTGGAGTTTGGAGATACCCGGAAGATATTTACGAATCCCGATAAGGTGGAGACGCAGAACTACATCACGGGACGCTTCGGGTAGCGGATTGTTCCATACAGGCCAAAATAAGTTGTACAAAAGTAATCTTAAAATAGAAACATTATGGTGAAGTTTATCGAATCTGAACTCGTCTTGCTGAAAAAGGAAATAGACGAAATGTGGACCCTGGTATATAATCAGCTCGACCGTGCAGGTGATGCCGTGCTTACGCTGGACCGGGAACTGGCCCAGCAGGTATTGGTGCGCGAACGTCGTGTCAATGCTTTCGAACTGAAAATAGACAGCGACGTGGAAGACATCATTGCCCTTTACAACCCCGTTGCCATCGACCTGCGCTTTGTGCTTGCCATGCTCAAAATCAATACGAACCTGGAGCGTCTGGGCGACTTTGCAGAGGGCATTGCCCGCTTTGCCCTCAACTGCCATGAACCTGCTTTGGATACTGAGCTGGTCAAGCAACTCCGTCTCGAAGAGATGATAGCCCAGGTACTCTCCATGCTCGAACAGGCAAAACAGGCGCTTCAGGAGGAGAGCCAGGAACTGGCTACCGCCGTGTTTGCCAAGGACAATATGCTGGATGAAATCAATGCTGAGGCCACTGCCATTCTTGCCGACTACATCAGCCGGCATCCGGAGAGTGCACTCTCTTGTCTGAACCTGGTGAGCGTGTTCCGCAAGTTGGAGCGTTCCGGCGACCACATCACGAATATTGCCGAAGAAATAGTGTTCTTTATCGACGCAAAAGTGTTAAAACATAGCGGGCGGACAGACGAACACTACTTAAATGATAAGAAATAAACAAAATTTTAGGATAATTTCAGTGTTTCATGGAAAATAGCCTTATATTTGTCCATTGAAAACGATTGCAGGTGTAGAAAAATGCTTTGAAATGATAATAAACTTAAATGATTTCTCAAAAAGATGTTATAAGACATGTTTTTTAATTTGGTTAGTATCACGAAAAGCGCCTATATTTGCATCGTTATCCTGAAAACAATCTTTTTACCTTAAAAAAAAACTAATACCTATTGAAAACTGAAAAAGGAGGCTTTGTGAAAAGCTTCCTTTTTTTTGTACCTATACGAAGGGCTTTTTGTATCTTTGCGCATATTAATAATAAATCGTGTATAACCTAAAAGTATATAGAACCATGTTTTCCGGAATAGTAGAAGAATGTGCCACATTGGTGGCGATGGTCAAAGACCAGGAGAATGTACATTTTACTTTCAAGTGTTCATTCGTCAGTGAATTAAAAATAGACCAAAGTGTGTCTCACAACGGTGTTTGCCTTACAGTAGTCAGTCTGACAGATGATACCTATACCGTGACGGCCATGAAGGAAACGCTGGACCGTTCCAATCTTGGCTTGTTGCAGGTGGGAGATGAAGTGAATGTGGAGCGTAGTATGATGATGAACGGCCGGCTGGATGGCCATATCGTTCAAGGACATGTGGACCAGACTGCCACTTGCATCGATATAAAGGATGCGGAAGGAAGCTATTACTTTACTTTCCGGTATGCTTTTGACAAGGAGATGGCAAAGCGCGGCTACATCACGGTAGACAAAGGCTCGGTAACTGTCAATGGTGTCAGCCTGACCGTGTGCAATCCCACCGACGATACTTTCCAGGTGGCCATTATTCCTTACACCTTTGAGCATACCAATTTCCATGCTTTCAAAGTGGGCAGTGTGGTGAATCTGGAGTTCGATATCATTGGTAAGTACATCAGCCGCATGATACAATATAAATAAGGTAACGGCACTATGGACGATTTCCTGCAATTAGTGGCATCCCGTCAGAGTGACCGTGCCTATGATATGACTCGTGCCGTGGAGCCTGAGAAATATCGGTGATTTACTTTTTAGACACAGATGACGCAGATGACGCGGATTTTTTTAATATTCCCATCCGCGTCATCCGCGTCTAAAAAATAATCAAAAAGAAAGCAGATACGGAGTTTCCGGAAAGACTTCCGCGTGCTTACAAATCCTTCAGCAGCACCTTGCTTGCATTCTTGTAGTATTCCTCCCGTGCCTTCAGCAATGCTCCCCATTGGTTGTTGAATTCATTTTCCTTATCAATTTTGAAATCTTCTGAGCCGTGCGTGTCCAGTTTGTCCAGTAGGAGGGCCACATTCATTTTGTTGATATCCATGGAAGGCTGGTAAGCGATGTCTTCACTCTTTTCATCGGTCACCACTTCATGTAGGAGGTTGATTTCCTGCAATTCATAAAGGGTTTCGTGTGTCAGCCGGATGGGAATCTGGCACTCTTCGGATATCTCTTCGGCTGTATAGGGCTGGACGTCTTGTTCAAAGCGCTTGGCTATGAGAGACATTATCAGGATGGAGATAAAATCGCGGTAGCGCCGGCTGATATTGCGCGCATCCTTGTCGAAGCTGAAGTTCCGGATATTCTGTCCGGCGTAGGTCAGTTCGGCACCGAATAGGCAGATGGTCCAGGATACCTGCAACCATAGCAGAAACATCGGAAGGGCGGCAAAACTACCATAGATGGCATTGTAACGGGAAACCCACAACTGGCTGCTGATGTAAAGGAATTGGAATGCCTGGTGTGCCGTACCTGCCAGAATACCGGATATGAGTGCGTGTTTCAGCTTGACCTTTGTATTCGGCATAAAGACGTACAGTGCTGTAAACATGAACCAGGTCAGCACGAAGGGGATGAGGCGCACCATAAACTTGCCGACGGGAGCCAGCAGGGTAAAGTCTTCGAGGTTCTTCACCATCGTACTCATGAAGATGGAAAGACCACCGGACACCACCAGCAGAATGGGCATCAGCAGAAGCATAGAGAAGTAATCCGTTATTTTGCGGTACATGCTGCGCGCCTTTTTCACCTGCCAGATGCGGTTGAAGGTGATTTCCATATTGTTGATTAGATTCAGGACTGTCCACAGCAACATAATCAGACCCACTCCGATGAATATTCCACTCTTGGTCTGAGACAAATACGAATTCACGAATTGCAGGATGACTTCCGTGGTTTCCGTAGGACCGCTGAAACCGTTGACAATCTGGCTTTCCATCAGATTATCGAATCCGAAACCGCGGGCTATGGCAAACAAAATGGCAAGAATAGGCACGATGGCAAGCAGCGTACTGTAAGTCAGCGCCGAGGCTTTGTTTACTATCCGGTCTTTGGTGAAGCGGTTGATGCAAAGATAAATCGTCTTGATGATATTGTATACGGAAAAGGTCGTTCGCGTGACTTCATCTTCCGTAATACGCCAGATGTCGTAGGTGAGGAATTTCCAAAGGGCAGCAATACGCTTGTTCATGCTATTATCTCGATTATCCATTGTCAATAAAAAAGCAGTCAGTCTGTAAGCCGGGTTCTGTTCTTCTGTTTCTGAAAAAGCCTAATTAGGAATTATCCATTCTTCATTATCCATTCTCCATTAAAGAAGTGTCTGTCATTTATCTGAGCCGCATGTCACCATACAAGCTTTAGCGGTCTACCCTCCGACATGGAGCGAGCAACTCTCATAACGTCGGTTTACATGACCTTACAACTCCCAAGACGCACAGCCCTTGTGTCGCCACAAGACTGGTAGGCTCTTACCCCACCTTCTCACCCTTACCGTAGCCCAAGGGCGACGGCGGTTATTTTCTTCTACGTTACTCTACCCTCACGGACAGCTTTCTGTTAGGAAGTGGGACGCTCTGTGTTGCCCGGACTTTCCTCATACGCACGAGGCGCAAGCGACAGACCGACCAACTGCTTTATAGGGTACAAAGATACGGAATATTAATGAAGAATGAAGAATGAAGGATGAAGAATTTGTTGTGCAGTGTGCGGATGCAGTACGGATGAATCCTTCATTCTTCATTCTTTACCCTTAATTATCTTAAAAACATGTATCTATTTCGGAATAAATTCGTAGCTTTGCTATTAGTAATAACCCCCAAATCCTTTTGGCCAATGAAAAAGTTATCCTCTCTTTTTTCTTTATTTCTGTTAATCCCGCTTTTTGCTGTCGCTTCGGAAGTGGGTGACCGTACAATACCTGCAGAAGTGGCGCAACTCGCTGACAGTTTGAAACAAAAGTTTGCACCGGACAAGCGCGTGGCTTTGTTCGATGTGGATTACTCTTTCTCCGGAAAGAATGTGATGTTGCGTGGTGTCACCACTTCGGCAGAGGCAAAGACGGCTTTGCTGGATGGTTTGGCAAAGAAAGGATATGCGGTGATGGATTGTCTGCAAGTGCTTCCGGATGAGGCCGGACTTGAAGGCAAGACGTATGGCATTGTCAATGTGTCTGTGTGCAATCTTCGGGTAGCCCCGGATTTCTCTTCAGAAATGATGACGCAAGGCTTGATGGGTATGCCGGTGCGGGTGTTGCAGCGCGACGGCTGGTACCGTATCCAGACACCGGACAACTACATTGCATGGGTACACCGAGTAGGCATACATCCCGTCACGCGGGAAGAGCTGACCGCTTGGAACAATGCAGAGAAAATAGTGGTGACTTCGCATTATGGCTTTGTCTACTCACAGCCCAGCCAGGCATCGCAGACCGTCTCTGATGTTGCTGCAGGAAACCGCCTGAAGTGGGAGGGGACAAAAGGTGCCTTTTATAAGGTGGCTTATCCCGACGGCCGTCAGGGATATATCTCCAAATCCATCTCCATGCCTGAGAAGAAATGGCGTGCCACCTTGAAGCAGGATGCCGCCAGCATTATAGCCACGGCGCATAGCATGATGGGCATCCCTTATCTTTGGGCTGGCACTTCCTCCAAAGGGGTGGATTGTAGCGGCTTCATGCGCACCGTTCTTTTCATGCACGACATCATCATTCCGCGGGATGCTTCCCAGCAGGCATACGTGGGCGAGCATATCGATATCACTCCTGATTTCAGTAACCTCCAGCCGGGCGATTTGATTTTCTTCGGGCGCAAGGCGACGCCGGAACGCAAGGAACGTGTGGTACATGTCGGCATGTATATCGGCAACAAGCGTTTCATCCATTCGCAAGGCGATGTGCGCGTCAATAGCTTCAGCCTCGACGACGAGCTGTTCGATGAATACAACCTCGGTAGACTGTTGTTCGCTACGCGCGTGTTACCTTATATAAATAAGGAGGCGTCGCTCAATACAACGGAAACGAATCCATTTTATTCAATGTAATAATGTGCTAATGTGCCAATATGCCAATGACCTGCGGCGTGACGGTGCAAACATAACGTAGCATATACATAGCGCAGCCCATTGGCACATTAGCCCATTAGCATATTGGCACATTTAATACACACACAATTATGTCAAACAGAAGAGATTTCCTGAAAACCGCCGCTTTTGCCGCACTCGGCTCAGGCATGGCAATCAATCATGTATTTGCCGGAGGAAATGACGCTCCTTCCTTGTTCAACGTGAACAGTAGGGCAGGTGTAACCCCCAAAATGAAACTGCGTTTCTTCCCCTATGAACTGAAATTGCGCCATGTCTTTACAGTGGCCACCTACTCGCGTACTACCACTCCCGACGTTCAAGTCGAGATAGAATATGATGGCATTATCGGTTATGGTGAAGCCTCCATGCCCCCGTACCTGCAACACGAATTAGGCACGATGGACAGTGTACTGGCTTTTCTGAAGAAGGTGCAGGATGTTATCGGCCAATTCTCAGACCCCTTTCAGCTGGAAGATATACTGGCTTATATAGACAGCCTCTCGGCAGGGGATTCCGCTGCTAAAACTGCTGTGGACATCGCCTTGCACGACCTTGTGGGCAAACTGTTGCAAGCCCCTTGGTATAAGATATGGGGTTTGGACAAGGAAAAGACTCCCTCTACAACTTTCACCATCGGTATTGATACGGCCGACGTGGTGCGTGAAAAGACGAAAGAGTGTGCCGACCAGTTCAATATCCTTAAAGTGAAGCTGGGGCGGGAGAACGACAAGGAAATGATAGAGACCATCCGTTCGGTGACGGACCTTCCGATTGCCATTGATGCCAACCAGGGTTGGAAGGACAAACATCATGCGCTCGATATGATACATTGGCTGCACGAAAAAGGAATTGTCATGATAGAGCAACCGATGCCCAAGGAACAACTGGACGATATTGCATGGGTCACCCAGCAAAGCCCGTTGCCCATATTTGCCGATGAGTCCATTCAGCGTCTGAAGGATGTGGCAGGCTTGAAGGGTGCCTTTACGGGCATCAACATCAAGCTGATGAAGTGTACCGGCATGCGCGAAGCCTGGAAGATGGTGACTTTGGCACGTGCATTGGACATGAAAGTGATGGTAGGATGTATGACCGAGACCTCTTGTGCCATTACCGCTGCCTCCCAATTCTCTCCGGCAGTGGACTTTGCCGACTTGGACGGTAGTCTGCTGATTGCGAACGACCGTTTCAAGGGTATGGAGGTTGTGAAAGGTAAGATAACGTTGCCCGATTTGCCGGGTATTGGAGTGGTGAAGTTATGAGAAAGCTATTGTATACCGTCGCTCTGTTTGTGATGGCTTCTGCATGCAGCACGAAGCCCGAGAGCAAGCCCTATAATTGGGAGGACGACCTGTACCAACGTCTGCTTACGGATTTCTGTATGACGGAATCCCAGGTGAAGGACTATATCCGCAAGTATATTCCCGACGTGACCGATGAGCAGATGCGCCAGTGGGAAGCCTCCAAAGCTTTGGAGTGCATGATGCTGGATGGAGAGAAACGCTATTTCCGCAATGCCGGACCTAATCTGTTTCGTGTGGACTCCACTTGCTATGACATCAAGATAGCCAAGGAAGGCACTTCGCCGAGTGGCAGCGAGAAAGTGAATATGGAGAACCTGCCCGAAATCATTTCTGCTGTGAAGAAAGAGGGCAAGGCCATTGTTGCGCCGAAGCGCATGCGCGTCACCTACACGTTGACCGTAGATACCAATGCCGTGCCTGCCGGGAAAATCATCCGTTGCTGGTTACCCTATCCCCGTCAGGACCAGGCCCGGCAGCAGGATGTCAAGTTCATTTCGGCCAGCGAACCGCAATACACCTTTTCGTCGCCCGAGTGCCGTCACAGTACATTGTACATGGAGAAACGTGCTGTCGAAGGCGAACCGACCGTATTCTCCGAAACCTTTGAGTTTACCGCCAACGGCGAATGGCATAATCTGAAGCCGGAAGATGTGCAGCCCTATGATACGACGACCGCCCTTTATAAGGAATATACTGCCGAGCGTGAGAAGCATATCGTCTTTTCCCCGCGCTTGCGCGAACTTGCTGCCAAATTGACAGCCGGTGAAACCAACCCCTACCTGAAAGCCAAACGTATCTTCCGTTGGGTGAATGACAACTTCCCGTGGGCTTCTGCACGCGAATATTCCACCATTGAGAATATCCCGGAATATGTGTTGGACAACCGTCACGGAGACTGTGGCCAAGTCAGCCTGCTGTTCATTACGCTTTGCCGCATCAGTGGTATTCCCGCACATTTCCAGAGCGGCTTCATGATGCATCCCCGTGCATGGAATCTGCACGATTGGGCAGAAGTCTACTTCGAGGGTGTGGGTTGGGTGCCTGTCGACCAGTCATTCGGCATTCCTGCCTTTGCCCGCAATGCCGACGAAGAATATTTCTTCCTGGGTGGTATAGACTCTTGGCGCATGATTGTGAACACTGATTACGGCATGCCGCTACAGCCCGAAAAGCAGTATCCCCGCAGCGAGACCGTCGACTTCCAGCGTGGCGAGGTGGAGTGGGAGGGAGGTAACCTCTACTTCCCGCAGTGGGGCTACCACATGGACATTGATTACTTGAATTATTAAGGTGCTATCTGCCCTCTAAAAACAGATGATGCGTTCAGCCCGAACACATCATCTGTTTGGTATAAACGCATCATCTGTTTACCCCAAATGCATCATCCGTTTCGGCCGCAACGGGTGATGCGTCTTTTTATACCCTATCTGTCAGTTCTTTAACAGTCAGCAATCGTACATAAATGCTAATTTGTCAGTCTTTGCCGTTAACCGCTGTTAAGCCCTAAATATCCTCTGTTAAAAGAGAACAAAAAAGAGTGACAAGCGGAATAACTGAACGTTTTTTGTCGTTATTTTAACGTCGTAATGTTAAACGAAACTTGAATATTAACAATTTAAAGAATAGGAAGAATAGTATGAAACAGACAACAAAAAACATCCTTGGAGTTGCGGCTATCGTGCTCCTGAGCTCTGGAGTGGCTGGATTGACCACTTATAAGATGCTGAATAAGGAAAAGCCTGCCGCATTCAGCGAGTTGTTCCAACAGAACCCCAATAATCTGCTACCGGCGGCTTTCCATGCAACGGATGCCCAGCCAGTGGATTTGACACAAGCAGCGGAGAGTTCGCTCCATGCTGTAGTGCATATACGTGCCACTCAGTTGAGTAAGACCCAGACGGTACAAGAACAGCCGGATATTTTTGACTTCTTCTTTGGAGACGGTCGTGGACGCCAGCGCCAGATACAGACCCAGCCGCGTGTAGGTTTCGGTTCGGGTGTCATCATCTCCAAAGACGGATATATTGTGACGAACAATCACGTGGTGGAAGGTGCTGATGAAATCACTGTGAAACTGAATGACGACCGTGAGCTGAAAGGACGCATCATCGGTACTGACCCCAGCACGGACTTGGCATTGATTAAGATTGAAGGGGATGACTTTCCGACAATTCCGGTTGGTGACTCCGACCAGTTGAAGGTGGGAGAATGGGTATTGGCAGTAGGTAATCCGTTCAACCTGAACTCTACCGTAACAGCTGGTATCGTCAGTGCAAAAGCCCGTTCCATTGGCTCTTCTGCCTCCAATGGACAAGCTGCAAACATCCAGTCTTTCATTCAGACGGATGCTGCCATCAACCAAGGTAATAGTGGTGGTGCGTTGGTGAATGCCAAAGGCGAGCTGGTTGGTATCAATGCCATGCTTTACTCACCCACGGGTGCTTATTCCGGCTATGGTTTTGCCATCCCTACCAGCATTATGACAAAGGTGGTAGCCGACTTGAAACAGTTTGGTACCGTGCAGCGCGCGCTCCTTGGCATCAAGGGTAGTGATTTGAGCACAGACCTGCAGATGGACGAACGCTGGACCGAAGAACTGAAGAAGAAGGCCGACGAACTTGGTGTGAAAGAGGGTATCTATGTGGCCGAAGTTGTTGAAGGTGGTTCCGCTGCCGGCATCTTGAAGGAAAATGATGTAATCATAGCATTGAACGGCAAGAAGATTCACAAGTTCTCGGATTTGCAGGAAATGCTGGCAAAACACCGTCCGGGCGACAAAGTGAAGGTAACAGTGGTTCGTGACAAGAAGGAAAAGGAATTCGAAATCACGCTGAAGAATGAGCAAGGCACTACGAAGGTAGTGAAGGATGCCGGAATGGAAATCTTGGGTGCAGCCTTCAAGCCCGTATCTTCCGAGCTGAAGAAGCAGTTGAACCTGGGTTACGGTCTGGAAGTTACCGGGGTTACCAATGGCAAGATGGCCGATGCAGGTATCCGCAAGGGCTTCATCATTCTGAAAGCCAACGGAGTGCCGATGAAGACGGTAGACGATTTGGAAAAGGCGATGAAAGAGGCAAGAAAGTCTCCTGAGCAAGGTTTGTTCATCACCGGTATGTTCCCGTCAGGAAAACGTGCAATGTATGCCGTTGATTTGACTCAAGAATAAAAAATAGGGATAGTTAGGTAAGAAGATTGTAATATTAGCTAACAATAGCGAAAAAGGGGGTGTCGGTACAATACATACCGGCATCCTTTTTGTTATATAGGATAAGATATAAATAAGGTGAAAAAGTTGGGATGAAATTATTGTAACAAAATAATTTGTCGTACCTTTGCAACCCAAATCTGTATTATAAGAATGAGACAACTTAAAATTACAAAAAGTATCACTAACAGAGAGAGCGCTTCTCTTGACAAGTATTTGCAGGAAATCGGTCGCGAAGACCTCATTACTGTTGAAGAGGAAGTGGAGCTCGCTCAGCGCATCCGCAAGGGTGACCGTGTTGCACTGGAGAAATTGACACGTGCCAATCTGCGTTTCGTTGTATCTGTGGCCAAGCAGTACCAAAACCAAGGTTTGAGTTTGCCCGACTTGATTAACGAGGGTAATTTAGGACTGATCAAGGCTGCCGAAAAGTTCGATGAAACACGTGGTTTCAAGTTCATCAGTTATGCAGTATGGTGGATACGTCAGTCCATTCTGCAGGCTTTGGCAGAGCAGTCGCGTATTGTACGTCTTCCGTTGAACCAGGTAGGTTCGCTGAATAAAATCAGCAAGGCCTTCTCCAAGTTCGAGCAGGAAAACGAACGTCGTCCGTCTCCTGAAGAGCTTGCCGATGAACTGGAAATCCCTGTTGACAAAATCTCTGATACGCTGAAGGTGTCCGGTCGTCACATTTCGGTGGACGCACCTTTTGTAGAAGGAGAGGACAACAGCTTGCTCGATGTACTGGTCAACGATGACTCCCCTATGGCTGACCGCTCTTTGGTGAACGAGTCTCTTGCGAGGGAAATTGATAGAGCTCTTTCTACGTTAACCGATAGGGAAAAAGAAATCATACAGATGTTTTTCGGTATCGGACAGCAGGAAATGACATTAGAGGAAATCGGCGACAAATTCGGCTTGACCCGTGAGCGTGTGCGTCAGATTAAGGAAAAAGCAATCAGAAGATTAAGACAAAGTAATCGTAGTAAATTGCTCAAATCTTATTTGGGATAAATAAGAAATATCAGTTTCCGACAAATAGAAGGAATTAAAAACCGTACGTCTTTAGTAGGCGTGCGGTTTTTTTTATATCTTTGCCCCATTGATAATTCATAACTTATAACTCATAACTCAATGAAATACGTTCGTATACTTTGTGCCGTAGCTTTGGTTTTTGCGTTGTGTTCGGCTTTTACAATGAAAGATAAGGAAAAGGCTGTATATGCTTTTGGGGTGGCGGCTTCTTTCAATGACTCCATCGTATATTATACAGACATCCAGGTATTGGACAGCGTAGAGCTGGATAAGAATGGATTCTTGCCCAAACGTGATTTATACACTTACCAGCTTAAGAACTATCTGGAGTACAATCTGAAGAAACCTGATTATACTTGCATGATTTATTTCGCTGAAAACAAGAAAAAGTTGGAAAAAGAGGCTGTAAAGGTAAAAGGCAAGTATAAAAAGAGTAAGCATATGGTTTTGCAGGTGGTGAAGCCTGAGGCTTTCACATTTGCAAAACCGCAGGAATAAGATTTCAAGTATGAAAACAAAACTATATCTTCTTTTTTTCTTCGTTTTCCCCTTGTTCATGTCGGCGTGTCGTGGTGATGACCCGATACCTGATCCTCCGGTTGATGGGAAACGTACTGTGCTGGTATATATGGCAGCGGATAATAGTATAAATCCATTGGCTAGCTTTACGGATGGGGATTTGGAGGAATTGAAAGCTGGGATGGCTTCAATTGATAATACATCTGATATGCATTTATTGGTGTATATAGATACGGGATTTCCTCGTTTGATTGAAATTGAAAATAAAGGTGGTACTGTTGTTGAAACAATAGTCAAAGAATACGAAGATAGAAATTCGTGCGGAGTCGCTGAGACGCAAGAGGTATTCAATGATGTGTTTGGGAATTCTTTATATAAAGCGGAAAGTTATGGTTTGATTTATTGGTCGCATGGGGAAGGATGGATACCTACTCCATTGCCTTCTACTCGCTGGATAGGAAATGATAAGACTGGAGGAGGGCATTATATGAATATTGAGGACTTGAAGTTAGTATTACAGAACGCTCCTCATTTTGATTTTATTATGTTTGATGCTTGCTTTATGCAGTCGGTGGAAGTCGCGTATGAGTTGCGTGATTGTTGCGATTACTATATTGGTTTCCCTGCTGAGAATCCTGGTCCTGGTGCTGCCTATGATAGAATGTTTCCATTTATATTTCAGAAAGGTGCAGCGGTAGAAATGGCTATTGGGACTTTTGCTGCTTATGATGAAATTTATACTGGAAAAATAGGAAGTAATAGCAATTGGACAATGGGCACTGCTATAGATGTGCTGAAATCTTCTGAGCTTGAGAACTTAGCTGCTGCTACAGCAAATGCTTTGTCGGGAGTGACAGCAGATAGAGAAGTTCTTCGGTCATCGGTCTTTGATTATGATCAGCGTAAAGTAGGATCGTCTTATTATGTAGGCTATTATGATTTCGTAGAAATGATGGAAAAACTCGTTGTGGATGAAGTTGCCTTGGATGAATGGAAGCAAGCATATGATGCAGCTTCTGTCTGTTGGAAAAAAACGCCGATGATTTATTCGATGTCTGTTGGTATGTTCTCCATGAAGCGGGCAAATGGGGTTAGCCATTATATACCTTCCACTGCCACTTCTGCTGCTGCTCAAGCTGCTAATGCCGCTTATCGTTCTACCTTATGGTATAGTGCTGTCGGTCTTGCTCGGCTTGGTTGGTAAGCTTATAAACAATAGTTCGTTAAAATTTGAGATAATGGCTAAGCAGCTTTACGTT
>NZ_QTNE01000008.1:0-189724 GCF_003603495.1 Bacteroides sp. AM41-16 | reverse complement strand
AGGTACTTAAAAAAAATATTTTATAATAGTGTTGCGGAATTAAGGATAAATAGAAAAAAAGAGAGATAATATAAAAGTTATGAACCTTTAAATAAAGAAAATGCCTATGAGAAATTAAAGAAATCTTCGGAAATGGTCTGACAATTCCGAACTATATGATTCCCTTACCCTAATTTTGAAAAACTGGTTTAATTAACAAAATCATCAATCACTTATGAATGAAGATCGCAAAAAACGAGGACTTGCCAATGGTAAGTTCTTTACGGCGGTGGCAATCTGTGCTCTGTTTTTAGGCAGTGGCAACGTGATGGCTGCCCAAACAGCATCCGACGACTCGCAAGGAGTACAAGAACAGATGCAATCTATCTCTGTGACTGTTACAGTTGTAGATACAAAAGGTGAACCTATTATTGGCGCCAATGTCATTGAGAAAGGTACGACCAATGGTGGTATTACGGATTTGGATGGAGTTTCCAAATTAAATGTAAAGCCCGGTGCTATTCTGCAAGTATCATTTGTGGGATATACTACTCAAGAAGTCAAGGCAACTTCGGTAATGAAGGTTGTTTTGAAAGATGATACGGAATTGTTGGATGAAGTTGTCGTAGTAGGCTATGGTGCACAGAAAAAGGTGAACCTGACCGGTGCGGTGGCTTCCGTGGACGTGAACAAAACAATTGATAGCCGTCCTATCACGGATATAGGCCGTGCCTTGCAGGGGGCGGTACCGGGATTGACCATTACTACTAACTCCGGTGAGATAGGTGGTGCGCCTACTATCAAGATTCGTGGTAGTATCGGTTCTCCGAATGGTGACTCCAAACCGTTGATTCTGGTAGATAATGTGGAAGTAACGGATATTTCTATGGTGAATCCGGACGATATTGAAAGTATTTCTGTATTGAAAGACGCCGCTTCTGCTTCTATTTACGGTGCCCGTGGTGCATTTGGCGTATTGCTGATTACCACAAAATCAAGAAGTAAACATGAACGTCTCTCTGTAAAATATACCAATAACTTTGCATGGCGTACGCCGACCAAGACACCCGAACAACTTCCGGGATGGCAGCAGGCTGATATTAACTTGCAAGGTGTAATCAATCAGACTAAGGGGTCTACCGCATTTTATAACGTAGTGGGTAATATGCGTGTGGATGCTACACATGTGCAGAAAATGAAGGATTACTGGGACAAATATGGCTATGGTGACCAGTTTGGTCGTGAGATGGAATTGGGTCGTGACTTTGAGTTCCGCGATGGCGGTATGTTCTTTATCCGTACTTGGGACTGGTATGATGAATACATCAAGGACTGGGCTCCGCAGCAGAACCATAGCCTTTCTATCAACGGTGGCAACGGAAAGACTAATTACAATATCGCTTTGGGATATCTGAGCCAGGATGGTATGATGAAAGTCAATTCGGACAACTATAAGCGTTACAATGCCAATATCTCTTTGAACTCTGAATTAAACAAATATGTGTCTATCCGTACAGGTGTCATGTTCACCCGTTCTGACTACGACAAGCCATTCAACTATAATACTGATCTTTACGACCCGATGTACTATCTGTATCGTTGGCAGCCGATGATGCCTTACGGTACTTTTGAAGGCAAGGAGTTCCGTAACGCCTTGACCGAACAGAAAAGTGCTCCTATTACCACAAAAGAACGTGAGTATCTGCGTTTGACAGGTGGTGCAACTATCAAGCCTATCAAAGATTTAACACTGGATATAGATGTTGCTTATAGCAGCGTGGAAAATCGCTATAAGAAGTATGGTACACCGAGCTTGACCAGTGGTTATGAAATCTTCACTGCCCGTCCGTCTGTTGAGGCATTACGTGATTCTTATGGCAGTTATCTATCTGCTGCTACTTATGATTATGTATATCAGGAAACCGGACGCACGGAGAATCTGACAGCCAATTTCGTGGCAACTTATGCCAAACGCTGGGGAGATCATGATTTTAAGGCAATGGCAGGTTCCAGCCTTGAAAAGAGCGAATATGAATATTACTGGGCGCAACGCAAAGGTCTGCTCGACCCCGCAAAACCGGAATTGAATCTGGCTACAGGTGACCAGACTACAAGCTCCTCGCATACTTGGTGGTCTGTAGCAGGCTTCTTCGGACGTCTTAATTATTCTTATAAAGACCGATATATGTTGGAACTGAACGGCCGTTATGACGGTTCCTCCCGTTTCCCCTCTGGGAATCGTTTCGGTTTCTTCCCATCCATGTCTGCCGGTTACCGTATTTCTGAAGAACCGTTCATGCAGTCACTGAAGCCTTATCTGAGTACGTTGAAGATTCGCGGCTCTTGGGGTATGATTGGTAACCAGGATGTAGGTACCGACCGTTATATCTCCACTCTGTCCACTTCTGTAGACAGTTGGATTATCGATGGAAAGAAAGTACAGTCAACACAAAAACCGACTATTGTGTCTTCAACCCTTACTTGGGAGAAGGTTACTACACTTGACCTTGGCTTGGATGCCCGTTTCTTCAATGACGCTTTGGGAGTAACGTTTGATTGGTATAACCGTACTACCAGTGATATTTTGACTACTGCCAACCTACCTGCCACATTGGGTGCTGACGCTCCATATGAAAATATGGGTACTATCCAGACCAAAGGATGGGAACTTGCCATTGACTATCGCCATACCTTCAAGAATGGTCTGCACTTTGGCGTGACGGCTTCTGTTGCCGATGACAAGACTGAAGTAACCAAGTGGACGTATAATACAAAGATTCCTTCTTATGGAGCTACCGGCTGGTGGGATAAGAGTGCTTATAAAGAAGGTATGGTTTTGGGAGATATCTGGGGCTTGCAGTTCGACCGTTTCTTGACGGAAGATGACTTTAATGCTGACGGTTCTTTGAAAGCCGGTTTGCCCGACCAGACTAAAGTATTCCCTGCCGGTTATCAATTTGCTCCCGGTGATGTGCTTTATAAAGACCTCGACAACAACGGTGAAATCGTAAAACAGACCAATACAAATGACAAGGGTGACCTTAGTGTTATAGGTAACGCCCTGCCGCGTTTACAGTTTGGTTTGAATCTGGATGCTGCTTGGAAAGGCTTTGATATAAGCATGTTCTTCCAGGGGGTAGCCAAAAGAAAACTTTGGGCGGCAGGTAACCAGGTATTACCAGGCTTTACTACCGGTGAACCCTTCTACAAAGGTGCTGAGGATTATTGGACTCCCGAAAACACAGATGCTTTCTATCCCCGTCCGATGGATTACAAGCAGTCTGCTTCGGGTAACTATAGCGTGAATGACCGCTATTTGCTGAATATGGCTTATCTGCGTCTGAAGACGTTTACTGTAGGATATTCTCTTCCTAAGGTTTGGTTGAGTAAATTCAAAGTGCAAGGTTTGCGTGTTTATTTCACTGGTGAAAACCTTTTCACCATCGACGGTGTGAAACCTGCTATCGATCCGGAAATAGGAATACGTACGGCCAGTGGTAAGAGTGACCAGCGTAACTTTGGCCGTAGCTATCCATACCAGAAGACAGTGTCGTTCGGTATTCAGCTTAGTTTATAATCTAATAGTAATTGCAGTTATGAAAAAGAAAAATTTATTATACATCGTTTGTGCGTTGGCAATGGGCTCGCTCTGCGGTTGCGACGATTTTTTGAATAAAGACCCGCAGGACAAGCAGACCAATGACACTTATTGGCAGACTGAAACTTCTTTGCGTACTTATGCGCAAGACTTCTATTCTTCCTACTTTACAGGATATGGTACCGACTATACTGTTTTTGCCGGTTATTTCTCTGGAGATGACTATACGGATGATTTTATCAATCTGAATAATGCAAATACAAACGGTTCAGGATATATTTATTTCTCCACTTCTGCCACTACGGACTGGAATAGCCAGACAGGAACTTGGTCGGGCAATTATAGTGTTATTTATAAAGCCAATGTCATGCTTGAGAAGATTCCCGGAATGAATATTTCGGACGAAGCCAAGAGACACTGGGAAGGTATTGCACGCTATTTCCGTGCAATGGCCTATAGTACGCTGGCAAAGTATTATGGCGGTGTTCCTTACTACGATAAGGTGACAGACCCGGCAGACCCGGCTCTTTATAAAGACCGTGATTCTTATTTGTATGTAGCGCAGAAGATACAAGAGGATTTTCAATATGCATTGGATAATGTACGTACGGATGATACGAAGCGCCAAGTCAACAAATATGTGGTTGGTGCGTATATGTCACGCGAAATGCTGTATCATGCCACATGGCTGAAGTATCACGGTACTACTGTAGGTCCTACTTCAGAGAAGGTGGCGGATGGTGATATTAAGAACTTGCTGCAAGGAGCCATTAATGGTGCAGAGGTAGTGATGAACTCTGGTATCTATTCAATAGGCAATACCTATAATGCTTTGTTTACTACGGACGATTTGGCTAACAATCCGGAAGTCATCTGGTATCGTGAATATACAAGCGGTTTGCAGTGTAATGCTTTGATGTCCTACAATGGTCCGGAAGATCAGACTCAGGGTGGTGTGACGCAAGATGTAATCAACACTTATCTTTGTAGTGACGGTTTGCCGATAGGTCAGTCTCCGCTGTATCAAGGTAAGGAAGACCCGAGTATTCAGAAGTCATTTCAAGACCGTGACCCGCGTTTGTATCAAACAGTTGCCGACAGTCTTCGTATCATGAGCGCCATGGGGACAAATTATACCGAAGGTACATCACCAACGGGATATCCTACCAAAAAGTTCTTGAACGACGAGTGGTGGGTGGCTGGTCTGGATTATTGTACCGGTAGATTAAGTCCGGCTGATGCGCCGTGCATCCGCTATGCGGAAGTATTGCTGAACTATGTAGAGGCGCGTTATGAGATTGCCCAAGTGGGTGGTAACGCTTTCACTCAGAGTGACCTTGACAAGTCTATCAATGAACTCCGTGACCGTCAGCTGACGAAGTGGGGAGATACTGAAGCCAAGACAATGCCGAAAGTTCAACTGAATGGCGGCAACTTGAGTGTGAATGGAGTTGTTATCAATGACCCTGCCCGTGACCCTGATGTCAATCCGGTTTTGTGGGAAATCCGTCGTGAGCGTCGTATTGAGTTGATTATGGAAGGCCGTCGTGGTGAAGACCTCCGTCGTTGGGCCAAGTTTGAATACTTAAACTCAGAAGATGCAAATGGTTATCCTGCCATGTCTTTCCTGGGTGCTTATGTCAATATGGCCGATTATCCGGAAATATCTTCAAAAGATGATTCCGGCAAGAGAGTGCTCTATCTGTTCGACCCGGAGAATCCGGGTAATGAGGATACTGAAAAAGGGTATATTTATTATCTTCGTGAAAAGGAACTTCGTATATTCAAGGCTGGTGAATTGAATTCGGAACGCTACTATTTGCGTGCCATACCGGCTGCACAGCTGACTATTTATGAGAATAAAGGTCAGGTGTTGACTCAGAACCCAGGCTGGTAATACCATAAAGTGGATTATAAAAATAAGGGATGTCATTTCTAGGCACACCCTTTTTTCGGACACAACTTTTGTGATTAGGAAAAATAGTTGATTGATAACGAGTTAGTAAATGACACAAGTACGGATTTATCCGTATAAACATTATTTCGCTAAGGAAACTACTCTTTTCATGTAGGTTTCTATGTAGGTTAATTAATACCAATTGATTCCTACTAATGCGAATTAATAATAAGTCATTAACTAACTCGTTATCAGTCTATGTACACGATTAACATCAGGGGTAAGCAGAACCCGAAAGACACCAAGATGGTCAAGCTGGAGATAATTTTCTTCAAGACCGGTTACGCCCGTGTGCCGAAGGTTATAAACATCACAGGGCTATTAAAAGACTGGGATGTCAAGTCTCAGAGTTTCCGTGTAGGGAGTGCGGAGGCCACTACCAAGAACAAACTGCTTTTCGATTTGCGAACCAAATATCTGCATGTCGCCGATACCTGGGAGATGGAAGGCAGGAACTGGTCGCCCGTCCAGCTATCACATTGCTTCGATGAAATCAAGGCGGCCAAACCCGAGGTCAAAGTAAAGAGTGTCCAGCAGATGATCGATTATCTTGAAGAGACATTCAAAAACAAGAAACGCATCAAGAACGGTCAGATTGTCGACAGCACGACCAATGCTAAACGGTATGTCTATCTCAAGCGTGAACTGCAGGCGTTTACAAAGGAAAAATATGAAAAAGCCTTTTCCTCTTATTTCTTTACGGATATTACAGAAGAGTTTCTTCTTGACTTTGCGTTTTGGCTTAAAGAAAGAGGTATCAGAAATGGCAACAAGGCCGGACTTACACACAAACTAAGGTTGCTCCGTGCCGTATGCAGGCAGGCAGAAAAGAAAGAGATGTACGGGGTGAATATGGATAACTTCCTCTGTCTCGGTGATGATATTAATTGGCCGGAAACCACTTCAAGAGCAGTTCCGGAAACAGTCATAGCTAAAATCGCAAATGTTGACCGTACCTTGTTTACGAAAAAAGAGCAGTTGCATCTTGATTTGTTCCTGTTCAGCTACTATACCGGAGGTATGGCGAATGTCGATGTATGTAACCTGACATGGGATTTGGTCCAGGAAGACCGCATCGTCTATGAACGTATCAAGTTTCCCAAAACAGCCAAACCGGAATTACTCAGTAAAGCAAAAGCCATCATGAATAAATACCGTGGGCAAAGTTATGGAAATTATGTATTTCCTGTTTTTACTCATAAACACACGACCACTTCCAAGAAGACTACACGTGTCAAGCAAATTTCCACACGCCTTTCACAAACCTTGACGAAAGCATGCAAGATGCTGCGCATTAAAGAAAACATCACATGGTATTCCGCCCGTGGCTCTTTCATATCGAAGATGGTAGATGCCGGTAACAATCCGTATGTGGTTGCAGAGATGGCTGGTAACAGCCCATTGACCATCTATAAGCATTACTACAAGAATACAAAGCGGGAAGAAATCAAGCGGCAGATGGAAGAAATGTTCTGACCAGACATATCCATAAAGTTGTAAACACCTTGACAATTTCTCTGATGGATAAATCATACGGTATAATGGCTGTTAAAAGTCATTGATTACCAATGTGATATTTATTATATTGACAGAATCGCTCTTATTCTTGATTATTTTCACTACCTTTGTAGTCAATAACTTAAATAATATTTATATGAAAGAGTTGGTTTCAAAGATACAGGAAGTATATGCTACATTCTCCACGGATGCGGCACTTCAGATTGAAAAAGGCAACAAGGCCGCAGGTACCCGTGCCCGCAAGACTTCGTTGGAATTGGAAAAACTGATGAAAGAGTTTCGTAAGGTTTCCTTGGAAGAATCCAAGAAATAGCCTTTACACGTCCGGTCGTTATCACATAATGCCGGTTCTTCTGCAGATGCGGCATAAAAACCATATTGGCAGAACAACATAATAAAATACGGAAAGCGTTAGCTTTTGTCATGCACCGAAATCTGGTAAATTTCACTTATCCGCAGGACAAACAGTTTTCGCCTATGCTTTTGCGTGGGCTTAACTTGTTTGCGGATAGGTTTACCAGAACCTCGGTGCTACGGGTTATGTCCCACGCTTTTTGGTCTTGGTACATTGAATGCTTGACGGGACTCAAGCCAAATACGGAGATATTATGAACGACATGAATCTGATGGATGAACTTTTGAAAATTCCGGCCGATGCAACTGCCGCTACCGTACAAGGCATAGAAATGCTTCTTATCGATGAAAACAAGGCGGGGGCTTTATTGGAGTCGGATCCTAATGACAACACCATCCACGAATGCCTTTTAAGCAACGGCCGTTTCCTGTTCCAATCGGACAATGCCAACCTCGTTGCCCTGTATAAAGTAACAGGAGCATCTGAATAACGCTCCTGTTGCATATAATCACCTTATTTGTCTGATTTCATCCTTCCTGCAAAGGCTTTTGACGGTTTGAATGCCGGGATATTGTGGGCAGGCACTATTATCGTGGTATTCCTGCTTATGTTGCGTGCTGTCTTTTCCGCACGGTGTTTGATGATAAAAGAACCGAAGCCGCGAAGATAAACCTCCTCGCCGTTTATCATGGAAGACTTTACGCTATCCATGAATCCTTCGACAACTTGTAACACGACCTGCTTCTCCAGACCGGTCTGCGTTGCTATTTCCCTGACGATATCCGCTTTTGTCATATTAACTCTTGATTAAATACTGTCAATCCGGTCACAAAGATACATCATTTCCTGAAATATCCTCCTTTTACAAACACATATAATAAACATTAGCCGGCGTCCGTCTCTACTCTTTCGATACAAATAGTATCGAAGTATGAAGCTGACACTCAACCGCAAATTCAAAGGTCAGACCTATACCATAGGCGACCTGTCCATCAACGGCAAATTTTTCTGTAACACCATCGAAGATGCCGTGAGGAAACTTCCGGCAACCTGTCCGGATACTCCTCGCGGCCGTTCCTGCACATGCAGGGAGAAGGTCTATTCCAAGACCGCCATTCCTGCCGGGACTTATAAAGTTACCCTTCAGTACAGCCCCAAGTACAAGAAAAAAATGCCATATCTGCACGATGTACCGCATTTCCTTGGCATCCTAATCCATTCAGGCAACACCGAGGGAGATTCCGCCGGCTGTATCATCGTGGGAAAGAATACGGTCAAGGGAAAAGTTTTGGAATCCCGTACTACATTCCAAAAACTGTATGCCATGCTCGAGTCCGAAAGGGACATAACCATTCAGATTATATAAATCGAATGGCGGTCAACAGGCTCAAACCACCCAGAAACCTGCGCATCGAGTTCAAACCGTCCCCACGGCAGTATGAACTCTGGAAACTGTTGCAACCGAACTATTGTCCCCATTGTGGCGGGGAGATCGAGCAAATCCTTATCGGTTATGACCAGCAAGGCAACCCTCAGTACAGGCCTCAATGCAGGCATTGCAAGTCGCAGAACCTGCCGCAGCTGATACTGGGAGGCGGAGCGGCCGGCGGCGGAAAATCGTATATCGGCAGCGTTTGGCTGGTGTCTTCATGTATTCGGTTCGAGAATATCCGTGCGGTGGTGGCCCGTAAGACACTCAAGTCGTTAAAGGAATCGACATGGAACACCATCAAGTCGATTCTGAAGGACTGGGGACTGAAAGAGGATAAAAACTACAAGATAAACAACCTCGAAGGCACGCTCACATTCTGGAATGACTCGGTCATCATCATGAAGGAGATGGCGGATATCCCCAGCGACCCCAACTTCGAGCGTTTCGGCTCTTCGGAATATACCATCGCCATGGTGGACGAGGTGTCGGAAATCTCGGAACGGGCCGTCGAAGTGCTGTTCTCCCGTCTCCGCTGGAGAACCCATGAGACATTCAAGACCCCGAGAATGCTGCTCACCACCAATCCGACAATTAACTGGGTGCGTTCCCGCTTCGTGCAGGACGAAAACGGAGACAAGGTCATCTGCCGCGAGGGTGAAGCGTATATACCTTTCTCCGTGTTTGACAACCCGAATATCGCTTTCCGTCAGGTGTACGAGGCGGCCCTGAACAAGATCCGGGACCAGGCGACAAAAGAACGCCTGCTCTATGGCAACTGGGATTTCGTGGAAGCCAACGATATGGCGATTTATAACAGTTTCGACGGCTCCCGGCATCTCGTTACCGGACTGAAAGAAAAAGCGTACGATCCGATCAAGCCGCTCATCACGGTGTGGGACTTCAATGTTGCCCCCCAAATGTCGGTACTCTCCGCACAAATAGACTATGAAAACAGGAAGGTCTATATACTGGAAGAGATACTCGGCAAGCCGGAGGAAAAGGAGAACAACACACCTGCGTTGGCACGGAAAGTACGCTTAAAACTTTACCGGGACAAGCATATTGGCGGAGTGGATGTGACCGGTGACCCTTCCGGGTTACAACGCTCCACCACCAACGAGGACGGCATCAACAACTATACCATCATCACGGACACTTTCGGCAGAGGAATCCTGCGACCGAAGGTAAAGCTATTACGCAAGCAGCCTCCGCAGGCTACACGGTGCGAGTTCGTCAACGAGGTATTCGGGGGCTATGAAGGCTGGGAGATACAAATCGATATCAAATGTCGCAAACTTACCCAGGATCTGATTTACCAGCTTCGTAACGAGGACGGTACCAAGAGCAAACAGAAGACCACCGACCCGAAAACCGGTGTCAAATATGAACGGTACGGGCACTTGTCCGACTGCCTTGACTACCTGCTCTGTTACTACCTGCGTGACAGCTGGTACAAGTTCAAGAGCGGAGGCGACGGGAACGGGTATGTGGTATCCACATCGGTAATTCAGGAAGGATTTTCATACTAATAACGGAACAAGGATATGTACAGACGGTTTCTCAATAATGACGACTATCTTGGGATAATTACTCCGGAAGCCCTGGCACAACTCACGCGGGGCAATGATGCACGATTCATCCAGGCGGAAGAATCGACGGAGATGAGTATCGTGGAATATTTGTCGGAGAACTACGAGATTGAAAAGGAACTTGCAAAAGGAAAATATATCGCCGAATACGACCGTCGGATTACCTATCCCGTGGGTGTGCATGTCTATTTCGAGGGACAAATCCATGAGGTGATACGCTCCGTCAGCGGCTATCGCAAGCCGGCAACGGTTGTCTATTGGGAAGAGAGTTCTGATATCCGTGTCGATGCGGGACAAGTTGTAAATTATTCCCAGTTCAACACCTATTATCCGGGAGATAAAGTGAATTATAACGGCATTGTTTATACTTGTCTTAATGAAAACGGGTACAAGTTCGATGATGTCCGTATCCCGTTGGTCGGCGGTTGGATCGAGGCGGAAGCCTCGTTATGGCAGCCTGTCGAGTATCCTCTGTGGGCAGTCGTCGAGTATGAAGGAGCATTCTATACTTTGATGACGCTTGAAGGTTTCGATTACAATCTTGACCCGATGGTTTCCGACTGCTGGGGAGCCATAGCCGATTACGATTCATCATACAATGCCTATGAGTTGTCGGAACACGAATATGTCGTTTATGACGGACGGGTATTTTACCCGGAAACGGATGTGAACGCGGACACACCGCAAGTCGGGCAGAACCTCTCGTTGCATGACCCCCGCAACTACAATCTCAAGAAGCACATGGTCCGGCTGGCCATCTACGAACTCACGAAACTCATTGCTCCGAATAATGTCAGTGTTGTCCGCATGCGCGATTACGAGGATAGCATGAAATGGCTCAATGATGCCGCCAAACTACGGCTTAATCCGCAGATTCCCCGCAAAGTCGATGACTCGAAGAAACCTGTCACCGACTGGCAACTGGCTACTTTCCAGACGGATTATGATCCGTATAAGAATCCGTGGATGGTGTAAATAGAAAAAGTATTAGGTATCAGAGAAATAATTGTTACATTTTTTCAACTGACTAAATAACAGAAGAATGTCGATGCCTTATACCTTACGAGCAACTAATCAAATCTAGCATCTCGTTACTTATCTAAATTTTTTAATTAGTAATATCTGGTAAATGCCGGAATTCCGGAATGAGGGATAGAAAAGTGAAAGAACTCTTTCGTACAAAAAAACAGATTTTCGGGCATTGAAAGAATAATTGATAATCAGTTATTTGTGCTGTTTTTTGACCAAAAACTTGTTTTTTGGACAGAGCAAAAATTGTCTTCTCAATTAAAAGATGGGAAACTCGCAGTCTTTATATAGCGAGTATTTCTTCCTACACCCTCTTTCTGTATAATCCCCATCTCTTCCATTTTTGAGATAAACACTCGAACCTGTCTGTCAGAACCTTGATATTATCTGATTACAGAATCAGCAGTCTATCAACTTTTCTATCCATTCATTGAAGTGACTGCACCGGGCACGAAGTTCATCCATGCCGACACTTTTGGTAACATCTTTGCCGGTAGCCGGCTTATTGTAGTTGTAATGCTGTTTTTTGTCTCCTTCTATCGCCTTGATAATACGTTTGCTCGGAGCCGTTTCCGGACTATTGTTTATCAGCTCGGGGTTGCTGGTTTTCTCCAGGTCTTTTTTCAGCTGTTCGCAGCGTTTCTCACAACCGGGGTAACGCTTTGCCAGATAGTCAATACCGCAAAAGAGCAGAGCTTCAAATTCATGCAGCTGAATATAGGGAATGAAACGACTATCGTTGATTGCTTCAGCAAACGCCGTTTCCAATGCTGCGACACGGGCGTAAGGCTCACCGATTGCTTTGGCTGCTTCATAACCGGGAAAATCATCCGGCAATGCGTAGAGGTCGAACATCGTTGTGAAAACATGACGTTCGTATTCGCCGTCCATCTTCATTTTCCGCAACAGTTCTAGGTCTGTCACCGCCTGAGCATAGCTCAGCATTCCACCACGGGCATTCTTTTTCTTGTTAGTGGTAATCAGGATGCTTTTTACACCTGCCACACCTTGCGCTTGCAGGTAGGGACGCAACACTTCCTCCACAAATCCCTGTTCCGTCTGTCCCTCACAAAGGACATGAATAATCTTCGCTTTCATACGGGACGTCCTCCTATGATGTTTTTGTCCCAAAGTTCGCTCACCGTATAGTTCTGAAGCCAAAGATGATATTCTTTGGCGTCAAGGTGAGTGACAGAGGTTGCCTGCGTTTCCTTGTTCATTTCCACCACAGAGATATCGCCGATGTCGAAATGATCGACCAAATCCTTGCTCTGCGTGGCAATAATGACCTGTGCGTGTATGGACGCATCCTTAATCATTTCTGCCAGCTGGCTGATGGCATAGGGATGCAAGCCAAGTTCCGGTTCATCCAAAATGATGACGTTGGGCATTGTCTGGGCAGGCTGCAGAAGCAAGGCGGCCAGGGCAATGAAACGGATAGATCCGTCGGAGAACTGGTAGGCATTGAAACGATAGTCCGTGGCAGAATTATCTATCCACCGGAGAGAAATGATACCACCCACGGGCTCCAGATAGAAGTCCTGGAACTGGGGAACTACGTCACGGACATAGTCAACAATCCGGTTGTAGGCATCCTTGTAGTTCTCCCGCAGGAACAGCAGGAAAGAAGGCAGATTGTTTCCGTGCGACTGGAGGTAATTGGCCGTCTCGACGGGACAAGCCTGACGTAGCGGCCCCTCTGTCGATGAATCGTGAAACTGATATACCTTGCAGTAAGAAAGCATCTGGAAAATAGTTTTGGCAACCGGATCCTCACACTCTGCGAGAGCGGACTCCTTGAAATTCGGTTCCAGTGCTATCTCATAGGGCTTTTTCTCCCCCTTGCGATGCCATGTAATCCGCTCTTCCGTGATAATCAGCCTGTCGGGAGTGGCATTGGCCAATGAAAAGCCATAAACATCCATGGAATTGCTGTCGGCAAACTTCAGTTCTCCGGACATGACCGGTGTCCGTTTAATGCCGTAATGCAGCAAGGCATGAGACGTGCCCGATATTTCCACATATCTCCCGAATGACTTGCTCATCATGTAGCTCAGCATCCGGAAAAAACTGATGATATTGCTCTTGCCTGCACCGTTGGCACCCAACAAGATGCTGACATCACCCAGCTTCAAGGTCACAGGTCTGTCATAGGCTATGGATTTATATCCTCTGATCGTGACTTCTTGTAATTTAGTCCTTTGGTATGTCTTTGCCATTATCGTCATATTATTGATTGAATTACAAAAATAACCATAAATCCCAATACGAACGAAGGAATGCTCAAAAAACTATAGAGTTAATTTGTCCGGAGTCTGAAGGCATAAATAAGAAATCTGTTTTTCTTTTTAGCTAGGTCGGATTTTCAGTTCTGCTATGTGTTTCTTCTTCTCCAAGCCCTTTGTGGTAAATCCTTCACATCGAAATGGGAAAAAGACGTGCAGAACAAGCGGAACACTCGGTAAATGCCGGGATTCCTGAATGAGGGATAAAAAGTGAAACGCCTGCCAATGATAACAAAACCAGCAGGCGTCATTTATTATATTTTGTCATTTTACGAATGTGACATCTCCTTCCACAACTTCCCAGTCGTCGATTTCAGCTCCTATTCCCGGTGTGCGAAGCCCGTCCGTACCGAGTATAAGCGAGATTTGACATTCCTGTCCCGCTTTGAAATTCGGAATGGACAGGTAATCATAGACCATTTCATTCAAGTGAACTTGGATGAAAGGCTCTACCGGGCTGTAGTCTAACGGCAAGGTGGCAATGTAATGTCCGTCGCCGGTATGGTCTTCCGCAGCCACAGACAAGAAGTTACCGTTGCCGTCCATACAATTGAGCCAAATGTCTGCCTCTGTTATGCTGCCGATGTCTTTGTCCGCCTGCAATACGACATTCACCTTCGGTACTAACATATTTCTTCTGGTGAATGTGTCAAGAAAATACAAAAGTTACAACCGAACATTAAGTGTTTGCGTTATACGCATACACGCTTTTCCGTCACCGTAAGGATTAATGGCTTTACTCATTTGCTCATAAGCAGATGCATCATCCAATAAAATCGATACCTCGGAGACAATTTTGTTATAATCGGTTCCTACCAATTTTACCGTTCCTGCATCCAACGCCTCCGGACGTTCGGTGGTGTCACGCATCACCAGTACCGGTTTGCCTAACCCCGGAGCCTCTTCCTGAATACCACCGCTGTCGGTAAGGACAAGGGTCACTTTTTCCATCAGGAACACGAAACTCAGATATTCCAATGGTTCGATAAAGAACATATTTCCCAAACTATTCAAATTCTCCCCGAATACTTCATGGATAGGTTTGCGGACATTGGGGTTCAAGTGCATCGGATAGACAAAGTCCACATATGGATATTTTGCCGTCAGATCCTTAATGGCTGTGCACATGCTGATGAATCCGTCTCCGAAATTTTCACGTCGGTGTCCGGTTATCAAAACGAGTTTCTTGCCATCAGCAAGCCGTGAGGTATCGTAACCCGCTTTTTCCAGCACCCCGGCAAGTTCTTGTTGTAGAGCTCCGTCAGTCTTTATTTTATCAACAACGATATGAAGGGCATCGATGACCGTATTCCCTGTTACGGTTATCTTGTCCTCCTGCACACCTTCCGTCAACAGATTTTTCTTGCTTAAAGCGGTCGGAGAAAAGTGATAGGTGGCAATGCGCCCTGTTATTTGTCTGTTCATCTCCTCCGGCCAAGGGCTGTATATGTTGTGGGTACGCAGGCCCGCTTCTACATGACCTACAGGGATCTGCTGATAGAAAGCTGCGAGTGCGGCGGCAGTAGAAGTGGTTGTGTCACCGTGCACCAATACCACATCAGGTTTCGCCTTGTTCAACACATCACGCATCCCGGTCAGCACACGGGCGGTTACATCATACAGATCTTGCCCCTGCTTCATGATGTTCAAGTCATAATTCGGCTTGATATCGAATATCTGCAACACCTGATCGAGCATTTCACGATGCTGCCCCGTCACGCAGACGATTGTTTCAAAGTCTGCTGATTTTTTTTGGAACTCCTTCACCAACGGAGCCATCTTAATGGCCTCCGGACGAGTCCCGAAGACCAGCATTACCTTCTTCATTGTTCTATAATTTTTTAGTTATCAGCCACCAGGCATACTTTATCAAGTGAATTTGCCGTTTTATTCTTTTCGGTTCTTTGAGCAACCGATAGGCAAATTCAAGATTGTGGTTCACCCACCATTTAGGAGCCCTTTCCACATGGCCAGTATATACATCGAAGCTGCCGCCTAATCCTTGAAAGATGGCTTTGTGTCTATGCTGTATTTCTTCCATCAGTAATTCCTGTTTAGGAGACCCCATAGCCACAAATACCACATCAGGTCTTTTTTCGGTTATGTCTTTTATAAGTCTTTCCCGTTCCTCGTTTGCCTTGATATATCCATCCCGATAACCGATAATGTGAATCCCTGCATATTCTTTACGCAGTTTAGACACAGTTTCTTCTATGATTTGAGGTTTACCACCTATCAAATAAAAAGTCTTTTCTCTATAAAATTGAGCTACAATTTTGAGCCACAACTCACAACCGGGAATTTTACACGCATTTTCAAAACCTTTTTGTTTGAGAGCCATTTGTGCGCCGGCTCCATCGCAATACCCTATGTTCCGATTGATAATTCCTCGTGTCTGATCTGTAGCATGTAAAATTTTCTCAGCATTTATGGCTACTAATATGCCCTTATTATCGTTTACAAAAGACAACAAAGACTGTTCGGAATCGAACGGATATATTTCGACTCCGTTTAAAGAAACTTTATTCATTTATGTTGGAAATTTTATATTGCGAGTAAATAATGCGACATTGCATTAAACATAAATGCATTACTCCATCGCATATACGAGATTTTAGAACTGATGCCAGGTTTTAATTGGTAGTAGAAATACCCCTTTTTATCTTGCATATTTCGGATTGTCCATTGCAATACTTTTTTGGCAAGTTCCTCATATTTTTTCATCTTATGTAGGCGGGTCAATGTTATCAATAGCTGCCCTGGACAATGGATGTCAATAGGATACATTCGGTTATCATAATATTTAGGAGTTCCGTCCGCTTCGAAAAAATGATTGACATAGTAGTCGAAACCTTTTTCGATGTAACCATTGAAAGCATGATCCTCTGTCAACTCTTGATAAGCGATCAGCGCATCTAAATTATATCCTGTATGAAAGCTGTCTACCCAATTCTGTACGGAGAGCATTCCATATACCCAAGCCCCGTCTTCCCGTTGCCCGGAACAACAGGCTTTAATGGATAGCTCCGCTAGTCTTTTGTATTCCTCCTGTTGTGTATAATAAAAACAATAACTCAACAATCGAGAACCGAGCAGCGAAGCATTGAACACAGTGTCATTACCCTCTAACGGACTATAAGAAAAGAGAAAGCCACCATTATACGGCGTGCGATGCAAATCTTTTATTACAAAATCCGCTGCACTTAATGCAATCTCCAAATAGTGTTTGTTCCTAGTTATTTCATATGCCTGCATCAGTGCCGTGGCACAGAAATTTGTAGCAACTACTGTGGGCGTGAATTTGGGAAAAAGAAACAGACGGCGTGCCTGCCAATCGAAGTTATACCCCCAGCAAGCACCGCTGTAGCCTTTAGATTGTAAGGATATAAGCAACTCTGCCAATTCTTCAATCCGAGCCTTTATCATCTCCAACGTTCCCATTTTTTCGGATAATTGCGGATGATTTTCCACAACTTTATACAGATTGCAATATCCGGACAAGAACAGCCCGATACCTTTTGCGTTATACTCTTTCGGAACGAAAGCCATCCGTCTCATATTGAAAGGGCAACGCTTGAAACCTTGTATGACCATCAATCTGCACAATACAGACTTTTTCAGCAGCGGAATTGCCTGAAAAATTTTAGAGTTGAGACCATCATACGGATCCCAACCCTTGAAATGTTCAGTCTCACAATAAATTTTTAGCTTATAAAAAGCATCTGCAATATCATTCATTGGTGTTATTCATTTTGTCAAGAATGGCATACGGCCATCTTTATACTTTGGGTTTGTCTCAATCGCATAATCAAGATTCTTTCTCCAGCCAATAATCTTTGCCGGACATCCTGCTACAATAGCACCTTTGGGAACACTTCGGTTGACAAATGAATTTCCAGCGATTACCACATCATCTTCTATTACAACAGGGCCAGCAATAATAACATTAGGTCCCACCCAAACATTATTCTTTAGACAAGGAACTTCTTTATATGGAAACTGCCGTACAGTAGAAAATCGCAATCCTAATACGCAATTTTCTCCGATTTCTGTTCCCGGTATTAAGACAGTGCTAATCCCTTTGCACACACAGTATGACCCTTTTCCTATTTTTGAATCAGCGGTTATTTTTGAATTGAAAATGAGAAAAATCAATAGTTGTACGATTTTGGGCAAAACCGGAATATGGCGTTCAAATAGCCAACGTTCTACCCTATAGAATGATATAATGTCCATATGAATTAATCCTACCGTTTTCTTATAAATTTTGCGGGATTTCCTGCCCAAACTTCATTGGCTGGTATATCTTTGGTCACAACAGAACCTGCTCCAATTATAGCTCGCTCTCCAATTGTTACAGGTTTTACCACCAAAGTATTCATTCCGAGATAGGCGCCTTTGCAGATATGAACCTTCCCCCTGTCGTAACTTCCAGTATTAGGATTCATGAAATGTGTTACTATTTTCACCCCCGATGTCAAACGAACACCTTCTTCGATAAAAATATCTTGTGGATAATTTGTGTCAAATATGACGCCCTCACCGATAAACGTTCTTTTGGGGCTGATTATCTGCACTCCACCCCATTTGCAAACTAATGGTCTCCATGCCCTTGATTTCATGGGTAGATGTTGGAGGTGTAAAAATATTAGCTTCTTGATTCTCAGAATATTCATAGCTCAATATATTTCTTTAGTGTATTTTCAAATTTTCGGACAACAACGGATGCAACAAAATGGGTTTTCGCATATTCGGAATTATATATTGATACACTCCTCATTTTAGCAGGATTCTCGATATATGGTTTCATTGCTTCTGCAAAAACTGCCGGATCTAACGAACTTGATATATATCCCATCTTTCCATTTTCAAAGAAATCTATTAGGCCACCCACTTTTCTGGTAAAAATAGGGAGTCCGAAAATCATTGCTTCCAAAACCACAGTTGGCATACCTTCCGTATAACTTAGAAACAAATACATATCGGCGTTAATGTATTCCTTTTTAAAATCTTCCCCACGTAACTCTCCAGTAAAACGGACATCCTTTATTTTCTTATTCTCAACATATTGTTTCAACATAGGAAGTTCTGAGCCATCACCGACAAAGGTCAATGTCAGATCCTTGTATTGTGACTTAAGTATTGAAAATGTATCGACTGTTTCATATACACCCTTGGCCTTTTCTATTCGCCCGCTATACATAATGTTTTCGGCTTTTCCTTGTCTCATCGAAAGGTCAAAACCTGAAATAAAATAATCGGGTACTTTTGTCGAAGTTAGATGTATATCAGATTTTATCCCCCTCCTTATCAATTCATTCTTGAAATCTTGGGATAACACAAAAATACACAAGGCCTTATTCAAATTGGCACTTATCCATTTCCAATCTGCATTTTTAGCATACTCGAAATTGAAACCATGAATAAATACGGATGTTTTCTTTCTGAAAAATCGGCAAATGTTTAAATATATAAAATCTCGTTTTAAGGCTTTATCTCCAAGCGATGGGTTAAGTAGTACTATATCAGGTTTAAAGCAAATCAATCGGATTATAAAACGGATAATTAAAAATGGATAAAATATATTACGCCAAGGCTTACGACCGAAATAAAAATATTCAATATTTTCTTTCCAATACTCTTTAATCCCTAAATAATAATTAGTTACTCCTCCATATCCGGATTTAGTGGGAACAGTTATTAATACCCTCATTGTTAGTGTTTCAATTGATATGATTAAAATAATTAAGAACATTGAACATCAACGGTTAATCTATTTTCGTTTTCTGATGTTATGCCTTTTTGGTTGTTCGTATTGGTAGCTATCCATAGACCATACATCAGCACGATGAGAAATTCAGATTACAAAATTTTTCATCATGAACATAGATTACTAAACCATAAGTTTAGTTGGAACAACATGTGCCTCTGTTCAACTAATGGTGTAACAATGAAATACAATACCGGTATAATTGTAACCATAGTTATTAGTAGCTGGGACTTAAAACTCAATTTGGATTGAATATCCATAACCCACATATATGTAAAAACATATAAGAATAGCACGGCAAGTTTGAAGAATCTATCATAAAAAGTCAAACTGACATATCCGAAATTGGCAAAAGACAATAGGAGAATACAGAACCCCCAGAATTTGACATTCTGCTCCCAAAATTCTTTCCCTATTTTTTTATATAGTATATAGATCACAGCCAAGACACCGAAAACGGCAATTGTTTCACGAAGCAAATAGAACTGATTACCATACTCGCGTATTTCCTCTGCATACTTTCCAACAGACTGTATGATATTTTGATTCCTAACGCTCTCTTTGACGTAGTTTTCAAATATGCCAAATTGTGCGATATTAGTGACAAACGCGATTTTCGCAAAGCGAACGATGAATGATACGATAAGAATTAAATAGTACACTTTAAACCTATATCGCAAGAGTAGGTTTAATACAGCCGCGACACATAAGGCGAGTAGTGAATAGTGAAAACAAATACATAACGCAGATAACCAAAGGTACTTAACGGCTCCTGAATTAAGGTATCTCAAATAGAAGCCAGTAAAAACAAATGCTCCGCTCCAAAAGCGAAAACCGAGAAACCAATAGTATTCTACAGTAAAAATCACTCCCAGGAAGAGTAGCCATGCAGGAATTGACATTTTCTGCATATATAATGGCTGGAGTGGTTTTACGACTCCAAATATAAATAGAGAAGTATATACCACACACGCACAAGCAGAGAAAAAATTCCGGTTATCAGCAATTAAACCAATGAAATATTTAAATAATACAGGATATATTTCTTTGCCATATTTTGATGTTCCAGAGTCCATCCATTGCTCAACCAATGATTTGTCGGCAATACGATGAAAATGCTCATAATGAACCAACAAATCCATTTGTGGCTCATAAAACCAACCAAAATAGAAAGAAAAGATAATAAATAGAATGGGGGCAAACCTTTGTCTGAAAAACATTAATGACAAACACAGTCCTACAAAAGGAATAAATGTCATTATTACAGACAAGATTACAATTAAGGCTAAAGAAATAGCCCAATGTCGAGAATTAGTATCTATATTGTATATCCTATTGTTTATCAACATTACCAACTCTTACTTTATTGGCTAAATATAGGCGCAAAACCAAACATCCCACGTTCGCTATAATCAAAGCCCAAATAACACTTCCTATGCTAATACTGTGAGTAAGAATCAAGACAAGGACAACAATGATGTATATGATTGCAGAATAAATGGTTGTCATATTTACCTCATTGATTTTTCCAAGTACGCCCAAATAAGGGAAACCGAACATGTCAGCTGGCACACTAATCGCCAATAAAAGCAAGAATAGGTTGAAATACGTGGTTATACTTGCTGTTTCAGTCTTAATAAAAATCGGTATAAGATACGGTGATAAGAAATATATACAAGCTAAAGCGATTGTATTGGCAATACATAAAAGCAATACCATCTTAGTCGCTCTACCCATATTTTTTATCCTTGTGAAATATGGGTAAAATATCTGAGATAAAAGCGGAGAAACAAATGATGAATACGCATTATGAAGTTTTTCCGCAGCTGTATATAATCCGACTGCAAAATCTCCAAGAATAAAGCCAAGCACTAAGGTATTCATTGTTTTATAGGCTCTCATCAAAAAAGTTGATGAGAAAAACGGAATACTATCCTTAAGATAAAATTTCACTTCTTGTGCCGAGACTATTTGAAGTTTGATCCCGTATCTTTTTTGGGCAATGAATAAAGCGACAATACCTGAAACAAATGTTTCAAGAGCATAGCACAACATCACCAATGCATAATCATCAGTAGACTTAACGATTAAAAAAATAGGCAATATACATAATAGCTTTATTGGCACGCTGATACGTGTTATATATTTAATGTCCTCCATTGAACGGAAAAGCCAATAGGGAGCAATGACAACCCCTATCAAACGAATAAAGGCTAATATATAAAGCGTGAGTTCATTCCTTAGTGAAGGAATCAACCCTACAACTAAAATATAAACAAATAGAGAACAGAGTATGAGAAAAAACTTACATTGCAGAATAGAAGAAACTATCCTTCCCAATTTTTCTTGATTGTCTCTATTATTGACGACATGCCTGACATTAGATAAATCGAAACCGAACTCATTGAATATCTGAAAGTAAAAGCTAAATATAATGGCAAAATTTACAAGACCGTATTTTTCTACTCCTATAACGTTCAACAAATATGGAATTAGTAGAATTGGTATAATGCTACTGAAACCATAAAGGAGAAACTGATTCCAAATATTTGACAACAATCTTGATTTGAAAACTTGGCTTAATGTCATCTTCTTAAAGCAATAGATTTTCTGTAAATCTGCAATCAGTATATGTGTACGTTTATTGGGAGGGTAAGTCTTGGTAAACTTAATGATTGTCTACCTCTATTGCTTAAATATTCCACAGAAATCAAGTATCACTTTATCATCTTTCCACGGTAGTTCTTTGAAAGGTGTATGGGCTGTAAGGAACACAACAATATCGGCTTTGTCATAAGCCTCTTTATAGTCTGTCAACTTGAACACGTTATGTTCTTTCACATTTGGCTCTACCACTAAAATGTTGGCATTATTACATCCTTGCATTACTTTAGTTGTGATATATTTTGCTGGAGATTCACGCAAATCGTCAATGTCCGGTTTGAATGCCAACCCCATCATTGCTACCACAGGCTTACAGTGATTTTTCAGTTCAAATTCAAACATGGCGTTCTTTACTTTTTCAGCACAATAGAACGATTTATAATTGTTGATTTCGCGTGCTGTAGAAATTATGCGACTTTCAACCGGAAAATCCGCTGTAATGAAATATGGATCGATAGCAATACAATGACCTCCGACTCCACAGCCAGGTTGCAGGATATTTACGCGCGGATGTTTGTTGGCAAGCCTGATAAGTTCCCAAACATTAATCCCTGCCTTGTCGCAAATCAATGAAAGTTCATTGGCAAAAGCTATCTGCACGTCACGACTGCTGTTCTCAGTCAGTTTGCACATTTCAGCGGTCTTGCAATTAGTCCGATGCAGCGTCCCCTGTACGAACTGCGAGTAGAACTCGATTGCTTTTGTTGTACTTTCTTCGTTCATACCGCCAATGACACGGTCGTTATGTACCAACTCATAAATCACATTGCCCGGAAGTACACGCTCGGGGCAATAGGCGATATAAATTTTACCTTCCAATTCAGGACGCTCAGCGAAAATTAAGTCACGCATTTTATCAGTCGTACCAACGGGTGATGTGCTTTCAATTACATATAAGTCACCTTCCTTGAGAAAAGGAAGTACAGCACGAGTTGCCACCTCTACATACGAAATATCAGGCTCATGATTACCTTTGAACGGGGTGGGAACAACCATAAAGTAAGCGTCACTTGTCTCCGGCTTCGTGCTTGCGTGCAATGTCCCGTTTTTCACAACTTCTTGCAGCATTTCTTCCATCCCCGGTTCAATGATGTGGAGCTTACCTTGATTGGTCAGCTCTACAACTTTGGGGTTGATGTCAACACCCGTTACCTGTACTCCGTGCTTTGCTGCGATAATGGCTGTAGGCAATCCGATATAGCCCAAGCCCATAAAACATGCTTTCATAAAATTGAGTTTAATTGAAATTCTTTTGATTGGTCATTCATACTTTTGAACAGTTCATCCAGCTTTTTCACAAAATTGTCTTTTTGGCTATCGGAAAGTTCCTTATCTTTTAACTGCTCTATAATGGAATGATAAAGAGCCTTTTCTCCGCTTGTCATCTTGTTGTTTATTAATAGGAATTTTTGTTATAGCTTGGCTATCCATAGCCGCAATAATCTTGACTATAAATCAAGCAGTTTTTGTACGTTTCTTGTAACGCTTGTACAAATGAACTTTTGAAATATACTGTAACTGTGAATATCTGTCCCTATATAAGCAATAGCCTGTTCTCTCATAAGAAACATGGCCTTTTTCTTAATCCGGTTGCCATACATACCCGCTATTGATGGAAGATTAATCTGGAATTTCACACCCATGTCTTTTAGCTGTCGGTAATCCGATTCATCCATATAAGCATAACGCTCCGGATGGGCGAGAACAGGGTGGTATCCTTTAGATTTGATGCGAAGCAGGATATTTTTCAAGCCCATCGGAGGACTGAAATAAGAGGTTTCCACCAGCAGGTGGTCGCCATTCTCGCCTAAAGGTAGCAGGTCATTCTTTCCCAGCCGTTCCTCAAAGAGATTGTCAAGCATGTTTTCCGCTGCAAGGTGCAGTTGTACGCCACCTGTGTAAGCAGCCTGCAATTCTGCAAAACGGTCGCGAAGATGGGCAGTCGTATTGGGAATGTCTTCCATGATGTGCGGTGTGAGCCATACGGATTTGATCCCTTGCTCCTCATACAAACGTAGAATTTCCAAAGATTCGTCCATCGTTTGTACACCGTCATCCACGCCCGGAAGAATATGCGAATGATAGTCTGTAAAACCGATTAGCTTTATTATATTTTGTTTTTCCCTTTTTTTAAAAAACCACATATAATGACATAAAACTTTTTAATCATTCCCGATTCCACATGACATATATGCGGAATCCGGGAATGAATTGATTGTCCCGGTGATAAACTTCACCACCAGTTTCGCTTGCCGAAATGATTTATCAACCCGGCCCCAACACAAGCTAAACCGATACAGATAGCCGCAGGAGGACAGATAAATCCACCAGCCAATACTCCGGCTTTTGTTGCGGCAACCACTCCGACTCCTTTGGTAATCAATGCTGTTTTACCAAATACACCTACAGTAACCATACCCGCACCGAATAAGGTCGCTTTGTCTTCTGTAAAATCGTTCTGTGCCATAGTTGTGATTTTTAGTGAAACAATAGGGAAATCAAATTTACATTCTTACTCCGTATTTAATTGCTTGATAATCAACGATTTACTCTATATATTTTTCATCGGAACCATAGTGATATTCCGAACCGTAACCATAGTGATAACCATACCGATAGCCATAACGGTATCCGTAGCGACCACCGCTTCCCTCGGTTCCATTCAGGATCAGGGACATGTTCTTGTATTTTTTCTCCCCGTAGATTTTCTCCAGTTCAGCAAGCATACTCAGTTCAAGCAATCCTGCACGAACCACGAAAATAGTACGGTCAGCCAGCTTCTCGATTATCTGCGTGTCGGCCACCAGTTCGATGGGCGGACAGTCAATCAGCACATATTCGTATTGTTCCCTTACGGTATCTATTACCTGTTTCAGCCGGTCGTCGAACAACAGTTCGGTGGGGTTGGGAGGTATGGTGCCGACAGGAAGGATGTCCAGATATTTCTGTTTCGGATTGGTGACAATTATTTCATTGAGATTGTCAATCCTGCCGCCAAGATAGTCGCTCAACCCCTTGGTAGGAGAGTCGATATAGGATGACGCAGAGCCGTGACGCAGGTCACCGTCGATTACCAACACTTTCTTCCCTTTAATGGCAAAGCTCACGGCGATATTCATGGTCAGGAACGACTTGCCGCTGCCCGGATTGAACGAGGTCACGATGATGACATTCGATGCCTTATCCTTGCCAGTCATGAACTCCAAGTTGGTACGCAATACACGGAATGCCTCGTTGATGATGTCACGGCTGCCCTCCTTGACAACAATGGCCCTGACTTCCTGTGGTTTCTTTCTGAATATTCCTTTCTTCTTTCTTGTGAACAGCGGAATTTCACCGATGAACGGTACGGTTACGCTTTCCAGATCTTTTCTTCCCCGTACACGGGTATTCATGTTCTCACATATAAAGATAATGACTACCGGAATAAGCAGTCCCAAAGCACACGCGACCATTAAGATGTTTTTGCGCACGGGTGACATCGGCAACATGCTACCGTGGGGCGGGGCAACAATACGGGTATTGTAGGCCGTAAATGCCTGTGAGAGTTCGTTCTCCTCACGCTTTTGCAGTAAGAACAAATAAAGAGCCTCCTTTACCTTCTGCTGGCGTTCCACCGAGAGCAGGTATTTGGCTTGTGTAGGGTTAGCTGCTATACGTGATGTTGTCTGTTGCTCCGTCTGCCGCAAACTTTTTATCTGCGAATTCAAGGTTACTATCTGATTGTCGATAGACCTGATTATCGCCCCACGCATGGATGCCAGGGCCTGATCCATATCAACGACCAGCGGATTTTCCGTACTACTGTTCGCAACCAGGCTGTTGCGCTGCAACAGTTGTTTGTTGTATTCGGCAATCTGCGATTCAATATTGGCGCTTTCAATGCCGGAATTGGCCGGAAGCAGTTGGGTACGGTTGGCGTCATTGGACAAATAGTTCCGGATGTAGCGGGTCATGTAGAGCTGGTTGTTCAAAGCCAGAATCTGCGCATTCGTCTGGCTGCTCTGCGCCATATACATGCTCGAAGCCGCCTGCACGTCGGGTAACAGATGTTCGGACTTGTAGGATGAAATGTCCTCGTCCACGTTGCCCAGTTCCTGTTCGATTACGCCCAAACGCTCGTTGATGAACATCGAGGTGCTGATAGCGATCTGGTTCTTGTCCTTCACCCAGTTCTCATTATAAACGGAAATCAACATGCTCAATACATCCTCCGCCCGTTGTACAGAATTATCCCTGAATGACAGGTCGATAACTGACGCTTTCTCATTATTCAATGAAACGGACAGATTGGACGAGCAGGAGTTTACAGCATCATACAAACTGGATTTACCTACATACAATGTGTATGTCTCGCCTTTCACATAATTGGGGGTTGCATGGATAATGATTTTCCCTAATGGCGTAGTGATGGAGTCGAGCAAGCGGCCCTTTATATCCTTTCCGTCGAGCTCCGTCCCGTTACGTGTAAAGTCGGATAAGAGTAATGTGCTGTCTGGCTGTACTTCCAATGTAAACCCAGCCGATTCGTTTTCAGGAAAGTCACTTATCGTTACATCCACTGGTAATGTCAGTCCATAGGCCACCTGACGGTGGAATTTCCCCGGAACGAAGTAATTCATATCCAAACGAAATCGTTTAACTACCTCGGTCATTAAAGCCGGCGACTGAAAGGTGATGAGTTCGTTATTTACATTGGTGCTGGACTGGAACAACCCAAACTCCGAAAAGGATTCCAGATCCGGGGAAACCGACTTGCCTTTGGAATCCTCCTTGATCAACACCGAAGCAGTGCGTGTATATACGGCAGGGGTACACAGCAGATAGACAGCAGCAACACCTGTCGTTATCGCCAAAGACAGGACGAACCACTTCCACCTCGCGAGGCACAGGTACAACAGATCCTGTATCCGCAGGAAATCATCCGGCTGTCCCGGTTTTGTATTCTTTTGATTTACGGCCATATCAGATTCTATATTTATTTCACGATCAACACGGTAATGGTGGTCAGCAGCGAGGCCAACGATAACCAAAAAGAGGTAGACCGCACGTTGTTCCCATTGACTGTCGATTGTCTTGCCCTGACCGAGTTAGGTTCGACATAAACAATATCGTTCTGTTGCAGGTAGTACACGGGAGAAGCATAAAGGTCATATCCCGAATTCAGATTGACCCGGTACAGGGTCTTTTTGCCGTTTTCCTCCCGCTGTACCAGCACGTTCTCCCGTTTCCCGTAGACGGTAAGGTCCCCGGCCATGCTTAAAGCGTCCAGGAGCGTCAGCCTGTCCTTGTCGATATTGAAACGTCCGGGGTTGGCGACCTCACCCAACACGGAAACGGTCAGGTTCATGAATTCCACTGTTACTACCGGATCTTTTACGAGGTTTTTCGAGATCAACTCTTCTTTTATGCACAAGGCAATCTCCTCGCGTGTCATTCCCGCCACATGGATATGCCCCAGCACGGGAAAATCGATATTTCCATCCTTGTTTATCGTGTATCCTGACATTCCTTGATTGTTGGATGCTTCTGATCTTATACCGATTTGTCGGGATATAATCGGAAGGTTGAAAAGGTCCATCAACAAAGGGTCTTTGCTGTTGACCAATATGGAAATCTTGTCTTCGGGACGTACCCTGATTTCCAATGGATTAAGAACCTGCTCTGCCATACCCGGTTTCAGGTCCGTAAAATAAGCGACTTTCGGCGCGGCACATGATCCTAGCAGGGAAGCCACGGTCAATAAGAGTAAAATGTATCTGATTTTCATATTTCATTGATTTTTATTTGTTGGTTGCCTGTCTCGACTGAAGCTGTCCGATACGTTTCGTCAGTCGGATATTGGTGAAAGTCCATATCAGGATATCGACTAGTACGATCCAGTTTACATTCAGATAAAGGGAGAGAAGAATATTAAACAGTATGAATACGGTCGATACGGATATGACGATAATCATGACACTTCGCTGCTGCATTCCGACAGCAAGTAGTTTATGGTGGATATGGTTCTTATCCGGCAAGAACGGGTTCTTTCCGTTGCGTACCCGATGCAGATAAACCCGGACCACATCACAGCAAGGAATCAGCAGCGGGGAGAATGCCAGCACCATCGGATTTATATGTACCGTATTATCATCTGTCCCACACATAGTCAACTTGAGACTGAGAAGACAGAGCATCATGCCAACGGTCAGGCTGCCTGTGTCACCCATGAAAATCTTTTTTCCGTGCTCGGCATTCCCGAAAACATTGTAATAAAAGAACGGCACTAACACCCCTAATGTGGCGAACGCCAGCATGGCATATATATACTGGTGAAACATAAGAAAAGTCAACCCATAAAGCAAACAGGCAATACTGCATAGCCCGGAAGCCAGTCCGTCAATGCCATCGATCAGGTTGATGGCATTGATGATGAAGACCACGAACAGAATGGTCAGAGGATACCCCAGCCATAATGGAACCGAATGAATGCCTAGAATGCCGTACAGGTTATCGATATATATACCACCGGCGATAAGCATCATGCCGCACAGAATCTGGATAACGAACTTGGCTCGATAACGGATGCCGATCAAGTCATCGGCCATGCCAACCAGATACAGAACCATGATGGAGCAGAAGGCGAAAGCCAAGGGCCGAACATCGTTCTCGATTTCGGACAACATCTCCGAATGCCCCATAACCATATTGATCCCCAGCAACAAGGCTACGGTGAAAAACACTACCGGCTTGAATGCGATGCCGCCCAACCGGGGCACGGCACAATGATGAATCTTCCGTTCGTCGGGAAGGTCGAATAACCGCTTGCGGAAAGCGATCAACAAAATCTGGGGAATGATGATACCCGCACAGAACACACAGATCAGGAATGCAATACTGCAATTAACTATCCAAAAAATCATATTATGTCAGAATTTGTTCTTTACTTGTGCAAAGTCATGGAAGAGAAGAGAATTTCATCACCTCTTTTTTGTGCCATTCCTTGTACCGCTTCATCGAGATTCCTATCCCAACAAGTTCCCTGTACCCTGATACTTTCTTTCTGAAGATGTGATTTTTGCCGTAAGCCTGGAGTTCGTCATCCGAGATGCTGACCATTAAAACGGGAAATGGGTAAACTTTATGCCTGAGTACAGTTACATCGTGTGTCACGAACAGCTGACTCAATTGGTAGGCGGATTCTTCGAATGCGTGCCAATAGTCACCTGCTCCATACAGACGAATGAATCGTCCGGTTGTATCTTCTGTGTGAATGATGTCGAACAGGCATGTTTCGATGAGTTCCATCAATGGCATCCAGCAAGGCTCAGTTCCGGAATTGTAACCATTCATTACTTTCAAAAATGTTTCATCCGTTGTCGGGAATTAGCGTATATTCAATTTTACAAAGCCAGAAATGCAGGTTTTATCCTCATTGTAACATGCGCCGGGCTGTTCTGTACAGATGCATTTGTCAAAACAGATAACAGAAACCAGTACTCATCTTGTTCCGGAGCATAACCTTTAATATCCGCAGCTCGTCCGGCAGGTCATAATCAATGCACACCGCTTTAACTTTGGACCATATATCATCCAAAATAGAGTCGGGCTTACATATCATTATTTTATAATAGCCTGATATATTCGGGATTGACTTCCACCCCTACGGAAAAGAACTCGGGCAGCTCCACTAACAGACGTTTCGTTTTCGACCCGCGTACAGTCAGCAATTTTCCTTCATAACCGTCCAAAGGACCGCCTACAATACGGATGTGCCGTCCGCACATAGAGGGTGTCAATTCGCCAGGAAGATAATATTTCGGATTTTTCGACACACTTACAGCATGTATGAACCGCTCCATGTCCGCATCAGCGACAGTCATCGGATTTTTGTAACCACCTCCCTTCTGGAAACGATACTGTATCGTGGGATACTTTTCCACAAACGGATCAATAGCTTCCTGGGTATCATGAACAAAAAGCAAATCCTGGATAAAGGGAACTTCTTCCCGAGTCCGTTTGCCGCCATGAACACTCAACTGCTCTTTCATGGGAGTGAACACCTCGAAATGCTCGTTCAACAGTTGCTTGTATGCGGGCAACTTGGCATTGGCCCGTTTAAGGTCGCGCATCACGTACCAGCATGTCTGTTTTTCACCTTCCGAAGTAGCCATATTTTGGATTTAGGACAATTCTTCTAATCCTGCAAGATTGTAAATTATACTACATATCAAGCAGTTACAAACATTCTTTTCAAAAGCTGGAGAATAACTTCCCATGTCAGTATATCTGTTCATGTTTACACCATAAAAGATTCCGTTATCTCACACATGCACAAAATCTCTGAAGCCGTTTCCGGCTCCATCTTCTGCTACTTCTCTCCATAAGAGAAGTATTTGAATATAAAATTGGTTGTAATCAGCTAGTAAACAATATTTGTTTTATTTGCTTGGAAGACGATTCACTTAACAACTGTTGAGTAAAACCTATAACATCTGTTTGAAATGAGGCACTCGGTTGAAAATTATATCATTTTTATATTGTTATTTTCAGTGAATTGTATAATTTTGTATCCCAAATACTTCTCTTATGGAGAGAACGGAATTTTTGTCGAACAATCTCTCTATATAACTTACACTCAGACTTATTTGTAACAAAACCTTTTTTGCTTCATTATTGTTAGTCTGAACTTATCGGTCATACACTTCCCAATAATTAGACGTTTTCATACTATATATTATGTACCACTTTACAGCGCATGACGAGGATACTTGTTTTCATGCCAAATTTTTGTCACTTCATGCTAAGTAAGTCTAAACGGGTTTCAAATGGGCTACGTTCTGTAGATAAGGAGCAAGTTTTCTTTTACCCGCATTTAATTGCTTATTTCCTCTATAAACAGAGAAAAAATTTTTGTTTTCCCCAACAGATAGTAAGTAACTTAACTCTATCTGTTTATAGAGAAAGTATGGCGAAGTTGGAAGAAAGTTGGTTGACAGTAAATTGGTATATAGATTCCTTGTTTTTATAAATCAAGGCTAAGTACATGACAAAAAATCAAACACATTGATTTTACTTGGTCTGAAAGGATTGAGGAGAGCGTCAGCGATGAAGTTCAGACCGTACTTGACAAGGCTGATTGCACGCCTCCCGTTGTTGAGAACCCTGACAGCCTTGACTTTGATGTTGGCGGCAATGCCAACACAGTAGGCCCAGGTATAGGCAATAATAACAACCCCGAAGAGTTGCTCGATACGATTGATATGAACCATATGCGTGTCCTCGATATTGAATCCGCTGGATTTCAGGCCCTTAAACATGGTCTCGATAGTCCATCTTTCCTTATATGCCGGGAGGGCTTCCTCCGGGCGGCAGAAGGAAACGAGGATCTGCGGTTCGGGCTTTCCGGTCTTGTCCTTGATAACGGCACCGGACAGATAGCAGAGTTCTCCACAGATACGATAGATACGATACAGGACGCGTTCCTCTCCATGTTTGAGATTGGCGAAGATGTGCTGGGCCCGTATATTTCTGTTGGTTCTTGGGTCTTCCACCCAGAAGTTGTCGCGGATGCGGATATGGTACTGGATAGCGTTGTCGTTGAGCCATTTGAACCACTCATTACCGACAAACTCACGGTCCGCTACCAGGCATTTGATACTGTCACGACCGAACAGGCGGATGAACCGCTGCATGATATTGATTCGTTCCTTGCAATTGGAGTTTCCCCGCTTGGGCAGCAGTCTGAACAGGATGGGGAACGACATATGATCGTAAGCTATGCCCAGAACTAACGCATTGATATTCACCTCTCCGAACTTCCAGTTCGTGCGGTCCATCGTGAGCGTGTATGGGCCATCGGACGGGATGCGCGACTTGAGATACCCCGCAACGGCATCCAGGTCCAGGACCATCTGCGACATGAAGCGTTGGATGCGGCGGAAGCAGGATTCCCGTGAAGCCTTGCTGTCAAATGCCCCTGCCAGTTTGGAAAGGCATACCGTCTGCACGGCGCAGAGTGCTCCGAGCAGCATGGACAGGCATTTGATGTGGGCAAGATTCATGGATACTTTGAATATCGGTAGGATTACCGAGAAAATTTCACTACTTTTGTGCGGGACCTTGAGGTTTCGTAACATGGTAATAATGTGGAAGTTATATACCTTAAAGTTACGAGATTTTGAGGTCTTTTGCAAATATAATTAATTGATAATCAATAATTCACGACAGGATTTTTCAATTTTTGTCATGTACTAAAAAATCAAGGTATAATGCTGGGTCCCCAATAACAGTATTTTGAGAGAAGATGTAGTATTTATCTGTATTTATCGCAACCGGATATTAAAAAATGTCCATGATGCTTGGGGGTTCCCCAAAAGTTGATAGTCGATTGAATAAGATTGTCAGCTGCGTTGAACCTAAATCGTTATCCGATATTATGCAACACTTAGGATTAAAAGACAGAAAAAAAATGCGATGAATGTCCATCTAACCTTGATGATTATTAGAGAGAGTGTATTGAAAAATGACAGAATCGGATAATCCTGCAAATCATTTTGATAGTAGGTATCCTAATTGAATTTTGTCAGACTGTCTATGACAGCTTATCTTCCGCAACGGAGCGGCATACGAAAGCCGGTTATTTATTTTGTTTTCCTTTTTTCTGGACGATTTCGTTGTGCTTTTCGACCAGTTCGGGGAAATTCCTTCTGATGAACTGCCCGAACGAGCAGTCGTTGAACCCGAACCGCCTGGCCAACGACTTCACGCTTTCGGTTGTCGTGCCGTACAGGTGCATGGCCTCGCTGTATTTCTCCATGCTGCGGCGGGACACCGCGCCGCCCGTATCCGTCCTGACCATTCCCTTCCGGGCATACAGTTCCGGCTCGTGTTCCTTCAGGTAGCTGCGGAACGCTTCGGGTTGCAGCCCGAACTCGGCGGCGACCTGTGCCGTCGGCAGCCCGCTTTCTTTCAGCCGGCGGATGGCTTCGGCATATTTGGCCTTTGTCGCGGGGTTGTATTTCCGGACTTTAGACCAGTCCACTAGCCGCCCTTCCTCGTAGGGGATATTCTTCCGCCTGCATACCAGGTCCAGATGCCACCTTTGCAGGTGCTCGTAGAATCCCTTCTTCGACACTCCCGTCTTCCCGGCTATCCGTGCGGCCGACATGGGTGTCGTGGCATACAGATGCACCGCTTCGGCATACTTCTCCACCAACTCCGGAGAGGGGGCGTGCACGGTACCCCGACCGGTGATTTCCCCTTTCCGCTGCCGTCGGAGAGCCTTCTTGCGTATCCTGATGCGCCGCTTCACCAGATCCTTATGGTAGAACAACAGGTGCTGTTCCAGTCCGGTATAGGAAAGCCCGCAGGAGTCGGCAACCTCCGGCACCGTGACATACGAGTTACCCTGCAAGAGCCTGACGGCCTCAGCATACTATTCCTTGCAGGAGCGGCGCGTGCCGCGCGGCAGCCCGTCACCGATACCCAGCCAATCGCGCACCTTCTCGCGCCATTCGATTATCTCGGGGTAGTGCGTACACGGCTGCCTGCCCAGATTCGTGCCTTCCAACCCGAATTTACGTGCAATCCGATATGCTCCATGCTCCCGCACGCCTCGATGGTATCCTTGTATTTGACACGGGTAGCGGGCAACTGTCCCCGGAGCTGTCCCAACTTAATCTGCCCGGCCTCTTCTTTGCTGCACAGTATAGCGTAACGGGCCAGCACGAGTTCACGGTGGTACTTGGTCAGGTAACACCGGAAACCCGATTCTGTCACTTCGCAGATACGGCATATCTCACAGCCGGAAAGCTCCGTGGAAGCGTACATCTCGATCGCTCGGCGGTATTTCTCCTCCGTCTCCGGCCTGATGCCCCTGAAACGGTTGCTCTCCTTACTGTCTTTTCCGGATGTCTTCATAGGCTTTCATGAGGCATCTTTCAGGACAACCGTTCTTCCACCTGCTCGAACGAAGCGTCCTTGAGTATCACCCGTTTTTCCGCATCGAGCAGGTAAAGGGCCGGTATCGCCTTGAGGTCGTACACCTGTTCACGGGTAAGCCGCTGGCCCTCGTCATAGCCGTCAATCCAGCTCTTGAGAAAATCCGCCTTTTCCCATGCGGGGGTCTTTCCCTCCACGCATACGGAAAGCAGTTTCAGGCGACCGGACTCCAACAGCCCGTTCACAACCGGGGACAAGGAAAGCAATTCCTTCACCCGGCGGCAGTCCTCGCAATCGGGGTCGTTGAAGTAAACCAGCACGTAGTCGGCCTTTATGCCGGAGAGCTGCCTGCGCCTGCCGTCCCGGCAAGTGACGGTGAAATCCGCCGCCACGTCTCCCGGACGGTTCTTCATGGCTATTTCCAACAGGTAGCGGGGACGTATCTTGTCCGTATCGGACAGGCAGGGGTTGTCCAGCAGTGCCCGCAATACGAGGATATGCAGTTCCTCGTCATGCATGGGCGAATTGGGCTCGTAGAGGTACTTGTCACTCAGCCCGATGAAGTGATACAGCATCTCCTGTCCGGTTGCGGCGCGGCGGAAAAGAGTATCGATGGCAGCCTGTGCCCGGTCGGTATAGGGCAGGATGCCGAGGAAATCGACAAAGGCCTGCTCGGTGATTTCAGGACGGGAGATGAGCGACGTATCGGCAAAATCGAAGTGGTCCCAGTAATGCAGGGACAAGTACGCCGCCCTGTCTTCAGGCGCCGTCAGCGTGACAGGCACGTCGGGCAGACGGAATTCCTTGGTTTTCTGCTGTTGGGCATGTGAACAGGAAACGAGACTCATGCCCAAAAGACAGGCGAAAAAAGTATGATTCAGCATCTTCATATCTTATGTTGTTAAAAAGGCGCCGGATGTGGAAACGTCCGGTGCCGTTGCATATACCGGTTCGGAAAATCTCATTCGCCGGCAGACGGTTCAAGTACGATGTGCGGACTGGCAAACAGGCTGGACAGGCTCGGGTATGTCGCATGATAAACCATGCCTCCGTCACCTGTGTAATGCAGTTCCACCTCGTCCGTGTACCAGTTAAACTCATATTCCTTGCGAAGCCGAAGTTCGTACTGGCCGTCGGCTGTTACGCTTACCGACCCGATACGGCTTCCGTTGCGGGTACGCTCGAAGGATACGAAAGCATCCTTCGGTATGTTTTGCACCACGCCGGCGGTATTTTTATATTGAAGCGTCCCGGCAATCGATTGGTTCGACACACGGAAAGTCTTGGAATAATACACTACCCGGCTTTCATCGGACGAAATCACGATGTCCCCGGCACTTACGACGCTATTCACAAGGAACGGCAGGGTCTTGCGTTCCCCACGCTGACTGGAGGCAATATTGTCCGTGTTAGCAATATCATCCGTACCATATCGCCGTTCCGTCTCCCGCTTGGCATCCACGGTATAGACAAAACGCCCGGGAATCGTGGGATGCGCTTTCAGTTTGGTTCCGTCCAGTCTGTTTTCCGCAAGACGGCCGGCATCGATTTTCAGCATAGGCGCGTCGATATAGATTTCGAACGCTTGGCCGAAAGGATCCACCGACTTGTTGTCAAAACCGGCAAAGCTCGTCACATCGATGCCGATATCCACCCGCTGGTCGGGTTGATATGTCCATTCCAACGGGGTGACTTTTTCCGGTATGTCTGCCGGTATGGCACCGGATGCTACCGTGCGGTCAGGCTCGTCGGCCTCTCCCTGCCAGTCGTTGTTGCCGTACTTCACGCGGGCTCCGAACCGGAACGGGGTGTAGTTGGCCAGCTCGAAAGTCGTACTGCGGTATGATCGGCCGCCATATATACCGGGATTATCCTCGTTTGCATCTTCCGGCAATACCGGTCCGAGCCGGTTGTCGTTGGAGGCGATGTGGATCACCTCGGCGCTCCGGGCACGGTTGGTCTTCATGTAGATGGAATATCTTCCGGTACCTTGCGACGGGCTGCTCAAAACTTCAGTTCTCGGTTTGAACATCAGCATACGGCCGCCTTGGGGATTGTTGGTCTGCCACCAATTGTTCGATTCATCGGGATAGAATTTGCAATCGAATGCAGTCACTCCGGCATCGGGTTCCTCACCGTCCTCGTAATAATCCAGGTATTGCGAGTAGAGCAGGAATTCGTCTTTGCCTTGCGCATTGGCAGGATTGTCGTTCCCTGTCCCTTGATCATTGTCGGACCTCTCTGCCAGCAGCATGTCAAACTGCACGTTGGCTCCTTTTTTCTGTGGAACCAGACGATAGTATATCACTTCATCTTGTACGCCCGAGCCTACGGCATCGTATTTGTTCAGTCCCTGCACCGTGATGGATACGAGATTGGTGGAGTATTTGAACTTGCGCCGCATCGTTTCGAAATATTCGGCTTCGATATAGAGCGTGCCCTCGTAGCCGTTTTCCTGATTCAATATGTTCTCGAAATAGACACGCTGGACGCCGGGACCATCGGCCGTGTAGACAAATTTGTAATCCGGCTCTTTGCCTTGATAGACGGAAGAGATTTCACCGCTGCTGTACCAGTCATTGTCCGCCTCGCGCACCACGGGCAGTTCCATGCCCGAAGCGTTGCGGATATCCAGATCGCCAACGGAAAGGTACACATTCATCGGGAACAGCTCCTTGGGACAGCTTTCGGGTATGGTGAACATGGCCGTAACATGGGCACGGTTGTTCTTGTTGGCACCGTTCCCTAAATTACCGTATATTTCCGTCCCGACCCATGCAGGCACGAAAGACTGCTTCCTGATCGTGATGACCTTGATTTTGCGTTGCAGCCGTCCCTTCTTGACAAGCAGCGTACCTTCCAGTTTCTCGTTATTTTCCAAACGAAGCAGGTGTATCTGGATATGTCCCTGTCCGACACCGTTCACGACCTCGAATTTCGTCTCGAATGTCTGCGTCGCCACCCCGTTGTCTATCCAGGAGACCGTTGCGGCATCGGCTTCGGTGATGGCTTTGTCATTTTTTCCTTTAATGGTATAATTGAGCGTGTAGCTGCCTCCGTTTTCCGTAAAGCTCTCGTCCAGTACGACAAAAGTCTTCTCTACTGTCAGGATATAGTCCGTATCTTCCACCTCGTTCACTTCATCGGAAATGGAAATCCATACGTTGTTCGTGGCTGCCGCTTCCAACGCCTCGGCAAAGGAGGCCTGACCGAAAGATAGCGCGCCCTCGATGTGAAGCTTGTAATGGTGGTTCCGGCGCACGAGGAGCTGCTCGCCCTTGTCGTCAACCAGCAGGACACGGTAGTATTTCTCTTCGTCCTGATCCGGAAGATGTCCCCGAAGAATTACGCTGACAGGGGCATCGGCACTGTTCTCGCACTCGAAGACATACTGGTTCATGCTGGATGTCACGTCCGTAATATCGCTCATCTTGGCATCGTTCACGGGAAGCGTGACGAAGGGGTCGTCGCTGGAAGGCCACGTGAAATCAAAGCCTTTCTTCGGGTGGTGCGGGGCCACCGTTCCGAAAGCGTTGGTGTTGCAGACCGCAAAGCCCGTAATCACGATATGCCCGTTATTGTCCGGGTTGTCGACGGAGATTCTCGCGTGGTTGCGGATCAGTTTGACGGAATTGCCCGAGGTGGCCATCTGTTCGGCTATATTGCTGTCGTTTCCTGCATCGCAGGCGAAACGGCCCCAATAGATCATGCGTCCGGACGAGCCCTCCAACACTGCCATGACCTCGGACTCCGACTTGTTGCGGAAACTGTCCTCCTTGAATTCATCCATATTCTGGTTGGCCAGGAAATGGATGGTCCGGGTATTTTCGGGCACCTCAGCCTTGAATGTGCCCTCCATCTCCCCCGGGCCGGGCTTCTGCACCGTGACACCGGCCTTGACGGTAGAGATGAAAAGCCCGTAACTGTCAAAGCAGAAAAGTGTCATATCTTGCACTCCGCCACCGTCAGGGTCTACCGCACGGGTGACGACTTCCTGCATCGCAGGAATTTCCGTCTTGAAATTCAGCATGATGTAGCCGTCGCGTGCCTCGGTCTGCGGATTCTGCCACAACTCGCTTTCGCTGCACGAAGCGAGCAGGGCCGATACCGCAAGCAGGGCGACAAGCTTGTCTATTATTTCCTTTATCATATTTCGTTTCTTTTTGACAGGTTTCTACGTTTATTCCTTTTTACCGTAGGCATCGCGTACACAGGCCACTCCGGTACCGCTAACGGTGTATTTCTCATTATAAAATCTTCCGCTTGCGCTGTAATAGTACTGTCCGTTCAAGCGGTAGTCTATGGCGTCTGCATCCTGGTCTTTCGAGCCCTGGAATTTAAAAATGATTTTAAGTTCGGCTTCTGTGGGCAGGCGCCAGTCATCCAAGGTAACCGTCCTATCGGTTTTCGGGTCTTTATACGTTTCTACATAATGCGCGCAGTGCTCGCGTGCAACGCGGACACTGTTGTCACTCCCGTCCAGCTTCAGGTTTCCTCCTCCAACTTGGAATTCGCCTACACAGGAACCTATCATGAATGACGGCGAGACCAATTGGGCATTGTCCTGTCCCGGATCCGTAACCATAAGTTCCGGATGGTATGTATCCTGGACCATACGTGGACGGCCAAGAGTATATTCACTGGATGTCCCTGTCAATACAATGGTGTACATTCTGCCGTTAATTTCGCTATAGCGGGATTCCCGAAGTCTGTTTGAGTTTGATGTGTAATAGTATTCATATAAATCAGACTGTCCGCTTCCATCATTCCTCAATTTTGCTACTTTTGAAACGAAGAATCCGTCCGGAGGACCTCCAAATAAACCATCTGTCCCCGTTAGGTATCTATATTCTCCGTTCCAACTGGAGATATTTCTGGTGGCAAGGGCGATTCCGGTAATTTTATCACCTACATATTCATAGGTAGTCGGGTTAGGATCTGAATTCTTGAAATCATCGCGGTACGAGTACCACCCCTGGATATTCGTGATATATTCCAACGGATACTGCTCAATGGTTACGGTACGTTCGTTGCCGTCCTCATTTGTTACCCGGACTTCGATATAACGTATCGTATTGTTCCTGGGGAGGTCGCTGTGTACATCCAGCTTGCCGTTGAGCCCCTTGTCGGGAGTAATGAGGATGTTGCCATGGCTGCGCCATCTGTATCCGGTACTCACTCCCCATTCGTTATCGTTTGGATTATCGGGGTATCTTTTCTCCAAGTTCTGTTCCCTTCCGAACTTGTCTATATAGTAAACCCGGGTAATCTGTGCCGTCACTTCCGACGAGGAGGTGAAGATCAGGCTGGTGCGGTCGTCCTCCTTGTTGTGCATTTCCAGGTCGTACCGGTTGAGCACAAGGAAAGTCGGGCGGTCCCCGCCTCCGACATTTACCGTCTCGTCTATCCAATTCTCCACGGTATATTTCAAATCCGTCAACTGCACCGGTGTGGAGGGATTTTCCGCTCCGGGGGCATTGACCGTTGCCGTTACCCTGTAGCAGGTGTTGCGGTTCAGGGCCTTGCCGTTACAGACAGGAATCTGGTAGTAGTTATCGGGACGCAGTTGCGGGTCGGTATCCTTCTGGTAAGTCAGGGGGATGTTCATCACCAGGCGCACTTCCTGCTCCATGGAACTTCCATTGTCCCAGGCATGGGCATACATGTAAGCCGTTACGGTAATTTTGTTCGCCGTCCACTCAAGATAGCCGCCGGAGGTCTGGGCGGTATTCCTCAGCTTTGCCGCACCGTCCGCACCCGCCACTACCGATGTGGTATAGGGCATATTGCGCAGGTAGTAACCTATGCCTTTGGAATCAAAAGTCACGTCTTGGCCTTTGTTGATGGTCACCACGACTTTTGCCGCTGCCCTGCGCAGCGTGACCGCCAGCCGCGTGTCATTCCCTTGCGAGCCGTCGTAGAGGACGACCGGAGCAGCAACCGCCGGTTCATCGTTCCCTTCGGGATAGGCTATGCCGTCCATGAGGAATGTTCCCGGGACACCTTCAATGTCTTTCCCTGTCAGGTGAATGTTCTCGTCCTCCTGCGTCATCGCCTTCAAGGCGTTCAGGTTCGCGAGGTTTTCAAAATCCTTTTCCGGGTGGGTGCTGTTGGCGATCAGATACACCCAATACCTCTCATTTTCCGTAAAAGACGACCGTTTTACGGGCAGTGTAATCCGTCCCGTTTCATTGGCTGACGCGTTCACCCGGTCGCTCCACACCTTCGTTTTCTCGTCGGTATCGTTGAAAATCAGCACGTCGATATGGCTCACTGCGACCTCCGCCCCTTCGGCCGGTACGGTAGCACGACTCACCGGCAACGCTCCCGACGAGATGTCGAGGATAATGCTGTTGCCGTTACCTCCTGTCTGCCCGCCGGGGAGATCGTCATCTTTGCTGCAAGCGGCAAGAAGCCATGCCGCCGCACAACAAATCATCATATTGTATATAATCCGTCTCATCGCTTGTTAGTTTGTAGGTATGTCAACCTGTTTGATTACAATCTTCTCGGTGCTCTCGCTTCCTGTCCAGTTCGTGGCTCCGCTCTGCATGTTGATCAGCAGGAGCGAGCTTCCCGAAGGATCCCACTTCGGGGTATAGGCGATGCCCAACGAGAACTGCTTGTCCACGTTCTCGCCTTTCAGTGCCCTTACCCGGATTTCGTACGCTGTATCGGAAGCCACATAAGGCGGTGTCACGAGTGTGTTGACACCATCCACGTTTTGATATACCGTCAGTTCATAGTCTGCGGCTGTGGCATCAAACAGCGTGGGCTGCCATTCCTGTCTCACAGGACCTGTGATGGTGAACCTAAAAGAGTAGGTTCCCGCTGTCGATGATGCGCCGCCATTGTAGTAAACCGTCGGCTGCGCGTAGGGGGCGGTCCCTCCACCGAAAGGTTGCAGCAGTTCATAGGAAGGGTAATCGAACTCCAACTGATAATCTCCACCGTCCTCCCAGTCGGCCACATCGTATGCGACAGTTATCTTGCCGCTGTTGTGCATCAGGCAGCATACCGCATAATACTTGTTCCTTTCAATGCGTGGCATATAGACCAGACCTTCGCGCGGCTCGCTGTCGAACGTGTAGCCGATTTTGAGGATGTTTCCATGCTCATCACCCGGTGTGTTCCACGAATCGCTGCCCCAAGGGTTCTCGAAAGGATAAAAAGGAGCCCCCAGTACAGGCGTGTAGTTTTCGGGGTTCTGCCTCTCTTCGGGCGTGATATTCGTGGCCAGCGTCTTCGTTACCGGTGCTGAAGAGGGGACGAGTGAAAACTCGCCGGTACCAGTGGCGCCTGCCAGTTTCAGCGTTTCGTCGGTCTGTGGCATCAGGTAATTATACGCACGCGTTCCGGCTTCCAGCAAGGTCAGGTCCGTTACACACAGCTCTCCTGCCTCACCTGCTTCTTTGGCCGCGAACACGCCCAACTTGCCTATGGGACGCTTCAGTTGGAACGTCAAGACATCTTCCAGCGGTGTATGCCCCGAATGGCCGGGGTCGATCGGCTGACGGTTAGAAAGTTTCGAGAAGTCGATTGTTTTGGATTCCTTGCCGAACATTGGAAGTCCGTAGGCTTGGACATCTCGTGTCAGCGTGGTAAACGTGAAATCATTTAGTTCCGCTTCCGTAGTATTTTCCGTAAAGGTTTTCTCGGCACCTGGGGTACTCATGGCCTTCTCGTTCGCGATGATGTAGAAGTCTACCGTTTCGGTAGTCAGGGAAGTCATCGTCAGATCCATCCAGAATGTAGCCGGAGTCTCCATGTCTCCGCTCCGGAACTCGTGGCCCGCCAGTTGTCCTTTTACAAAGGCATAGACACGAAGCGAGTGAATGGCCGATTCTTCGCCGGTCGGTGTGCCGTCGGTTTCGCCGACAGCGCATGTCCCTACGTTGAGCCGCACTGCCACATCGTGCCGTTCCCCGAGCGATGCGGCATCTTCCTTGACGCACCCGCACGGCAACAGGCCACAGCACACTGCTGTAACTGCCCAGTATAATATTTTTCTTGTATTCAGCATATTCTTTTCGGTTCGGTCTAAAACTCAGGTTTCACTTGTTCGATGTACCATTCGGGTACGCTTACCGTGATTTCTCCCGACTTGAACTCGATGCGTATCGGGATGAGCACTTCATGTTTGGAACAGTCTATAATAGGATTGTCGGCAAGGAACCTGGCGAGGTTGACTTCGGCCAGCGGTTCCCCGTTCGGGGCGGCGCTCAGGCGGATGTTCACGTTCTCGTGGTTCTTGTGACGCATTATGTTGGTACGGGCCGTGAGCAACGCTTTTCCGGCTTCGTATTCGGTTTCAAGCAAATAGTCGGTTGCCTCCCCACAGGCCCGATTCTCAAAATCGGTACAGGGCGAGACTCCGCATATCTCAAGCACAGGCAGCGAGCCTGCGCGGGTTCCCGGGGCGGGAACTCCGGCCACTTCCACCGACAGATCGTAGTGAGAGCTGGCGAACTCTATGGTTTTGGTCTGGTTTGCCTCTTCATCACCGCTGTAAGGCAGTACGGTATAAGAGGTCGTAGCATAGTAAAGTGAATCGTTGCCGGCAACCTGTTTCTCGTCGAAATAATCCCCGGCGGCAAAGAGCATCCGGCCGAAATCGCCCGTGGCGATGCCATCGACCTTCGTGTGGTGGGTGTTCCCCAGGCAGACAATCCGGTAGTCTCCGGCAGCGAGCGGGGGAAGCGTAGCCGTGCGGTCCTTGACCTGTTCCTCTGGTAAGATACTCGAATTGACGCATCGATTTTCTGCATCGAATACGAACATCTCCACCCGGCAGATCTTGTCGGGGAATATCTCCGTGGTGCCGTCGCCCTTGTAGCTGAGCAACAGCGTGTTCGTGCTCAGACAGTCGTCCAGATCCTCACGGATGCAGGATGTGGCGGCTCCGGCGAGCAACGTCAGGCAGAAAACAATATTCGTCAATTTCATATATATGTGATTGAAGTGTTAAAGGATAGACAGGGCGGAACTTTCGCCCTGCCTATCGGGTTATCAATTAAAATTCAGGTGTGACAGGAACTACATCCCAGCTCATGACGTCAACAGTTACCTCCACACATTTTTGAGGATTATCCAAATCCTCATCGCTAAATGCAAAGTTCATGACGTAAATCTTGGCGAAATCTGCTGTAACAGCAGGAGTGAATGTACTGGTAGCCAAGTAAAGAGGAACCTTAGTTCCTTCATTTGTTGTACCAATCAATTTTACAAGAACTTGAGGATGGTTAGTATTTCCAATATTATTATCTTTAGGAAAGAAGTGGTATGCAGGACGGACATTGCCTTTCTCGTAGGAATGCTTATACTGTGTATTTTCATCCAATGTAACCAAAGGCAAGGTGGTTGCAGGACTCTCTGTTGAGGTAAATTCATCGTTATACCACGCATCAGCAGCTGTCTCGAAAAGGCCGAATATAGAACCGGGGTTAATATCGGAGTTCTGTATGTCACTGGCTGTTCCTCCCTGACGGTCTGCTTTCCCGAAATAGTTGTTCAACATGACCTGCTGAACTTCAATACTCTTGTACTTACGCTGACCTTGAGTAGGAGCTGTATACTCAAATTTACCGATTTCAATTCTGGATACACGCGGTTCAAGCACTACCTTCGCTTTGTAAAGCGGGTGTCCTGCCTCGTCTTGACCGGACACAGAAGTCAACTCGACTTCTTTATAAAGGTCTAGATCAGTCGGATTTTGCTGTTCGGCGATTATCAGGTCTTTTTTCAAATCTACATAAGTAGATGCATTTATTTGACTACCGTTGTTACCTACAACGATTACCTTGTTCACCTCAGCAGGTAAAAAATGGAATACCTTATCTGCGCGGTCGTCAAAATTACTTTTATTGCTGAAGTAGTGGGTTGCCTCAGTTCCTTCGATTGTTTTTCCTTTATACAGGGTAGTTCCGTCTGTAAAGAATACCTGTAAATCTGTCAAAGAAACCTTTGAGTTGTCTTCTACCTCTTGACCGGCGCCTCTGGTTACTGGAATCACATTAGACAGGTCAATGCTTACACTCTTTGGGGTGTTGTCCAACTGTCCCATTTCATCGTCTTTGTTGTCACATGCAACAAACGTCATTGAAGCAGCTAAAGCTGTCAATAAAAAACTCTTGACTTTCATCTTTTTGTTATTTAAAAATTAGTAAAAAGGTTTTTATAACTTCTCGCTTATGGATTTTGTCTACAACTGGTCGATGACCTGCCGCACCTCTTCGAGGTTATGCCGGGCAGTCGCGGAGCCTGCCTCCGAAGCACGGCGGAACACATCCTCCGCCTTGTCGTATTGTCCGGCCCCGGCGTATGCCACACCGAGGGTGGAGAGCAGTTCTGCCGACCGCGCGGTGACTTCCGATTTCTCGAGCAGCTCCACCGCCTTGGCATACTCCTCACGGGAGATGGCGTTCACGGCATTCTCATTGAGTGCGGAGGGCGAAGCGGGGAAATAGCGTAAGGCGGTGGCCATCACCTTGTCGTACCCGGGCGTGCCTTTCCCGTAGGAATCGGCCACCTTGTACATTTCCGACAGGCTCAGGAGGTCGGGACGCTCATCGACCATGCGGCGAGCCTCTTCGAGGTTAAAGTTGCGCACGTTGTACTCGATGCGGTACTCGTTGCGGCGCAACGCGGGGTATATCTCGGTGAGCAGCCTGTGGTAAATGGTCGGCGGCACGAGTTTCTGGAGTTGCAGCTCGCAGAAATCCCGTTCGTCGGGGTAACGTTCGATGATTTCATATACCTCGTCGCGTTTCAGCAGGTTCGGGAAGTCGCCGAGCACACGGACGAAACCTTCCCAGTCCTCACCCTTCCAGTCCACGTGGAGCATCTCGGGAGCGATAGCGTCGTAACGGCGGATATAGTCGGCCAGCGCCTTGGCGCGGTTCTCGGACAAGGCCATATTGTGCGCCATGCTGCCTTCGGGAGAAGCGTAACCGGTGATGTAGATACCGATAATCCTGACGTCGGTATTTTTCTTTACCAGCTCGATGGAGTTGGAAACGGTGTCCAGTTCGGCACGGTTGTTCTTGAATCCGGGCAATATATTATAACTGTCCTGCCGGAACTGCAGCCGGGCGGTGCGGGTTTCGGCACGCACTTTCACGGGTTCAGGTTCAGGGGCTATGCTGTCGAGCTTGTAATCGGGGACATAGGCAGGAAGTATGCCCGCCCACAAGGACTGCTCCGCCTTGCCCTTGTCGCAGTTCACGCAGCCGTGTACCTCTTCGCGGATTTTGATCCGCCCGTCGAGCATCCAACGCTCGTAGGGCACGGTGGCCGCATAATCGTAATGCTGCCCCTTGCTGCTGTGGCGTATGATTACCTGTGCGGAATCATTGTGGAAAGGGGGAAGCTCCACGCTTTCGAGCCGCTGCGCCCGCAAGTAAACCTTGTGGCGGGTCTTGCCATCGATGACTATCGGGGGAAAGGTCACCTCGCGGCTACTGTCCGCCGACATGAGTACGGGTGTCAGTGCTACGGTGTGCTGCGTACGGATTTTCGCCTTGCTCAAATCGACGGACATCGTCAGCTCTACCGTGCGGCCCTGCTTGACGACCCCTCCCTGACGAATCCCGATCAGAGGCAAGTAACTGGTTTCGTTCTCGGCATGCAACATCATGGGACAACATGCCAATATCAGCAATAATAGGATGTATATGCGTCTCATAGTCATTTTCTTGTTATTTGATTATATATATCAGGGAGATGCCCGCCTTGGTCGGGCCGAAATAATGCTTGTCCTTGTTGCCCTTGAACTTGCCGCAAGTGGCACACTCGTACTTATCGTATTGCGTGTAGATGTAACCCAGACCGATCGTGGCTTCGAGGTTCCAGCGTTTGCCTAAAATCCATGAGTAGCCATACGACAATCCGAGACCCGTAGCCCAGCCCTGATAACGGTGATCCTTCGTGGACTTGCTTTGGAACGGGATTCTCACGCCACTGATGTTGTAGAACGCGTAACCGCTGTGCAGGCCGAAGAAATGGCCGTTATAGCGTTCGCAGAGCCAGTAACGGAACTCCGGCATTACCATCCAGTGTTTGATTTTCTTGTTCTTGTCCTTATTCAGCGTCCACGGGTTGTAGGCGCCCGTGAGGTCGAGGGTCGTGCGTTTGCCCAGCCCAAATTCCAGACTCAAGTTGGGCGTGGTACTTGACCAATACAATAGATTGGTCTTTACTGCGATATCCTGCGCTTTGACAGTGCCCGTGCACCAACAAACCGCAAGAAAAACACCGAAGATCAATTTTTTCATATTTTCCTTATTCTTGTTATCTCATTCGGGCCGGAAAACCGGCACGTCAACTCCCAAACCAATACTTCTCTCCGAAAGAGAAGTGGTAGCGTATAACATTGATGATAAGTGGCTGAAAAACAGATTATGTTCGGTTCGAGCGACTGGGAATGCTTAACATTCATTGAAGTAGAACCGGTTTAGAACTCGGATTGAGACTTAAAAAACAAGCTGTTTATGCCGTTATAATCAATAAAATACGTATATTTGCACCGTCAAATACTTCTCTTTCGGAGAGAAACGGGCAAATACTCAACAGTTTATCGCCTTGGCGGGATTTTCCCGCACTATTTCAACGACTTGTTTTTTAAACTCCAATGGTTGCTCTCTGAAGTTTGGCAAAACATTTTTTCGGTTGCATGATTCCTGTCAAATCATTCCGTCTCCTGTCTGTCTCTTTTTAAGAAAAATACCGTTCAGGAAAAGACCTGGTTTTCTACTGTTTATTTTTTGAACGGTAATTTTTACTAAACAAATCGCAAATGCCCGCTTAACGGCTCATCTGTTTTTTCATTCTGACGGACAATAAATTTCGTTAATCGTGAAGCGCTTATTTGATTTTTGCGTATCTTTGCACTTGCAAAATACTTCTCTTAAAAAGAGATGTTTTAAATTGCACAACTTTTCAGTTTCTATAGCCATTTTCCGAATGGCTTTTTTGCTGTCCGTACGGTGTGCGGGTATTATGCAAATCTTTCTCCCGATTACAGTGATTTTAGAATAAGGCTGTTGGCCTTGTCCACGACCGATGTGTCTAATGAGGCAAGGTAGATACGCGTGGTATTCTCCGAATCGTGTCCCATCGCTTCGCTGATGGTGGAAATCGGAATGTTCTTGCTCTTTGCGATGGAAGCCCAGGCGTGGCGCGCGACATAGCTTGTCAGCGGTATGGCAAGCCCTAACTGCCGGCCTATTTTTTTCAGTTTGTCATTGACAAGATGGGCGGCGTTCTTGTATTGCTTTCGGGCATCCGTATCCATATCCCGGATGATCGGCAGCAGATAAGGAGTCGCGGACGTATCGTACTTGCCGACAATCTCCTGCATGGGTTTCTCCCACTTGATAAAAAGCTGCTGTCCCGTCTTCTGGCGGCGATAGACCAGAACTCCGTTCTGCAAATCCTTCTTTTTCAGGTAAGCCATATCCACAAATGCCATTCCCCGGGTGTAGAATGAAAACATGAACAGATCTCTCGCATAATCCAGCACAGGACTGAGCGTCAGGTCCAGATCCCGTATCCGGCGGATTACTTTCAGCGGGACGGCACGTTTCACTGTTTTGTCCACGCCCGTATAGACATGTTTGAAGGGATAGCGCTGCACGGTCAGTTCCCTTTCCACCGCACGGTTATAGATGGCGCGCAGGTTGCGCATGTAAAAAGAGGAGGAGTTCGGGCAGACATTGATGCCTTTCAGAAAGGTCTCGTATTCCACCATCAGGTTGGAGTCCACTTCCTCGAACAGCAGGTCCCGTTCGCCCCGGAAACGCAAAAAACTGTTCAAGGCGGTCGTATATGTTTCGGCCGTGCGCCTTTTGCCTATCTTTTTCAGTTCCTGTATGAGTTGTCGTGCAAAGGAAAGGAAACCGCCACAGTCGGCCGGAGAGGAGAACACTTCCACCACCTTGTCGGCGGTATATCCCGTGTCGGAACGTTCGAGCCGTGCGATGACGCTCCGGAGCCGGGACAGGTCGTCTGCTATGGCGGTCTTCATGGAGAGCAGGTAATTCCTGCGTCCCTCTTCTGTGCCGGAAGCCACCACGACCTCGGAAATGCCGGCATCCCATTCCGAAGGAAAAAGCCTGTAGCCGGTATGCACTTGTCTTACCAGACGGTTGTGAATCACTTGATAGTAGAGCGAGCCTTCCTTCATCTCGACGGAAGAGGCCCGGAATTTAACTTTTACTGTTGCCATATTACTTAATTTTCAATGATTGATATTCTGTCATTAAAGAATATGGCAAACAGTCTGGCAAGGATGTAGTCCGGAAAAATATTACTATAATAATGTTTCTCAATCGTAAAATGAGAGAAAATCCACCTTGCTTAACATTTCTTTACTTCGATATGGCGGAGACATGAAAGAATGTCATTATTGCACGGAACGGAAGAGGTGCGCGCACTGCATGCCTCTACCTGTTATGGAATGGAAAGATATAGAAATGGTGCGCTTGATGAAACGGAAAGCCGGTCCCGCCAATCTTCATTTAATATCCGGACATGGCCGGATAAGTCATCGGTAATGCAGAATTGTTGCAATGTTTCCTGTTCGGCGCAGGCTGCCGGAAACAACCGTATAGCTGTACAGATGGCAGGATTTACCGGCACAATGGGTCTGGCGGATGTCAAATCTGTGGATTGGATGGTTTTCCAAACTACTGTTCTGGACCAGGCCCACTCGTGCCCGTTATAAATGGCCATATCAGGCAACGGGCTAAAATATTCCGGACCGGGATGTATCTGAAACCATCATTTGAGATACATCCCGGTCCGGAGTAAATGTCGCTTCAATCAACACACCCTATCCAACGCTTGCAGTCCACCATCATTTTTTGTCTATCTTTATATATTCCGAATACCTGATTTCCACATACGGGTTGTTGCTGGATATGGTCTGACGGATAGCTTTGACCCTCTTCCAGAACCACCATCCCTTGTATTCCACCCATACAGCCTGGTTAAGCGTCACGGGTATCTTTATGTCACCTTTGAGACGGTTCTCTTCAATCAGTCCGCTAAAATGTATATGCGGCGTGACCATCTCCACTTTCTGCCGCAGTAGCGGGACGGTATCACGGACAATGAGCGTGTCGCGGACGGCGGCGTCTATCGGTGCTTTCACCTCGACCTCATGCCGGGCCGCCGCTTCGAGATTCCTGATTTTCACGCCGAGCCGCCTGATGGTTTCGGCATCCTCGGCACGGAACTCCTCATACTCGTCTATGGTCAGCCGCAGTGCCTTGGCATCGAGGGCCATCGTCGCTGAATCGGTCCGCATCCGCTTCACATCGGAAAGCAGGGCTGTGCTGTTCATGCGGAAACGGTCGCGTTCTTCCGTGAGGCGTATTGTCCACCGGTGCTGCAACCAGAGGATGCCGCCGAGCAGCAGCACGGTTATCAGAAGTGTTTTGTCCAGCCTATTCATATGTCACGGATTTTTCGGGAATGAACCAGACAAACTCATCCATGTAGGCCTCTTCCAACAGAACCAGCCCGCCCTTGTTTTTCCTGTCTTCACCGGACAGGTCCTCCACGACCAGCCCTCTCCGGCCGGCCAGTCCGCCAAGCTTCATGCGGGAAAGTTCCGGAGAAGCGATGATTTTCACATAAGTATTCTTTGTCATAACCGGCAGTTTAAAAATCGGGTTATTTATGCAGGTTCTGGCATTTCAGCAGCTCCCGGATGTCGGCCCGGATCTCGTGCAGGTCATTCTGCACCGTGTTGAGCTGCATCATGGTCGCCTCGAACACGGACTTGTCCAGCTTCATGGCGTTGATGCGGTCATACTGGTTCTTGATTTCCACTTCCAAACCGATACATTTGGTCTCCAGTTCTGCAATTTGGGCGGTGTTGTTGACATGCTGTATGTACAGTGTCAGCGAGAACGAGAGTACCACGACAATGATCTTGAAGTACTTCATTACAAATTCTTTGAGTTGTTCCATATCTTATTCCATTAAAAGTGAGAATGCGTCCCTGATAGCCCTCAGCAGAGTCTCGGCTGCCGCACTATCCCGGAACCCATAGATGACAAGCGCGATCATCATCGCCAGATAGACCCACCAGGCGATTTCTTCCTTAGTGATTTTACGTTTCCGCTTCGCCATCTTTTACAGGATTTTGGGGTACGATTACATTGAAGATAACATTGCCGTCGCTGCCTTCGATACGCAGGCGGTTCTCCTCCTTGTGCCTGATGGGGAAGATATCCATCAGCGCCTTGGCGGCATTGACCGACACGGCCCTGAGCGGTGCCGGAGAGAGCGGCACACCGAAACGGTCTGTATAGTCCGAAGTGGCCGTCTCGTCCATGATTGCCTTGAGAGTCTCGGTCACCTGCAGCTTTACAGCCATCGTCTCCATCTCGAACCGTTCCGAGGAGAGCAATGCCTTGATATGTGCCAGCACATGCGGTTTGTTCATCAGGTAATTGGCCGAAGCATACGGGTTCTTCACCGTATCCTCACCGAATACCTCCACAAAGCATTTTTTCGGCCGTCCGGCATATTCCAGCCCGCCGTTCACATAGAGGTTGCAGAATTGCAGCTCCTGCTCCGTGAGCGGTTTCTCTTCCGGCCTATCCTGCGTGTTCGTTATCTTGTCTGACATCGGTTCTTCCTTCCTTTTCTGAAAGAGTAGCGGGTTTGTATCCCGGAGGTTTTACAAAATCCGCCTTTTCATTGAGCAACTGCTCCATTAATGCGTCATAGAATACCTGGGCCAACGCATCGGCACACGCCTCCGCATCCGCTAGCGAGTTGATGAGCCGCAGGTTGAACTTGATTTCCAGGTCGTAGCCCGATATGAACGCCATCAGTTCGTTCCCGTCATAGCCCAGCGCCCCGTAGGTCATCCGGTCCGCCGTACGGAATGTAATGGTCTCGGGAATCTGTTCCCGGTCAATGCCTTGGGCTTCCTTATTCGTGTCCATACTCATATCTTGAAATATTTACGGGTTTTCTCTTTCTTCTGCGTAGCGATTGCCGCCCCTTCCGTCTGGCGCAGACGGGAGGTATAGACCCCCAGGATGTCAAGCGTGGCCGTCACATCCGCAGCCGCATCGTGGGCATCGTCCAGTTCCACCCCCAATTTTGAGGCTACCAGTTCCAGTTTATACGAAGTAACCTCCGGATCAGCGGCAAAAGCCAACCGTCCCATGACAAGCGTGTCGATGTAGTGCGGCTGGAAGTTGCCGTAATAGTCCTTGGTACCGGAAAAGGTCTTTTCAAACTCGGCGGCCAGTCCGGCATAGTTCATCAGCTGTTGCAGGAATCCGATATCGAAAGCGATGTTCTGTCCGACCAGCACGGGCTTGCACTGATAGCCCTTCGAGAGGGTGCTGCGTTTGGCGAAGGCGATGACTTCTCCGGCGACTTTCTTCATGTCCACACCCTGTGTGCGCAGCATCTCCATGGTAATGGCGGAATAGTCCAATGCCGTCTGTTCGTACTTCATCGGGACATATTCCGGTTCTTTCGCCTGTTCATGGCGGGTACGCAACACCTTGCGTCGGGGAAGCCCCGCGTCCTGTTTCCCGTAGGGGGCGATATACGCCTGATAGCGGTCGAATACCTGCCATGTGTCGAAACGGACGGCTTGCAGGGCGATCTGTGTACAGGCGCATTCACGGCAGTCCAGCCCTCCGGTCTCGAAGTCCAGCCCGATGCCTACATATATCTTCTGTTCTGTCTTGGGTGCCATATCTTTTCAGGATTGAATGAATAACAATGAGTTCCTATAGGTCTGTAATGTATTGCATCCGTTGTAGTCGCTGTAACGGATGACGGCAGTGAGGATGACCACCCGGTCTTTGAGCGACTGGATCTCGGTGTGGTGTTCCATGTAATAGTCGTTCCAGCATACACATTCCGCCAGACGGTTGTTCTGGGAGAGTGTCAGCTTGGCGAAACGCTTCCGGCTTCCCGTCTCCCTGTCCTTGTAGGTATGTTCGGTTACATCCACCACCGTGGCGCAGACAGTCGCACGCCTGCCGTCGTTCTCGTCCCGTGCCACCTCGTCCAGGGTCAGGTAAGAGGCTTTTCCCTTGACCTGCCTGCGGGCTTCCGAATTGTTGAAGATGCGGCGATAATCGATGCTGCCTATGCCCGACACGGCAATCTGCTGCTGCGACCAGAAGAAATGCCGCCCGCGCATGTCCTGCGGGAAGTCTTTTTCAGAAAGGGAGAATCCCAGTTCCCGTGCTGCGCGTTCGAGCAGCGCGCAGCGTTCGGTAACCGCCCCGACTTTTTCGATACGGTCGAAGCATCCGGCAAGGATCATGTGCTTGACATGCCGGGCGTTCACGGGGACTTTCACGGCCTCTTCCGCGTTGTCGGGGTCGTCCCAGTAACTGTATTTCTTGAGTTTGTAACGGAATATGCGGTGGATGAAGTTCTCGATACCGGTATATGCCCCGCCCCGGTCGCGTTCCGTGACGATGTATTCCACTGTCTTGACACCGACCTGTTTGATACGGGTAAGCGACCAGAAGATTTCATCGGTGGCATAGTCGGTGAAGAACTCCGTCCCGGAGCGGTTGATGTCCGGCGGCACGATCTTGGCCGACGAGCAGCGTTCCATCTCCGCCATCAACGAAGGAATCTCCTTGTCGTCCGCCCATTGCAATGCCACCGTGTAGAATGCCGAGGGGTAATTGGCCTTGAGCCATGCCCCGCAATAGGCTGTAAGGGCGTATGCCGCGGCATGGGAACGGTTGAACGAATATTTCCCGGCTACCTCTATCTTGTGCCAGATTTCCTCCGCCTCATAGTCCGGGCATCCGTTCCCGACGGCTCCGGCAATGAAATCCGCCTTCAGCGTGGCCATCAGGTCGGCTTTCTTCTTTCCTATGGCCTTGCGCAGATAGTCGGTCTTCCCGAGGTCGAATCCCCCGAGCGTATGAGCAACGGACATGAACTGCTCCTGGTAGACCATGATTCCGAAAGTGTTCTTCGTTGCTTCATAACAGCCGTAGTTATAGACCGGGGCCACTTCGCCACGCCTGAAACGGACATAATCATCGGTGGCACCGATGTCGAGTGTGGCGGGACGGTACAGGGCATTGATGGCGATCAGGTCCTCGATACACTCCGGCTGTACATCCTGGATAAACCGGGTAATGCCCGGCGAAGAGAACTGGAACACATTCTGCGTGTTGCCGTCCGAGAGCAGTCGGTAGGTCTTCCCGTCTTCCAGCATATCCTGCGTAATACGCCCGATAGTAAGTTCCTGCCCGAAATTCCGGTTGACCAACGCGATGACGGCACTCAGTTTGGCAAGTTCCTTTGTCGCCAGCACATCCTCCTTCAACAATCCGATCTCATCGACCGAATAGCCGTCGAACTCCGATACCAGTGCCCCGTCCATCTTACGGACCGGCAGGAAATCGAAGCATTCGGCGGGCCTGCCGTCCCGCGTGTCCGGTGTGACAACGATGGCCGAGGCGTGTATGGAGGCCGCTTTGGGCTGTCCGAGCAATCCTTGCACGTCCTCGATGACCAGCGGATAGGTCTGGATAAAGTCCCGAAGTTTTCTGTTGAAGGCAGCCTGTCTGAACAGTCCTGTCCAGTCCGTGCCGTCATCTATCATGGCGGTAATATAGTTCACGATGGAGTGAGGCACGCGGTGTACGCGTGCCACGTCCTTCAAGGCGGCTTTCAGTTTCATCGTGGTAAAGGTGCCGGCGGAAAAGACACGCTGGCGGCCGTCCGCGTTGTACCGTTCTTCCAGGTAATCCTTGATCTCCTGCCGCCGGTCGGAGGCATAGTCGACATCTATGTCCGGCAGCGAAGCGTGGCCGCCTTCTGTCAGTCCTTTGTCCACAAAGGCATCCATGACCGTCAGCGGTCCGTCTGCTTTCCTGATTCTTATATGTGTTACTTTCATCTGATATATTTCTTGTATCGTATTATCGCGCTTACCGTCTGGCGGCTGACACCGTACTGTTTTGCCAGGCTGTTCTGGGAAGCCTGGCCGGAGGAATACCTCACCCGTATCTCTTCCGCCTGCCCGTTGGTCAGTTTGGCGTTCACGCTTTTCTCGCCGTAATCCCGTTTGAGGCCACCCGCTATGGCATGTTCCATATTCCGCTGGTGCGTACACATTTCCAGGTTATCCGCACGGTTGTTGTCGCGGTTCCCGTCGATATGGTTCACCTCCAGTCCCGGATTCCAGTCGGGCAGGAAGTGCTGTGCCACCAGACGGTGCACGGAGAACTTCTTTCCGACACCGCCCTTGTAGAGTCGGACACAGTCATAGAGCGAAGTCGTCCCACACCAATGACACATGATACGTTCGGGTTGTGTCCAGGTGATACCGTCATGCGAAACTTGCCGTTCCAGACTCTTGACACGCCCGAGGTTGCTGATCTTGTACTTTCCTTCATAGTTCTTGATATCCACCCAGATTTCCCGGGTGTCAGCCATGGGTTATACGGTTTAGTGCTGTCTGAAAAATTCCCAGGTCTATCTCCACGCCGATGAACCGGCGTCCCGTATTCCGGCAGGCCACGGCTGTACTGCCGCTGCCCATCGCAAAGTCGAGGACGATGTCTCCTTCGTCGGTGTAGGTGCGTATCAGGTATTCCAGCAGGGCGACAGGTTTCTGTGTCGCGTGCAGGCAGGAGAGCTGCTTGTCCGTCTTGAATTTCAGCACACTGCGCGGATAGCGTTCCGTGGATATGTAATCCCGGAAATTATCGTGCTTCCGGTATATCTCGCCGGCATCGCATTTCCGCTGATGTTCGGCCATCACGACCTTGCGCTTGTGCCCGTCCGTCTTGATCGGATGATACTTCGGCAACCTGTCGTAAAAGACCAGAATGTCCTCGTGCGCCTTCATCGGCATACGCCTGGCGTTTAGGAAGCCTGTCGCCTGCGTCTTCTCCCATACCCAGGCATACCGCAGCCTGCGGAGATTGGAGCTGCCCAGCAGGCTCGTAAAAGGATGCTGGCAGAACAGCAGTACGGGAGTGTCAGGTCTGGATATGCCCTGTACAGCATTCCACATCCCGGGGATGTCTATCACGGCGTCCCATCGACAATGTGTCGTACCGTATGGAGGGTCTGACAATACCATGTCGGCAGTGATGCCTTCTTCAGCCAGCAGGGGCAGCACATCGAGTGCATCGCCCCGGTAAAGGTCGCAACCGTCATAGGGACGGTGGTGTTCGTAGGTCGGATTCATGGGTTTCGAGTTCCTTTAGGTTCCACAAGCAATCTCGGCGGTCAAAAAGGATTTCGTCGCCACACATCAATTCATCTGCGTATATCGTCCGCTCTTCTCCGTTACGGATTACCCGCATCCGGGCATCCGTGCACAGACGGTAAGTCTTGCCTTCAGATTCCATCTCCACATAGCGTTCGCCCTTGCCGAGTGTGATGTCCGGGGCAAGCACCGTCAGTTCGTCTTTCCAGCTGAGCCCGCAGCGTTCCGGCACGAGGAAGCGCGAGAAGATAAGGTCGTATTTCAGCGGGTCGATGGAGGTTATGCCAAGCAAGTAGGAAACCAGCGAGCCCCCGGCGGAACCGCGACCTATACCAGTTGCGATGCCTCTCCGGTGCGCCTCCCGCACCATATCCCACTGCACCAGGAAATAGTCCACATTGTCGGTCGATTCAATGATATAGACTTCCTCGTCCAGCCGTTCCCGATAGCGTTCCCGCTCCGGTTCCGGCACTTTCCGGTCCAGCCCGTCGTCAAGCAGTCGGAGGAACATCGTACGGCGGTCACCATACCGTTCCCGCTCTTCCGGTCGCATACGGTATTCCGGCATGAACATTCGCCCGGTCTCGAATGAGGCGTCCGCACGTCCGGCAATCTCCACCGTGGGACGGCACATGCGCCTAAACAGGGAATCGAAGTCCCATTGCCCGGAGAACAGAGGACGGAGCGTGTCATACAATTCATCCGCTGTCTTGAAATACTGGTCATCGCTCTGTTCATGGGCGGCTCCCGTGGCAATCTTGTTCACCACGATTCTGTACCCTGCATCGTCCTTGTCCATGTAGTAGCAGTCCGGAATCAGGACTGGTTCTACTGTAAATGAATCCGTGTCGGCATCATAACAGTTGCCGAAATAATATTTCAGGGCTTCTAGTTGCTCCCTGTCGATGCGGTCCGCCTTGTATTCGTTGGCGTCGACCTGGTAATAGACCGCTTCGGCACCTTTCCGGATACGCTTCACCTGTTTGGGGTGTCCGGCCATCCAGTAGACGGAACGGATGGCGAAAACCACCACACAACCTGCGGCATACATCAGCAGCTGTTCATAGCGGAGGGTGTTGTCTTCCGAATCGACCATGACGGCCCGTTGGATGCGCAGCAGATTATGCAGCCCCTCGTTATCCAAGGCATAAATCTTCAGCCCGACACGTTCTTCTTCGTGCATCATTGTCAGCGAGTAGCCGAATATATGTTTCAGCCCGGTATTGGCGCACTCCTTCTGAAGGTTCAGCGTGGCGGCCATTGTATTGCGGTCGCAGATGCCGACAGCCGTATGCCCGAGCCATTTCGCCTTGCGGCACAAATCTTCCGGCGAGCAGCAGGCGTTCAGCAGCTCGTAGGAGGTATGGATGCCGAGGTTCACGAAAGGTACATCATGTACCGGAGGCTTGGGCCGGCCGATATATTTCAGCAGGTTGAAACGGAATTCTTCCCGCAGGTCATAGTAGTACCAGTTCCTGCCGAACGGGAAGGCCACATGGAAGATTCCTTCTTCCATCAGCACATCCGGACTTTCCATCAGGTTGAACACGAGCTTGTCCCCGTCGCCGCGGAAGATGGATTCCACTCCCGACAGGTCGGCCGTGAAAAGCCGCCCGAAGCCGGGAATATCCACCACTTCCGTATCGACCGGGATATAGGTTATCCGTTGTGCATCGAGCCATGAGAAAAGTTCCTGTATCATCTTTCCTGTACTTTTTTGAGTTTGTATTCAAGGACGGACAGCAGGCGGCAGGCGAAAATCCCGTAGATTTCCGCTTCCGTGAGTTCGTCCCAGTCTTTGGCGGCATCAGCAATGTCCGCGATGAAAACCTCGAAATAGGGTTTCAGCCGTTCAGCCGTCCGCTTTACCGACTCGACGGCATCACCATCGTAACCGATGACTACGGTTCTGACGCCTTTCGATTGCAGCTTGTAGATCTGTACATCGGATATTTTCTTTCCGAAAGTGGCCACGGCTGCGACATGGGAATTGTCATAGAGTTCGAGTCTGCGGGTCAGGGCGATGACATCGAAAATACCTTCCGCGAGGATGACCGTATCGGTTTCATCCATACGGACGGCATCGTAGTTATAAAGGAGTCTGGAAAAGTCGTTTTCCGTGGAGTTCCGGTAACGCAGGATCTTGTACCCGCCGCTATGTCTGGTCTTGCGGTTGTGGGCGTCTATATCCTCTTTCGGCCAGGTATGGCGGGAGACATAGCCGACAACCGTACAGTCATCGATGACCGGAAAAACGACATAGTCCGCGTAGCGCGGATTGAGCCTGCCGGTTATCCCGACCGGGAAATACTCGTAATCGTCGAAACAGAAGCCGCGCCGCTGCAAATACGGATGCCGGAAAGTGCGCTTGTAAAAGTCCGGCAATTCGACCGGCACCAGTTCGTCGTCTATTTCTTCCGCCTCGTCCTTCTCCAGCAGGTGCAGGTTCAACGGTGCGGCAATGTCAGCTGTCTGCAAAACCATCAGGTCCATGCGACCGATAGCCGCCAGAAGTTGCTCCAATGTACGGGTGGATGCCCCGCAGGAGAAGCAGTGGGCCATGAAAGGCCGGCGGTGGGCAGTCGCCTTGCCGATGTAGATACCGAACTTACCGCCCGACTTTCCGCAGAACGGGCAGCGCGGAACGATAAGGTTCTTACCGCTCCCGTCCCGTTTGGCACCCGTCTCGCGGGTTATCTCCGAAACCAGATATTGATATTCCTGTACCGACAGTTCCATATTAAGGTATAGTCGTGACCGCTACAGGTTGGTTTGAAATGTTTGGAAAAAGAATCCGGATTAGCCCAATAAAAATAGACCGGCAGAATCATGGAAGGTCTTTCCACCCAAAGGAAAAGAGAAATTGTCTTCCCGGCTGGACAAAAAATGACTGCTTTTGTCTAATCGATAAAACAATATATAAATAAGGAGATTGATAATCAGCATTGGCTGATTATCAGGTGTAGAGATGTACTTTTCTAAAATGATCACTCTCTACATAAAAAAAGCGTATTTTTTGTGCAGTACAATAAACATACTGAATGAAAAGTATCGTTTTCCAATTACTACAAATAACGGATTTGTATTTGCGAGGTCATTCGAACTTTCCTCGAACAAAGGTCGTATGATATCTCGAACGCCAAGACCCGTGAGCGGAAACTGAAAGTCTTGGAGGCGGCAGAGGAATTGAAATGTGAAAACCTGCTGTTGATAACATGGGGAACGGACGATATGGCGGAATACAAAGGGCATACAATAAAAATCGTATCTGTCCGGAATTGGTTTTACGCATGTAAGCTGCCATATATTCTCAACATTCCAGTCGTTACAAGTCAAAAAGCCACCGACACGCCGCATCCGGATCGATGGCTTTTTATTCCCTGTTCAGATTCAGTGTCCTCTGCCCGTCATAGAACACCTCATTGTCGTAGTCGGTGGCAATCCTGATAGTGTCTCCTTTCTGGAAGAACCGGCTTTTGGCCACGTGCAGGCGCATAACGTTCTCCTTTCTTTCAGCCGATGACTGGTTGAGCGAAACAAGGTGCGTGCACGGGCGGGCCAGACCTTTGGCCTCCGAACAGTTGTACTCGGTCAGCACGTTCCGCTCGTCATTCAGCCACTCCCGGTCTTCGATGGTAGACTGGTAAGTCACCACCATCCATACCTTTTCGTCCGCCGCCAGGTCCTTCAGGTCATTAGCCACCGCGATACGCTTCGCCCGTTCATGGTCGGCTCCCCATGAACGGCGGTTGGCATCCGTCAGCAAGTCCATCGAATCCACAATCACGATGTCCGGATTATATCCTTTGAGCTTCCTGTATTCCGAAATGCCGTTCTTGATGTCGAGTGTCGAGACCTGGGCATTGAAACGCGGGTAACTGCGCACCGTGATGCTTCCGGCATACGAGGCGACCAGTTTTTCCAGATGTCTCATCTCCGTATCCGAAATCTTTCCCCGCTCGTAATAGTAGGCGTTCCTGGAAATCAGTCCGCCGGAATAGGCGTTCAACGCCTCTTCTTCCGAACCTTCCAGCTGGAAATGCAGCACATGCAGCCCGTCATCGATGTCCGCCCTGACACCGATCCATTTGGCGATGTGCGACTTTCCCACGCCTGTGCTGGCCAGGAAACAGGTCAGCTGACCTCGCAGGTTACGTCCGGCATTGAGCGCATCCAGATACGGGATGTAGAAGCGGGACACACGAGGGGTGGCCGAGCGTTCCTCTTCCTCCTCGCGCCGGCGGTTCCTCTCGAAACGCTCCTTGAAAGTCGCGGCCACATCGACGAACGAGGAACTCTTCAGCGTGAACCCTGCCAGCCACTCGGCATATTCCCGAAGAGTCTTCTCCGCCTTGTCCTGTTTGTTCTCGTTATACAGTTTCCCGACCTCCGCATAGACCGACTGCAACCGGACCCCCTTGATGTAGGACTCCAGCATGTCGGTCATCACCTCGGCACTCTGTCCCTCGTCATACTCCCGGAAAGTGTCTATCAGCTCGATGGCGTCGTAATCCTCATGGAAGGTCTGTGCCAGCACGGCATACGACGGCGGTGTCTTGTATGTCTTGAAGTGTACGGCTATCGCCTCCTGTACCTGCTGGAACGAACGGTCCGGCAGGTATTCCTTACGCATATGCCGGGCTAGGACAGCACACAACGGTTCCTGTCTGAGCGCCGTGGCATAGAGTTCATACAGGAACTCGGCACTGAGCGGATTGACGGCACTCATGGCTTCGCCTCCTTTTTCCGCCACGCCTCACAGCGGATACGGTACAGTTCCGGATAGCGCGCCTGTGTCCTTCTGCGGCATGGCTCCGCTTTCGCACATTTTGAGCATGACGGGGAGAAAGGCGTCCACATCAGCGTGGAGAGCGCACAGACGAGATATCCCGCTTCGGTGGAGAGCAGTCGCCGCTTGGTCGTCTCCTCGTATTCCGGATAAATAAAACGCCCGAACGGATGGCTGCGGCGGTCTTCCACTGCCCGCGCCAAATCATGCCGTGACAGCCCGAAACTCTTCAGCCACCGGTCCTCCCGGTAGCGGCGTTCCTTTCCCGAGCGGAGATAGCGGCCGATGGCTTTCTTTCCGAATGAATGGGAGACGTTCCATTTCCTGCGATACGCGGTATCATATCCGGAAATGGCATATGTCTGGCAGATACAGAAGTCGGACAGGCGTTCCGCACTGACGGAGACGACCTCCCGGCACAAGCCGTCGAAACACATCCCGAGCTGCCTGTCCGACTTGCCGCCGGTAGGGAACACAAAATCCGCCCACACCGTGGTGCGGACCAGCCGTGTAAAGAGCCTCCGGCATCCGTCAATCCATTCTTTTCTCTCCATCGCGTGTCAATAGTTTGCGCAGCTGCGTCTTGGCTAGGAAGATGCGGCTTTTTACCGTTTCTACGTTCCTGGTCTGCAAAGTACCGTTGTTATAGGTGATTTCCATGATTTCCCCGAGTTTGTAACCAGCCTGCTGCAAGAGCAGGGCTTCCCGGTAAATCGGTTTGAGCCGGTCCAGTGCCCAGAGGATGTCATCGTTATAGAACTCGCGGTAGTTGTCCATCCCCATGCTGTTTCCCGACGGTTCGTCCTCATCCGACAGCGAAGAGGATATTTCCGAAATGTCGATATTGTCGTCCGGGGGCATGCGGTTCCTGTTGCGGTTGTTCAGGTCCGCCACAAGCCGTTTGGTCACGGCATAGATCCAGGTCTTTACCGGACGGGCCGGGTCATAACTGTCCATATACTTGAAGAAGTTGGCCAACGCCTCGAGGTAGTTGTCCTCGATGTCCTCCTGGTTATAGGTATATTTGATACAAATGCTGTATATCAGATTCTTGTGCGGCATCACATATTTTCTGAGAAGTTCCGCCCTCTGTCTCGCGGATTCGTCTTCAGGCTGGAGAACCGCAATAAACACATCTTTCTTTTCCACGTTTCCACTGACTGAAAAGGTTGATAATGAATCTCATGTCCTAATCTGTCAGCTACCGTGAGCGTCAATTGAAAAAACGGGCGGCAGCATTACCGCCGCCCGGAAAAAATCCAAACCGTTGTCGGCTTGTCACAGCCTGTGCCTGCGGATGTAATAGTAGAAGAGGTGGCAGGCATCCGCCGCATTGTCATCCACCGGGACAATACCGTATCTGTCCTTGCAGGCCGCGACCATCTGCGTCTTGGTGGCGTGTCCGTCTCCCGTCGCCCATTTCTTGAGGACAGCCGGGTTGACGAACTCCGGTTCCGGGATATCCAGTTCATCGCACACTTCGAGCAGGATACCCCTGAGTTCCGAGAGCCGCCGCATGTCGTAGAAATGGCGGTTCACGCTCACATCCTCGGCCACGACGCGGCGGATGCCGTAACGACGGAGCAGCGAGAGCAGCGTAGTCCTGAAAGCGCCGTGCATCTTGTTGCCGTTGCGCCGTTTGCTTTCGGTGAAGTTCCATGTCCCGGCCTCATGCAGGGAGAAGTATCCGGTATGCGTGGCGATGTCCAGCGCCAGTACCTGCTCCCGGGTCAGTACGCTATTCTCCGAGTCTCGATTCGCCATTCTCTTTCACGATTACCAGTTTATGCGGATAGCCTTCAGCCACATTCCCGTGCGAGACTACCAGCACGGTACCGCCGAGCGAGTTCAGCGCCTCGAACATGGAGGCCAGCCCCGCTTCATCGACCGCCTCGAGTATCTCGTCCAGCACGAGCAGATCCAGTCCCTTGTCCCCGTCGCAGTTGCTGTTCACGAGTTTCTGCATGGCAAGGATGGTCGCCAAATTCACACGGGCGGCTTCGCCTGCCGAAAACTTGCCGAACGAGCCGCAGTCCATGCCGTCGCGCAGCAGTGAGATGGAGATTTTCTCCCTTACCTTACCACTCTTGAGGACGGTATACCCGTCGAAGCGGATACGGATGTCGCTGCCGATGTCTTGCAGGAACTCGTTGGTGATACGGCTGAGCGCCTCGATTTTCGTGTTGGCCAGATAGGTCTTGAACTGCACGAACCGTTCCCGCTGTATCTCCAGGGCACGGACCCGGGCATCGACGGCCGTCTTGCGCCCTGCCGCCTCGTTGGACTTCCCGCGCGTTTCACGGAGAGTGTCCTTGAGCGATTGTATGAGGTCGGGTGAAGCCGCCTCATCCAGCTCCCGGATCGTGGCCTGCAAAGTGTCGATGGCGCAGGCCGCAGCCTGTATATCTTCCTTGCCTACCCGTATGCCGCGGTTCAGTGCGGCATTGCGCTCGTCTATGAATCCGAACACCTCGTCGAATACCTTGCGGCGGACACCTTCGATTTCACTTTGCAGGGCGGTAATTTCGGAAGCGATGCGTTTATGCCCGCTTTCCACCTCTTCCACGTGGCGGGTGGCATTCCTGATGGCCCGTTCGTGCCCGGCCAGCTGCTCCTCCCATCCGGTGCGTCTGCCTTCCAATATCCGGCGCTCATGGTTCAGCCGGTTCTGCTGCAACTCCACGGCATCCGTCTCCTCCTGCTTCTCATCGATACGGCCGTTGATTTCCGTGAGCTGCCGTTGACGGAGCTTCAGTTCCTTCATGCCGGCCTCGATGTCGAACTGTGGTTCTGCCACCAGAAACTCATGCCCGCAGAAAGGACAGGTGATGGAGCCGGCCAGTTTGTTCGAGAGGCCGTCAATACCGGCAGAAACGATACGCCGTTTATGACGCAGTTCCTCGATGCTGCCGGACAGGTCGCGCAGACGGATGTCGATTTCCCGCAGTCTCTCCGCAGTCGTATCGGACTGATCCCTGTATGCCTCACAGAATGCGGCATACTCCTTCTTGAACTGTTCCCAGCCGTCAGTCCTGTTTTTCAGTTCCTGTTCCGCCTGCTTCAAGACGGCATCGCAATCCTTCAGCCGCTCTGTGGCGGTCTGTAACCGTCCTTTCTTTTCGGCAATGACCTTGTCCCAGTCCGTCTGCCGGGCATCGGGAAAGAGGGACATCATTTCCGCTATCTTTTCCAGACATGCTTCCAATGCGGTATCTCCGGCTTCCAGTTCCTGCAAAGCCTCGTCCGCCCGCTGCACTCCGGCAAGCTGTTCCTCAAGCCTGTCCACGTTCTCGTGCCCGGTACGGATCTGCTCCCTCTTGGCCGCTATGGCCGTTTCCAGTCCCATGATACGTTCCACACGGGTACGCCCCCGCTCGGCTCCGGCTTCCTCCTCCTTGCGTATCTGCTCCTGTAACATCCCGATACGCCCGTCCAACCCGGCCAGTTCCAGTTCCACCTGCCGTTTCTTTTCAGAGAGCGGCACGATGTCTTCCTCCACTTTGGCGATGGCTTCATCCACCAGGATACCGTTGGAAAAGCGGTTGATGACCTCTTTCTTCTCCTTGTCCGATGACGAGAGGAAATCCTCATACCGGTATTTGGAAAGGATGAAATTGTTGAGCAGCTCGTCGCGTGTGATACCCAGTTTGTCAAGAATATACCGGTTATAGGCATCCACCGAAGGCTGTACCGCTTCATCGGTTACCACCTGCTTGCCGCCACGGTAAAGCGTACAGCTGACAGAGGAAGCCCCCTTGCGCGGGATACGGCGGTTGACGAGCAGTTCCTCGGCGGCGGAATCGTTGATGAAACGCAAAGCGATACGGCATTCTTCCGCTGCATCGTTGATAATCTCCTCCGAGCGTATCTTTCTAAGCGGGCTGCCCGTGATACCCACGGCAATGCATTCCAACAGGGCAGACTTGCCGGCCCCGTTCGACTGCTGGGACTCATTGTCCCGGTTATCGCCGAAAATCAATGTCGTCACGCCTTGCCGCAGCATGTAGGACAGCGAACGGAAGGCGCAGAGATTTTCGGCTTCTATCGTCTTTAATTTCCACATGATCTGTTTTCTATTCTAGATAAATACTCCAATCCCATCGACACATCCTCGATCTGTTTCTCCCGGCAGAAGTCCTCGTAGGTTTCCCGGATGCGGCGGCTGTCGAATTTCTCGAAGAGCGAAGAGGATACCGCCTCCGGCAGCTGCTCGTCATCGGCAACCAGTTCTACCTTCGCCGCTCCGGCTTCCAGCAAGGCGGCTTTGTCCACCGATTTCATCGCGGCGGCAGGTGCATGGACACGCACCTTGACCTTGTAGCGACCATCGGCCTCCATTTCACGCAGCTCGTCCATCAGGTGCAACCCGGCACGTTCCGCCGGCATATCCATGACACGGTACCGCATGTTCACGCGGTTCTTGACAAACTCGTACGTGCCGTCCGTATACAGCACCGTGTATCCTTTCTCCTCGTCCTCCCCGAAGTTATGCTGGCGCGAGGAACCGATATATTCGATTCCCGTCCCCGGAATGACGGTACGGTTGTGGTAATGGCCGACAAAGACCTTGTCGAAAGGAGAGAATATCCTGGCAGGCAGTTCCTTTTCCGAAGGCTGTGCCAATGCCCCGTTGATACCCTCATGGATGTAGAGGAAGTGCTCCGGTTCTCCGGAAAGCGCTTCCGCAGCCAATCGTCCGAGCCTTTCGGCAAAAGAGCCGTCTTCCGGAAAATAGCTCATTACATGGAGCGCGAACTTCCATTCCGGGCGGCACAGGGTCAGGTACTCATCCACGACAGTCACATTCGGATGCCGGTCGAAGACATGACAATATCCGCGCAGGGATTCCTGGTTCACCTTGTCGTGGTTCCCTTCCGCCAGCGTGACATGAATGTCATGGTCCGCGGCGGATACAAGCATATCCCTGACGGCCAGCAGGACATCGAGTGTCTGGGCGGCACGGGAAAAGAACAGGTCTCCTCCGACAACCACTTCCCGGATATCCCGTTCCCTGCAAATTCCCATGGCCTCCTGCCAGTTGGCCTGGAATGCAGGGATGTTGTCTTTCGAGATGTGGATGTCATTCAATAACAAAAGGCAGGGTTTGTTCTCTTTCATACTAAGTGATTGTGATTAGGACGGGAGGCCCGGATGCCTCCCGTCGGATTAGAATTCAAGAACTTGTGAAAGGCTTATCTGCGGTGGCGGGGACGCCCGGCACGCTCTTCCGTTTCCTCCGGCTGCTCTTCTTCCTCCCCGGGGACATCCTCCGGTTCGTCACTGGGCTTCGGACCCTCCATCTCGCTTTCGATCAGGTCGAGTAGTTCCCGGTTGCTCGTGGAGCGTGTGACACGCACGGAGAGCCCTTCCTGCTCGATGTAGCCGCGGATCATCGCACGCAGCTCCTGGCCTTCCTCGGTCTTCTCACCGAGTTCCTGCCGCTGAAGCTCGTCATAACGTTCGAAAAGGTCGTCCAGCGAGATGCCTCCGCCTTCACGCCCGTTTTCTCTGTTATCTTTCGTACGGCGGTCGAACGAGAACGCGGATATATCCTCCTTGGGCAGTTCACCGTCCAGCGTGTCGATGACCGTCTTCATTTCATCCGTCTCCATGAGCGACATGCCGTAGATACCGTCGCACTGTTTGAGGAACTCGACGGTGGCTCCCAGATGATAACGGGTGTAGCGGTAGATGATTTCCGGGATACGCGGCGCACCCATCAGGGCGGTCAGCTCCTCCTTGGTCAACGGTACAGGTTCCGATTCGTTGTCAATGGAAATGACATACTCGGTCTTGGCTCCGTTCTTGCGCTTTTCAATCTCCACCGGATAGGCGTCATACACCGAGGAAATCGGGCACGGGTAAGACGGATTCTTGGCCAGTTTCTTGCTCCACAGCTTGAACTTCCTCTCATCCAGATCCTTGAACTGGGCATGGGAAAGGGTCATCATCTGCACGCCTTTGGCTCGTTCACCCAGGTCGAATACATAGAGACAGTGGCCGTAACTGTATTTCAGACCGCCTCCGAACGAGCCCCCGGCAATCTTTTCCGCCAGTTTGTCGTCCCCGTCCTCTTTTGCGGCTTCGACGGCCATGCGGCGGTAAGTCTCGATGGGATCAACGCTATATCCGGCATCGGTAGCGCGGGTGACAGTGACATACATCTTCTGGGGCTTGTTCCCCGTAGCGGGTTTCTCCAGCTCCAGAAGCAGCTGGTGGACGGGATACTCATAGCCCGGACGTGTCGGCGAGCCGTCCGGATTGGGAGCGATGGGCAGGATACGGAGACGGTAAGTCCCGAACTTGTCCATGCGGAAGAACTCCGTACGGGCGAACGCCCTGTTCTCCTCCTGGGCACGCAACTGTGCCTCCTGATAAGATTCCTGAACGCCGAGGAACATTTCCTCGACAGACATGCCTTCCATGCCGTTGTTCTTTTCTTCTTCTTGCATAAACGCTTTGTTTTATGGATTTAAAAATGCCCGAAGAATGCGACACGGTATACCCGCATCGCAAAGAAACTGGTAACAGGACGGACGGGTTCGGTTGCACCGTCCGCGTTCAACTGATAAAATTGGGAGAGGATGTCTCGCTGACCGTATCCCGAAAGAGGATACTCATTTGACAATATGGAAAGGTCTTGCAGCGACCGTGGAATACAAAATTAGGCAAATTACCCGGAACAGCCATACATGTACATGAATGTTTCTCACCGGCATTGTCCTTCAGCGCATTACCGTTTCATTTTAAGAATGCTTTTAATCTCTCCGAGCAGTCTGTCGCCGCCCGGCGCGTTCCGCGCTTCGGCAAGCAGCCTCCTGCGGTTCCGGCGGATATACTCTTCTCTCTTGCGGCGGCATATGCCTTCATAGTAGGCTTTGCGCTCCGGCGTGAGCCGTTTCCCGCGCCGGCAATAGACCCCGTCCCGGCGGTACTCGTCCAGGTAGCGGCGGAACTTCGCCTTGCCGCAGGAAGGGTCTTTCGATGCCTCCGCCACCGACCGTATGACCTGCCAGTCCGGCTCGAAGGGCTGCTGCGTGGCGCATAACCTGCGGAGCAGATGATAGACTACCGGCATCTCATACCGGAGCATGAAGCCTATCCGTGTCTCGTCGAAAGGAAAGCGCTTAAGCGTCCCCTGCGGTCTTCCGTCTTCTCGCTTTCGGGGCTTCTGCTGCCGGGGAGACGGTTTCTTCTGCGGCTGCCGCCTGATTTTCTTCTGTTTCATGATGTTGCGGTTGAATGGTTTGCTGTACGGTTTCACGGACGGGAACGTTCCTGCGCTCCGCAATCCTCCGGCGGCTTTCAATATCGCCGTTTACATTGAGTTTATGTTTCATGACTATACAAAATAGGTGAAGTTGAGTTCTACATTGACATTGTACATACCGCGCTCGTAAAGCTGTATCCTGCGCGAACCGCCGTAGATGGTGAACGAGGAGCCCCGGTTGTACTTGTGGTCATCGTTCCAGTCAGCGGCGCTGCAGCGCACGCTGTATCTCGGGGGCTGTATCTTGTTCGGGATGACGGCAACGATGCCGCCCCAGTTGCTGCCGTCCCTGCGTGCGGTATTGATATACCCCTGTATGGACACGATATTCCCGATCTGGCGGATAAACAGCCCCTGGGTATCTGTTCCCGAGCCGCTGTTCTCCATGTGCATCCATCCCGTATCCGCCAGCAGGGGCTGGTATTCTTCCGCATAGGCGGCTCCGATAGCGCGGCAGGCCTGCCGTTTCGCCTCCGCTGTCGGCAAGGACAGGTCGGAAAGTTTGCCGTCCTTGCGCAGGTAGTCCTTGACGATTTCGTCTTTGGACAGCACGTCCAACTTGTTCCGCAGGAGCTGCCGGGCTTCCATGGGGGATTTTCCTTGCCCGGTCAAAAAGTCGATGTAATCCTGGAACAGGTTTTCAAGCGCGGCGAAGCGGGCGTCCGCCCCGGCCTTGGTATACAGGTTCAGGTTGGTGGCGATGGTATCCTTTTCGGAAGCGTTGTAGCCGCCCATCAGCCGCTCCGCCTTTTTCTTGAGTTCCCTGACAACCTGCGAGGTCATCACGTATCCCTCGACCTGCGCGTGCGAAATGCCGCCTTCATCTATGTAGGCGAACGAACCGGTCTTGATTTCCAGCAGTTTGTCCCTGAGTTCGGGTGTGAAGACAATGCCCTCGTAAGCGGAGTCAGTCCCGAGCTTGCCGTCCATCATCCGGTCTATCTCGGCCGTGGAATAGACTTCGAGGTTCTTGCGTGCCTTGCCCTTGTCCGGAAGGTCGGACAGGTTCGAGGTCTTGGCCAGTTTCAGCTCCCCGGTACCTTTCTTTTCGGCATCGAGGGTATCCCTGACGGCCGCCTGCCGCTTTGCTTTCAGTTCGGCGGCTTCCTCTGCCGTCAGCCCGCTGATCTCGTCCGCCGTCAGGCGCACCAGCTCCTTCAATCCTTCGGAGATTTCCAGAAATACCTCCCCGGCTTCCGCTTTGGAATAGACATCGATATTCTTCCGGGCGGCAGCCTTGTCCATGACATCGGAAAGGTTCCCGTCGGCGGAGAGTTTCATTTTCAAAGCCGCCGCGACGGTTCCCGATGTGACATAACCTTCGCCGCCCTCCGTCAGTTCTCCGGTAGTGATAGCCGCCAGTTTCTTCCTGTATTCGGTCGTGAAGTCTTCGGTAGAGAGCTGTTTGCCTTCTACCACATCCACTTTCTTTCCCATCGCCTCCGTAAAGGCCCTGACGGTCACATAGGTGTCGGACACGGATTTTCCGTTGATTTTAAGCGTACCGAGCACATCCACCGCTCCCAAAGGGGCAAGCACGATGTCGCCCAGAGCGTTCCTCAGCGCAAAACGGAAACTGTCAGCGGTGTCGAAGCCGACGGTGGCGAGCAGCGCGGCGGCACTGTCGCGCCAGGTAATCAGGTTTGTCAGCCTGGCATTGTCTTTCGTATAGGCGGTATTCTGAATATCGATACCCCGTCCGGTGCTTTGCAGGGAGAGCAGTCCGCCGACCTGCAGGGTGGCGGTACGCCCGATGACTTTCAAAACAGGTGTGGTGCAGGCTTTTCCGTCATGCACGGCAAAGTCACGGTATTTTGTTCCGCCGCCCTCCGTGCCGTGGTAATTGATACGGATACAACCCTCATCCGTCACATCCGAGGTGTTATAGATGTCGTATCCCTTGATGCGGACAGCCCCGATCCGGGCGTTTTCATTCAGCGAAGTACCGCAGGATATGCCGTCTTCCGTAACCCTGGCCAGTTCCTTGCCTTGTTTCATGAAACTGAACGTGCCGTCCGTCCGGATGACAATCTCGTTGACAAGCAGACCGTGCAGGTAGGCACCGATGGCGGCATGGCCGTCCGCCTTGACGATGCCTTTGAGCATGTAGCCGTTCCCGCCGCTGACGGAGACGGCGGTCTTGGAGCTGATTTCTTTCTGCCCGGTGAACGTTCCGGCCAGCACCAGATCCTTCTTGACGGTCTGCCGGGCAAAAGGTGTATCGAGCAGGACAGCATAGCGGCCGAAGAACTTGTCGATGAACCGGGGTGCATAGCTCTCCGTCACCTCGATGGCCGCCGGCAGTTTGTCAGTAACCGGATCGACCGTATCCGGGACAGCCTTGGCTCCGGCACAGAGATAACAGGTACGCCCGCGCTTGTTGACCTCATTGGCGTAGACCACCGATTCATGCCGGTTGATTTCGTATATATAATAGGGATAGACAGCATCGGCGCAGCCGTCGAAACGGCGTACCTTTCCGCCGAGCCAGACATAACCCGGGGAGACGCGGGGACCCTCGATCTCGCATCCGGAGATGATGAAGTCCGAGCAGCCGTCAAAAACGGCACTCATGCTGAGAGCCAGTTCCTGCAAGTTCAGGATATCGTCCGAGTAGGTATACCGTCCGCCGGTTTCCGCAATATATTCTTTCATTGTCCTGTATTCTTATTGGGGGTGTATTCGTCTTCGTCGATCTTGATCAGGTAGGTCTTGCCTGCTGTCTTATAGGTGTTCACCACATAGGAAAGCATATAGACCAGTTCCCGCGGAGGTATGGTGACGGGCGGGACGCAGACCATGAAGCTGACCTTGTTGATCAGCTTCTCTTCCGCCAGCAGGTAGAACGGACGGGGGCGTTCCGCCTCATTGTCCGTTGTAACCTGTTCCCCGTTGTACCATACGGTGAAAGGACGCTGGTATTCCGCCCCTTCGTGGTACAGGTCCACACCGACACTCGTGCTGTCCTTGATGAAGATGCGGTCCTTGCCGTCCTTGATGTATTTACCGAACCGGTAGTTCAGGAACCACTCGAAATAGATGACCTGTGAGGTCATGCGCGCCTCGATATGCCGTTCCCGTGCAAACGTACGGAACCGTTCGTTCAGGCTTTGCAAGGGATAGAGGCAGCTCTGCACGAAGAGGATGAACCGCCGTCCCGACAGGTAGTGCGGCACGAGCCGGTTCACCGAACGGTCTATGGGCAGCTTATATCTCATGGTTTTCGACTTTGAGCGTGATGGCTTCCCGGAAGGTCGGCAGTTCCGACTCCTCGTCCTTGCGCGAGGACTCTTTCAGGTAGCCCGAGGCGGTGTATGTCATGCGGCCGACACGTTGCAGGGGCTGGATTTGCCCGTCCGTATCGTGGCAAGCAATAAACACGCCCTGCTCGGGGATTGCCGTCTCGTCGATATAGACGTCTGTAACGTGTTCGGCACGGCGTATGGCATCCGTCAGGCGGGAGACATAGACCGCAGCGTCGAAGTCGATGCCCATAATGTAGTCCCGGATACGGGTCTCGATGCTGTCGTACATCTCCGCCTCGGGAACGGCACCATCGTAGAAGACCGTAAGACGCGGCACCAGCACGTCGCCTTTGGTCGAGATGACCTCGATGCGTGTGCCGGCGAATTTCAGCTTGCCGATATAGGCATTGATGGGCACCAGCTCCTCGGCGGGAATAGCTTCCAGATGTCCTTTCGTGCCGGTAGCGATTTTCAGTACCAGCTTGCTGTCGAGGTTGCTGTCGTCCGTGCTCTCCACATAGGAGACCTGCGTAATGATGCGTTTGGTCTCATCGACCTGGGCATACCCGAAAGCCAGTCCGTCCTCGCGGACGGTCAGCTCGTCGCCCTGCTGGTATTGCAGCAGCGCATTGGCGTAGTAGTCCGGCGTGCCGTTGATCCGGTTGTTGATGGCTTCCGAGATATCCACCGCGAAGACATCAAGCAGCGTCTCGAAACTGTAGATGACAGCGGCTACGGTCCATAGGATACCGTTCATGACAGACAGCTTCGAGTCGCTGGCGAACTCCGTCAGTTCCAGCCGCCGGTTGCGTTCCTGCACGGCTTCATTGTATATCTCCTTAATCGTCCGGCTCATTCCACTGTATAGGTTATATCGTCGATAATGAATTTCCACGCGCCACCCTCATTCCAGGCCTCCTCGTGCAGGATGACCCATACGGCTTCCATGCCCGAGGCGATACGGTAGCGCCCCGTTTCGGTATCCCGGTCCGGCTCCCGATAGGTTCCCGTCGGGGCTGTAGGTAAAATGACCGTGCAATTCCGTCGGTCGCCGTAATGTTCCACAAGGGTTGTCAGGTAATGATCTATGACTGTCGGTTTCAGTCGGGCGGCGGAGAGGTCGAGTGTCATCAGTTCCCGGCATTCGGCAAGCGGTGCAAGATCGGCCAACGCGCAATTCGACAGGTTCAGGCTGTAGGTTCCGGAAAGCAGCCGCAGGCTCTCCAAGGAGAGTGTGGCGTGCGTGAGCGTCAGCTCCTCCACCGGCAGTGTCTGCACCAGTACCAACGACCGCGGTTTGAGCCCGCTCCAGTCGATACTCCGGAAGCAGGCATCGGTAAACCAACGGATACGACGCCTGTCCCTGACTTTGTTGTCGAAGGTATGGGTGAGCAGCTGCGGCGTGTCCGCGAGGAGGACGGTCTCGGTGTCGCTGTTGTCGCCCCAGTCGATTTCCAGCTGTCCCGCACCGGAAACGGCACACTGCACGGTGATGATCCCGGCAGCGAGCGTGAGGACGACAGCAAGCGGCAAGGTGAACGTTTTGGGATAGACATGCCGTTCACCGTTAGCGGGGACGATGCCGTGCAACCCGTTATAGGCGACTACATCGGCGCGGATAACGAAATCGTCCGTGTAGACAAGTTCCCGGCCGGCAGTCAATGTCGTGGCGAAGGAGAGATCGGGGTTGTTGATGAGCAAATCCACGACTCCCTCGATGCTGCCGTACAGGTACAGGGCCACATCGTAGATATTCTGTCCGGCTACGACCCTGTACTTACCCATCGTTCTCCTCCTTTTCCTCGGTTTCTAAAAGCAGCTCTCCCGTGGCAGAATCCATATAGGCATTCTTGATGACGACCTTGTCCGACAGGAATTCCGACTGCAGTTTGGCGGCAAGACCGTTGTTTTCCAGACTCGAATGCAGGTAGTCGACGAGGCCGACACCTGTCGTAGAATGTTGGTAGAGATTTCCGGCTGAAGCTTTCAGCAGAAACGTCTCGTTCTGGGCTTTGGCGGCTCCTATTTCGAAGTCGGTCTCTGAGCCGCTGTACACGGCAAGGTAACCGTCCCGTGACAGCAGGTTGTAGACTCCCTTCTCATTGAGGGAGAAAAATGCGGCCAGGGCGATATCGGCCGTGCCGGCTTCCGTCTCCGCCACGACGGGAAACCAATGTTTGCCCGTCGCAGGATTTCTCAGGTACTCCGTGCCGCCCGAACCGCTTTCCATAACCAGACGGACCGTCAGGCGGCGCATGTCGGGCGTATAGGGAATCCTGACATGGAACCCTTTGCCGTCGTTATACGTGTACACGAAGCCGACGGGGACGGTAATCTCTCCGTAGCGGAAGGTGTCGTTGTCCGCACCCGCGACGGCATCGAGCAGGCGGAAGTCGTAGAAACTCTTGCCGGCGATATTGCCGGAAGTCTCCACCTCACCGTATTCGGCGTCCATTGTTATGTCCTGTCTTGCCATGAACGATACTTCAACAAAAAGCCCGACCATACATCAGAGTACGACCGGGCACTCTTTTCAAAAGAGTAGCGGCAGAAAGAAAGGATGGTTTACTTCTCCTGAATGAAATCGTAGATGCGCGACACGGTAGCCCACATATCGTCCGGAAGCTCCTCGTCCGAGATGCGTTCGCAGGCTTTCCGGAGATACTCCATCTCGTCCCCCGAGAACTCCACGGCAAGCGGTTTCTCCTTCTCCACATCCCATTCGATGCGCTTGTCCTCGGCATTCTCGTGAAGACCGATGGCTTTGCGCTCCTCGTCCGGAATGGCGATCTTGCGCAGAATCTCTTTTTTGAGGTTGAAGTCCTTGAAGTTGCCCCGTGCCGGCAAAAAGGACGGCAGGTAAAGGCGGTCTTTGACTGACAGTTCCATATTATTTATGCATTTTGTACGTTACTCTTTTTTATTTCGTCGATCATGGTATCGAAATCATGAAACAGGGGTGCAAGCGGCTCTCCCATAGGAATGTTGCATGAAATAACGCCTTGTTCCATGTAGATGATACCTATCTGCGGAGCGTTCCCCGAGCCATCCGTATCCTTCTTGCGGATGGAGGCGTGGACGCGGGTCAGCGCGTCATTGACGATGGAATATTCCAACTGGTAGTCGGCATTCTCCGTGCTCTCTTCGGCAACCTTGGTTACCGTTACGTTGGTGATGTTCATAATTCGCTTCTGTTTTTATTAAGTGTAGGGATATTCCCAGCAGAAAAGTTTTTAATAAGAGTGATTTAATATCTGGTAATGGAACGAGGGGTAATTGGCGCACAATACCGTAATGGAGTCTCCCTTGGCTAACGTGTAACTGGCAAGATCCCCGTTGTGGTTACGGATATTGGTGAATACAAGGCTATTCCCCCAGTTGTAGTTGTAAATTAGGGTAAATATGCAGGCGAAGTCCGACGGCAGAGTCGAGTAACCGAACATGGTGGCCACGGACGATGCCGACGGCAGGGTCACGCTGTACTTCTGGTTGGCATAAACGAAAAAGATGTTGAACTGCGAGAAATCGATCGTGTAACCGCTGCCTGTGAAATAGACATTCTTGATCTTGTTGCCGATGCAGGCAGGGGCTATAACAGAGGCATTGGACCATATTCCGTAGTTACGGTTACCGTTTTTGACATCGATATAAAGCCCGTAGTTGTTATTAAAGATGCTGTTCACCTTGTTGTTCACAATACGTCCGGTGGCACATGATCCGCCGGCGGATGCCGGTATGGTGTTGCTGCCGAACAGGACATACGAAATGGTGTCCCCCACGCGGAACAGGTCGTCGTAGATGGCAAGGCCGCCGCCTGAGCCGGTTCCTGTCGCCGTCGAGCCGATGCGCCCCTGACCGATGACGAATCCCCCGATGGTGCCGGCATTGGCGTTGATGGTGCCCGTCATCGTGACATTTCCCGAGGCGTCCCATTTGATATTCTGGTTGGCCAGATAACCCGATCCGTCATTGGCAAAGGAGATTTTCCCGCACCCGAACGTGGCGGAACCGTCCGTGTTCAGCGCCCAATAGTTTACTCCGGTGGAAGGGTTGTCGTGGTAAATATATCCTGAAGCCCCCATAACGATGCGGTGCCCCGAGGCCGGAGCCGAAGCGGTCAGGGCGCTTGTTCCGAGAATCCAGCCGCCGATCTTGCCGCTCACGGCCGTGATACCGTTCCTGTCCAGCGTGACCTTTACGCTATTGTTCGCATCCTTGACGGAGATGCTGCCGTTATAGCTGCTCCCTCCGACAGTCAGGGCGGAATCCACGATAATCTGGTTGGCGCGTACGGTTCCCGTGTAAATGCCGTTGGCATCGATGGTGGTCGTGTATTTCTCCGTGGAGGTAAGGTCGAAGACCGTGGCATAGGCCACATACCAGATGACAGGCGTATCGGAAGTCCCCTGCGTGCCGTCCACGTAGAAGAAATGGGTGCTGGAAAAATCGGCGGTGCCGCACACGACCTTGTAGACGTATTCTTTCCAGTCGCCCGTGCCGGCGTTCGACGTAAGCCACCGGTGCGAACCTCCCGTGCCGACGCTGTTCGTCGCCCAACAGAGATTTCTGCCGGCGGGGATCTTGGCGATAATGCGGGCGACGAGCACCTTGCGGTAACCGCATTTCGCCCCGAAATAGAAGCCTCCGTTGCGGGGGCTGGCACTGCCGCTGGTCTGGATTTTCAGGACATACTTGCTGTCATTGGGTGCCGTGGCATCCTGCTGCCGGGTAACGGTCACCATACCGTTCTGGGAGTTGTTGTAAACCACGACACCGTTGTTTCCGTTCCAGAAAGTCGGGTCGCGGTAGAGCATCTTCCCGAACGCCATGGCCGAAGCGAGTTCCTGCGCCGTCGTGATGCCCGTAGTCCACTGGGCGGATACGGATGCGGCAAAGGTAACCGTGCCGGCGGCATTCCATGAGATATTACCCGAGGCTATGTGCCCAGACCCGTCGTTGTTCAGACTCCATTTCGTGGAGTTGGCGATAGATCCGTCGCTGCCCAGCGAGATGTTGTTTTTCCAGATATGGTTGTGGTCGAAGGCCCACCCCGCGATACGGTTGTATACCTCCTTGCTGCCGCTTTTGGTATAGTTCACCGAGAGGCAGAAGTATTCCAGATTGTCCCATGACATCATCTGAAGACCTATGAATCCGGTCTTGACACTGTTGCCGGATGCCGCCACCTGCCCGAGGACGATATGCCCTGCATTGCTGCTCTGATACCACGTAAGGCATATACCCAGCGGCTTGTAGGCTCCCGTGTACCAGTAACCGCTGCCCGTGGAGGCGGAACGGATTTGCAACGGGATGGCACCCACAGCTCCGACGTTCCCTATGGTCATGTTGTCACTGCCGATGGAGAAACCGCCGATCTTGCCCTTCGTGAACGTGCAGCTGAGACCGTTGATGTAATCGGTATTGATAATGGACGACTTGATACCCACGGCATCGAGTTTCGAGGCGCTGATGCTGCCCGCGGCGATACGGTCTGCCGAAAGTGTTCCCGTCTTGATACTGCCGGCATCGATCGCCACGGCGTTGACCTGCGCCGCGGTAAGGGTGCCCGTGTAAATCCCTGTCGAGCCGATATAGGTCAGCGGGTGCGCCGCAAGCGTGCTGTCCGTGCTTTGCGCCAGAGCAATGAACCGATGGCGGCGGATCTCCTCCTCGACGGCAGCCGTGAGGGTGCGCGGCGCGGGGGCATAGGCTTGTGTGGAACCGCTCTGGAAGATAAGGTCGTTGCCGTAAGCGATTTGCGGAGCTGCCGGAATCGGCGAAGGACTATAACTGCTGCTCTCTATCGGCTGGTCGGAGTAGAGGTGGTACACGGCACCCGTATCGCCGCCGCCACGCAGGAAGACGGCGAACATGCAGTAGTTGCCGCACAGCTGCGCCCCGGCGAACATCCGGCAGTAGGTCTCGGAAAGGTCATAGATATCCCATGAATAGGCAATGCCACCCCAACCGCCGAAGTTGGTTTTGATAAGTACGATCAGACCTCCTTTGTGCGTGGATGTGTTCCACGAGACCGGAGCCTGCTCGGCATATCCCCGACGGACGAGAATGGTACGTTTGATGTTCTGGTCGCCACCTTTGAAAACGACTGGATAATAGGTCGCTTCGTCGCCGTTGATGATGAGTTTCTTGTAATATCGATAGCCGAAGTTCGTAACCTTGGCCGCTTCGATGTCGTTCTTCCATTGCAGCGATACGGAAGCCCCGAACGTAACGTTCCCGGCAGTGTCCCATGCAATGTTGCCCGAGGCGATCTGCCCCGAACCGTCGTTGTTCAGTTTCCATTTCGTGGAGTTGATGATCGAGCCGTCGCTGCCCAGCGACACGTTGCCCTTGCGAATGGAAGTCGTGTCGATCGTCCAGCCGGCTATGCTGTTGCTCGAACCCAGCTGTGCCACGCAGTACCCTGCACTGTCCGTGGTATAGAGCCCGAAGTCCGTGTCGCTGTTGTAGTAGAGCTGCACCCGCTGCCCGCTAGCGACACCCGAATTGGCCCCGTACACCGCGATGCGTCTGTTGCCGCTGTCTATCGAGATATGCGTGGCAGTGAGGGCCGAAGCCCCGATCATCCAGCCGCCGATTTTTCCTTTGGTGAAGGTACAGCTCAGGCCGTTGATATAGTCCGTGTTGATGATGGAGGACCTGATGCTGGCGGCATCGAGCTTCGAGGCCGCTATACTGCCTGCCGCTATGCGGTCGGCGGAGATGGTTCCTGCGGTAATCTGCGAGGCGGTGATACTGCCGGTATAGATTCCGTCGGCCGTGATCTTCGTCAGCTTGGGATAGCCGCTGCCGCCCAAAGCCGTGGTGAGGGAGCCGATAGGTGCCGTCCACAAGGCACTGACCGTCGAGGCGAACGTGACGTTGCCCGAAGCGTCCCACGCGATGTTGCCGCCCGCGACCGCTCCGGCTCCCGAGGCATCCAGCCGCCATTTATAGCCCCGGATACCGTTCGAGCCGAGCGTAATGCTACCTGCGGCAGAGGTGCAGCTCCCCACAGTGTTGTTCTTCGTACCCCGGTAAAGGGAGTCGGCATCCACCGTCCAGCCGCCGATTTTCCCTTTTGTAACGTTCAAGGTCAGAGCTTCGATGTTTCCGGCGGTAATCAAGGAGGCTTTCAACGCCGCCGTGTCGATGCGTGCCGCAGCGATAATCCCCGATGTGATCTGGGAAGCACTGATGGAAATCGTCTTAATCGTATCGGCCGAGAGTGTTCCGGTAAAGACGCCGTCCTTGTCGATGTAGGTCGCACCGACCCAGTTCAGACTCACTCCGCTGCCGAACTCGACCTTGCCTGTCGTGGCGTTATACCTGACATACTGGTCGCCATAACCCAACTGGGCGTTACCGCCGTTATCTACATAGAAGGTTTTGTAGCCATCCCTAAATCCATAGATGCCGTTTACCGCCTCTGCGGCGATCGTTCCCGAGGAGGTCTTCGTATTGAGTGTAAACGAGCCTATGGCTATCCCGGAGACGGTGCCGTCGCTGTTTTTCGTGCCCGCAAAGAGTTTGGGGGTGATGACCGTGTTGCCGTTGATGAGCGTCTTACCCGTATTCCACTCCTTGACCCAGTCGAGCATGTCGGCATCGACCCCGTCCTTGCCCGGGATACCCGCCTTGGCTTTCGACCAGACGAACGACAGATGATAGACAATACCGGAAATTGTCACGGGAATATCTATTGTTCCGTGGTCGGCGAGGGTCGTCGTACCGGCGGTGATAACGTAGGTTAAGGTCTTCGTGCCGTTATTGACGGTAACGGATGAGAATCCCGCCGGCTTACCCACCGCACCGATGGTAAAGGCCGTGAGTTCCTCGTCCCCGCACATCACCCGTACGGTCGAGGTGAGAGTGACGGACGAGAGAATCTTCCCCGTGTCATCCGCGGGGAACACGTATTCACCCAAAGACTGGGTTATGGTATACCCGTCCTTCTGGACATAGATGGTCGCCTGTCCCCGGGCGATGAGAATCTTTGCCATGAAACCTTTTTCTGAAAGTATAGTGCGGAATGATTCCGGCAGGTTGCGGATTTTTTTTCGTGTAAATGATATTATTATAAAAAATATTTGTATTTTTGTAATTGGAAATGGTTCCGGGCGGTTCGCCGCCACGGATGAAAAGGGAATCCGGTGAGAATCCGGGACAGTACCCGCTGCTGTAAGTCCCCTCAAGGTTGCCGCAACCTGCCACTGGTGTAATGCTGGGAAGGCGCGACGACTGGGACGAGTCAGAAGACCTGCCATGACCGGAAAAGGATTTACACCCGCGGGAGAAAATCGGGTTGCGATCAGATACGGAATGCCGTAGGAGTCATTCTCATATTTGAAGACAAACATAATCCCGTTCGTGTAAACCTGCGCGAACGGGATTTTTTGTGTTTGTTAAAAATATGTTTTATTAAAAAACAAGTAAGCTATGAAAAGAAATTTACGCTTTCTGGCGGGAGCTTTCCTGTTGACGGCAACCGCCCTGTTCACCGGCTGTAATTCAGACGATGACTTTTTGATGAATCCTCAAACTGATTCAGTAACTCCCGAAACCCGAGCCAACTTTAATGATGATGGCACTACAACCATTACATTCGATGACTTCGATGAAACATTCATGGCGGTTTCGCCTAAAGCAGAGAACTACTACACGCTTTATGGATATACTGCAGAGAACCAAATCAGGGAAATATACGATCCCGATTTTGTGTTTGTCTCCGACATGAATACTGTAACCAATTCTTATGGAGCGTATACTGAATTTTCCAGTGGTGCCATTGCGTTGTCGAAATACAATTATCGTTCTGATTCTGCTGCCGGCAAGACTTCTGGAACTAATTGGTGGTATACTTGGGAGAATCAATGTAGTGTCTATAATACAGCATCCACAGATGGGGCCAATACAGGGGCAGGTCACAGCGGTTCCAATTTTGCTGTTGTATACGGCTACTCTGATTTCGGAAATACGGAGTGGATGGCCAAACCTGAATTCTATTTTGACTCCCCTCGCAAATTCAAGGGTTTATGGTATTGTAACACAGCATATACCTATGGTGTGATTATAAATGGTAATCAGTTCGGAACATCGGGTGTTGCAACACCGTTGAGTAATCTGAAAGATTCTGACGGCAACAATATAGGATATTTCCAAGTCAACATCGAATGTTATGACGTAGATGGAAATTTGATCACCACTGTATCGAAATTGTTGGCCGACTACCGATATGATAAACCAACAGTGTCCCCCGTAACTACATGGACATATTGGGATATTAATGTAGCGGATGTGCAAAGTGTAAAATTCAATTTTGAAGGATCTGATGTCGATCCTATATATGGACTCAATACTCCGGCGTATCTTTGTATAGACGACGTTACAATAGAATAACAATTTAATATAGTTTAGCATAGAACTGATTTCAGTTCTATGCCTTTTTTATTATGAAGGCTTTCATATTTAGTATTCTTGTACTTTTGTTTTTTATTACAAGCTGTAATAAGAACGATGTAATTACTGAAGAAATAAAACAAGCTCCTATAATTGAACTCGATAGTGAGACTGGCATTTACACTATCAAAGTTGGGCGTGAACTGACAATTGCCCCGACATATAAATATGCGAATAATGCACTTTATGCATGGACAGTAGATGGAAAACTTCTTTCATCTGAATCAATATTGAAGTATACATGGAATCAGGAACAACATCTATATATCAAATTGCGAGTTGATACACCAGAGGGTTATGCGGAAGAAGAGTTAAAAGTAGAAGTATTGGAGTTAACTCCACCTACAATTTCAATCATAATCCCCTCTAAAGGATTAAAAGTGCCTCAAAACACGGATTATATTTTATCTCCAGATATTCAACATGACGATCTTGAAAATTTTAGAATTGAATGGGTACGCGATGGAGAAATCGTCGGAACAGAAAAAGCATATACGTTTCACGAAAAAGAACTCGGTACATATTCGATAACAATCCGGGCATCCAATATAGACGGAGAAACAATCCGTGATTTCGACGTAGAAGTTGTGGAAACAATGCCTTATTCCGTACGGTTTCCGACACCATCCTATACACAAACTTCTACGGATCGTTATACTTTTGCAGGGCGTCCTGTATATTTGCGGCCTTTGCTGGAATATTTCGATTATCCACAGTATCAATGGCAGGTCAATGGAAAAATTATGGAAGCCGCTACCGACAGGGTTTTTAAATTCACGCCGACGACTCCTGGAGAATATTTCGTTGCTGTTACTGTTACAGAAAAAATGCCCAACACACAGCCACTTTCACGTAACATAACACGTAGTAATACTTCAATTACAACGACAGTTAAGGTTATTTGTGAAGAAAAAACGGAACAAGAACGCTATCGGCAAGCGACAGCGACAAGTTCAGGTATTTGGGATAAGGTTTATGAATTCATTCCTGCTCCCGGACAGTTTATTAATGAGTTATCCCAAAATACCGGATTTATAGGAAATGAAACGACGCCCCAACAAGCCATAGAGTATGCAACGAAACGATTGAACAAAAAAGCGCATGTTTCACTGGGATCTTTCGGTGGTTATATCATCATCGGTTTTGACCATAGTATTGCTCCGAGTGGCCGAGAATACGATTTTGCAATACAAGGAAATGCTTTTAACAGTTCGAGCGGTGGCTCAAATGAGCCGGGCATTGTTTGGGTAATGCAAGATATAAATGGCAATGGCCAGCCAGACGATGAATGGTATGAATTAAAAGGATCTGAAACCGGCATCGATGGTACAATACAAGACTACGAAGTAACTTACTATAGACCTGCACCCAGAGCACATACTCCGTGGGTAGATAGTGAAGGTAATTCAGGTTCTGTCGATATGAATGCATACCATGGCCAAGAATATTATTATCCCAATTGGATTAAAGAAGATAGCTATACATTATATGGGACGCGTCTGACTCCTCGCAACAATCAAGATCCCGTTACAGGATATTGGGCGAATAACGCTTATGAGTGGGGGTATGTGGATAATATGGGTTCAGATAATCTGGTAGGAGGAAATGTCATTGATGGTAGCGGTCAGCGCAACGGATTCAAAATAGCCAATGCAATATATCATGACGGGACTCCAGTAAAATTGCAATATATAGACTTTATCAAAGTTCAGTGTGGAGTATTATCGAAAAGTGGTTGGCTTGGAGAGATATCCACAGAAGTATTTTCATTTGAAGACTTATCAATAACTAATAATCAATAATATGAGACAGTTTTGGCTTTTACTATTCATTGCCCCATTTCTTTTTTTATCATGTTCAGAAGATAATCAGACTCCAGAAAGTCCTGCTGATGCCGATGACAATTTTATCACATCAGTCGTGATGACTGTGGCAAGTCAATCCTATACAGCGGAAATAATTGACAATATAATTACCATAACAGTTCCATATACTGTTTCGTTAAATAATGCTCAAGTCGAATTCAAATACACATCCTCGGCAACAATTATTCCCGATCCGGCAAGCATTACTGACTGGGATACGGAACGAACGTTTCGTGTAACCTCTTACAATGGAGAAGCGAATGATTATACATATAAAGTCATTAAAGACGAGATTCGCTATGAAGGGGATGTGGAATTGAAGACAACAGCGGATGTTACGGCTTTCATTGATACGGACGTAACGGTTATCAAAGGTGATTTGATTATCGGGTCGGATGCTGAGGATGCAGAAGAATTGTCGGATATCGCCGCATTAAAAATATTGAAGGAAGTCGAAGGAAACATCATCATTCGGAAAAGTTATGTTGGACAAGATCTTACGGGACTTGATAATATCACTTCAATTGGAGGTTTGCAAATAGGAACTGAAACTGCCTTTGCGACCAACAGTAAATTGCAGATGGTCAGTATGAGATCTTTGCAGCATATTACTGGCGACATCGTTGTCTGCAACAATCAAGTAGCATATGTGCAATTCGACAACCTTGAAACGATTGATGGAAATATAATATTCAGGACTTCATCTCTACAAAGTTTTGAATTCCCTAAATTAACCACTGTCGTAAAGGATTTTGATCTCCAGTGTCTGACAAGTGACGGAGAACCAGGAGGAGAAATCACATCTTTGAGAATTCCTGAATTGACAAAAGTAAACGGTCGCTTAGGGGTTAATAATTTAGGCAAAATGATTTCTTTGGAATTTCCGAAATTACAAGAAGTTGGAAGTGTGGATTTTGCTTCTATACCGATTCCGTTGGAGACCCTTTCATTGCCGGAATTATCGGTAGTAAACGGCGACCTTAATCTCGTTTCCAGTTATATTGCGTCCGATGCTTTTACATCTACGGGAAATAATAAATTACAAGAAATAGATGGACTGTCTAACTTGTCGATTGTTAAAGGCACATTGACAATATCTAAATTCCAAGTCTTGAAAAAATTGCCGGATTGGAGTAAATTAGAACAACTCGGAGGACTGACCTTGCTGCGTTTATTGGAGTGTTCTGATCGAATTTTAGATTTGAGCAAAGTAAATTTTGTACCTTTTGAGGATAACGAACCTTTAATTTCTATTACAGACGGGACTATATTCTCAAAAATTATCACAAAAGAGGATATGTCGCAAGTTAGCATGTTTCTAGCTCCGAGCGGTATTACCGGTTCAAGTGTTGGAATAGATCCAGAATTGAATTTTAAGAGTATTAAGAATTTTAAGTATTCTAGCAATATGACAACAGATCCTGTATTCCAATTTGAACGAGTTTACGGGAATATGGAAATTATAAGAGGTTCAAAAAAAGGCGTTTCAGCCCCTAACTTGGTAAGTGTAGATGGATATTTAAGCATCGAAACTACAATGGCAAACAATATCTCGTTCCCGAAATTGGAAATTGTCGGAGGTCAGTTATGTATTATCGGTAATCTGAACGCTGTTTCTAACTATGATTATGATTTTACGAATTTAAAGTCAGTCGGTTGTTCAAGCAATCCTCAATATATCAAAGAAGGGGTGATTAATAATATTTTATATGGTTCTTTAGATTTTATGGCATCAAATAAAGATTTTACATTTCCGTCATTGGAACATGTCGGGGGTGTTGGTATGACTGTTCGTGCCGTAAAAACTATTTCATGCCCCAAATTGCAGGCCATTGATGGAACACTTTGTGCTGCAAATGCAGCATCGCTTACGACTTTCAATATGCCAACTTTAACAAAACTCTCAGGAGTTCGATTTATCCGGTTGACACGGTTTGTTGATTATACGTTCTTCAAATCTTTTGTAGAAGAAGAGCAAATCAAGAAAGAAGACTGGCTTGTAACCAATTGCGGTTATAACCCCACCTACGAGGATATGCAAGCCGGTCGCTATACCCAGCAGTAACACCCATTATTTTACAAGGGAACAGGGTACTGGCCGAAAGACCGGTACTCTTTCCCGTTTATAACAAGCCAATGAAACATCTAATACGACATATCATTCTTCTATGCGGGTTGCCGCTGTTGCTGGCGGGCTGCATGGAGTGGGACTACGGAGATGCGGTGGAAGATTTCAACGCTACCGGAGCCGGGTTGTTCATCACCAACGAGGGCAACTTCCAGTACGGCAATGCCACGTTGTCGTACTACGACCCCGAAACCCAACAGGTGCAGAATGAAGTGTTCTTCCGTGCCAACGGCATGAAGCTGGGCGACGTGGCGCAATCGATGTGCATCCACGACAATAAGGGCTGGGTCGTGGTGAACAATTCCCACGTGATTTTCGCCATCGACCTCAATACGTTCAAAGAGGTGGGCCGTATCACGAACCTGACTTCGCCGCGCTATATCCATTTCCTCAGCGACGAGAAAGCCTATGTCACCCAATTGTGGGACAACCGCATCTTCATCATCAACCCCAAGAAATATGAAATCACCGGTTACATCCAGGTGCCGGACATGACGATGGAAAGCGGCTCCACGGAGCAGATGGTGCAGTATGGCAAATATGTCTATTGCAACTGCTGGTCGTACCAAAACCGCATCATCAAGATCGATACCGAAACGGATCAGGTGGTAGAAGAACTGAAAGTCGGCATCCAGCCCACCTCGCTGGTAATGGACAAGAACCACAAGATGTGGACGATCACCGACGGTGGGTACGAGGGTTCGCCCTACGGCTACGAAGCCCCGTCTCTCTACCGCATCGATGCCGAGACGTTCACCGTAGAGAAGCAGTTCAAGTTCAAGATGGGCGACTGGCCTTCGGAGGTGCAGCTCAACGGTACGGGCGACAAGCTCTACTGGATCAACAAGGACATATGGTCGATGGACGTGGATGCGGAACGTGTTCCCGTGCGCCCGTTCCTCGAATACAGCGGTACGATTTATTACGGCCTGACCGTCGACCCCGTGCGTGGCGATGTCTACGTGGCCGATGCCATCGACTACCAGCAGCAGGGCATTGTCTACCGCTACTCGTCCGAAGGTGAACTGATCGATGAATTCTATGTCGGGATAATCCCCGGCGCATTTTGTTGGAAGTGATGGGCAGGATACGACACCTATACCATCTCATCTTCGTTACCAAAGGACGCAAGATGACGATTCCGACAACGGGAAAAGGATTGATGCTCGAGCGGATGACACGGATTTTTACAGGGAAAGGTTGCCGCGTACATGCCGCCAATGCCTTTCTCAACCACGTGCATGTACTTGTCGAGATTCCGAATTCCGGGGATTTCAGCAAGATCGTGAACAAGGTGAAAGGCGCCACGGGAACGGTATACCAGAAAACCCCGGAATATGCCGACTTCTCCGGTTGGGCTGCCGGATTCGACTCGTTCAGCGTGTCGTTCAGCGACCTTCACCGGCTCAGACGGCACATCGAGGAGCAGCATACAATCCATCAGGAGATCTCGTTCGAGGAAGAATACGGACAACTGCTTGAAGAGAATGGGTTTGACCCGCATCAAACGTCCGTGCCGGCATCCTCCACGGTACATTTTTCCGCGAATACCCACCCTAAAAACGGAATCAAATGATTTATACGAAATACATACTTTTCTCGCTACTGCTCGTCTGTCCGTCCGTATTGTCCGCGCAGGGAATCACACGACGCATCCACCAGATAGACGAGGTCACGGTGTGGGGCAAACGCCCGATGAAAGAAATCGGCGTGCAGAAGACGAAGTTCGACTCGCTCGCACTGAAAGAGAACATTGCCTTATCGATGGCCGACATTCTGACGTTCAATTCGTCCGTGTTCGTCAAGAGTTACGGACGCGCCACGCTCTCCACCGTTGCTTTCCGCGGCACGTCGCCCAGCCACACGCAGGTGACGTGGAACGGCATGCGCATCAACAATCCCATGCTGGGTATGACCGACTTTTCCACCATACCGTCCTACTTCATAGATCAGGCCTCGCTGCTTCATGGCACGTCGTCGGTGAATGAAACGGGCGGCGGACTCGGCGGACTTGTCAAACTCGGTACTACGCCGCAGGTCGGCGAGGGCTTCCATGCCCAATACGTGCAGGGCATCGGGTCGTTCCGCACGTTCGACGAGTTCGCCCGCTTCACCTACGGCAGCGACCGATGGCAGGTCTCGACCCGCGCGGTCTATTCGTCGTCGCCCAACGATTACAAGTACACCAACCACGACAAGAAGATAAATATCTACGACGAGGAGAAGAACATCATCGGACAGTATCATCCCAAGGAACGCAACCGATCGGGTTCGTTCAAGGACCTGCACCTGTTGCAGGAGGTATATTACAACACCCTGAAAGGCGACCGTTTCGGGTTGAACGCATGGTATATCAACTCCAACCGGGAACTGCCGATGCTCACGACCGATTACGGCGATGAGACCGCCTTCGAGAACCGCCAGCGGGAGCAGACGTTTCGTGGTGTCCTGTCATGGGACCATATCAAAGAGAAATGGAAAGTCGGCGTGAAAGGCGGTTATATCCATACGTGGATGGCCTACGACTACCGTCGTGAGGTGGCGCCGGACAACTGGGCCTCCATGACCCGTTCGCGGAGCAAGATAAACACGTTCTACGGACAGGCGGAAGCGGAATACTCGCCCGGCAGGAAATGGTTCTTCACCTCGAACGTATCCGTGTACCAGCATCTCGTGCGCAGCGAAGACAAGAACATCATCCTTCAGGATGGCAACAAAGCCGTCGTCGGATATGACAAGGGGCGTGTCGAGCTCTCCGGTTCTGTATCGGCCAAATGGCAGCCTGTCGAGCCGTTGGGCTTGTCGCTGGTCTTGCGCGAGGAGATGTCGGGCGACAAATGGGCTCCGCTCATCCCGGCATTCTTCATCGACGGACTGATTTCGCGCAAAGGGAACGTGATGGTGAAAGCCTCCGTATCGCGCAACTATCGTTTTCCGACTTTGAACGACCTCTACTTTCTGCCGGGCGGCAACCCCGACCTTAAAAACGAACACGGCTTCAGCTATGACGCCGGAGTGAGTTTCGATGTCGGCAAAAAGGGGGTATATAAACTGGGCGGCAGCGCAAGCTGGTTCGACTCCTACATCGACGACTGGATCATCTGGCTGCCGACGACCAAGGGGTTCTTCTCGCCGCGCAACGTGAAGAAAGTCCATGCCTACGGTGTCGAAGTGAAGGCCAACCTTGCCGTGCAGCCGGCAAAGGACTGGCTGATAGACCTGAACGGTTCCTATTCGTGGACCCCCTCCATCAACGAGGGCGAAAAGATGTCGCCCGCCGACCAGTCGGTGGGAAAACAACTGCCTTACGTGCCGGAGCACTCCGCCTCGCTGACAGGACGGCTGTCATGGCGGACGTGGGCGTTCCTCTACAAGTGGGCTTACTACTCGGAACGTTTCACCATGTCGAGCAACGATTACACGCTGACAGGCCACCTGCCCCGGTATTTCATGAGCAATATCTCACTGGAGAAAATGCTGTCGTTCAAACCGCTGGATGTACAGTTGAAACTTGCCGTCAATAACCTGTTCAACGAGGACTATCTCTCGGTGCTGTCGCGTCCTATGCCCGGCATCAACTTCGAGTTCTTCATCGGCATCACCCCGAAATTCGGGAAAAGCAGAAAATAATGTAAACGTAAATAAGGTAATGATATGAAAGTATTAAAGAATTTGAGCCTGATGGTGCTGCTTGCGCTGGCATTTGCAGGCTGTCGTGGCAAGAGTTCCCAACTTGCCGATTTCAACAAACAGCTTTACGCTCCCGAATATGCCTCGGGATTCAAGATTGAAAGAGCAGACGGCAGACAGAGCGTGCTGGTTTCCGTCATGAATCCGTGGCAGGGCGCGGATAGCGTCACCACCCGGTTGTTCATCTCCCGTAACGGGGAACCCGTTCCCGAGGGTTTCGACGGGCAGGTCCTCGAAGGGGATGCGCAGCGCATCGTGGCGATGTCCTCGACCCATATCGCCATGCTCGACGCCATCGGCGAGACGGCACGTGTGGTCGGCGTTTCGGGACTCGACTATATCTCCAATCCCGACATTCAGGCACGCCGCGACAGCATCGGCGACGTGGGTTACGAGGGAAATATCAATTATGAACTTCTGTTGTCGCTCGACCCTGACCTTGTGCTGCTTTTCGGCGTGAACGGGGCCAGTGCGATGGAGAGCAAACTCAAGGAGCTCGGCATCCCGTTCATGTATGTCGGCGATTATCTCGAAGAATCTCCGCTGGGCAAAGCCGAATGGCTGGTGGCGCTTTCGGAGGTCGTCGGGAAACGCGCGAAGGGCGAAAAGGTATTCGCGGATATTCCGATCCGATACAATGCGCTGAAACAGAAAGTGTCCGGTGCCGTTCTCGATGCCCCGTCGGTCATGCTCAATACGCCCTACGGCGATTCGTGGTTCATGCCCTCGACGGAAAACTATGCCGTGCGGCTGATTACCGACGCCGGAGGCGACTACATCTACAAGAAGAACACGGGCAACTCTTCGACGCCTATCGACTTGGAGGAGGCATACCTGCTCGCTTCGGAGGCCGATATGTGGCTGAACGTCGGCATGGCGAACACACTCGACGAACTGAAAGCCGCCTGCCCGAAGTTCGCCGATACCCGCTGCGTCCGAAACGGCTATGTCTATAACAACAACGCCCGCACCAATGCCGCCGGAGGCAACGACTACTACGAATCGGCCGTCGTGAATCCCGACCTTCTTCTGCGCGACCTCGTGAAGATATTCCACCCCGAGTTGGTCGAAGAAGATTTCGTATACTACAAACAACTGAAATAGATGCGTTCACGCCCCGTCATCCTGTTCACCGCGTTGTCCGTGCTTACGGTCGGCCTCTTCCTGTTGGATTTGGCTGTGGGCGCGGTTCGCATTCCCGTCGGCGACGTATGGGCGGCCCTGACGGGCGGCGACTGCCCGCGGACTACGGCGAAAATCGTACTGAACATACGGCTGATAAAGGCGGTTGTGGCTCTGCTGGCCGGGGCGGCGCTATCGGTCAGCGGCTTGCAGATGCAGACATTGTTCCGCAATCCGCTGGCCGGCCCCTACGTGCTGGGCATCAGCTCGGGTGCAAGCCTCGGCGTGGCGCTCGTGGTGCTGGCAGGCGTCGGCTCGTCGATAGGCATCGCCGGAGCGGCTTGGCTGGGTGCGGCCGTCGTGCTGCTCGTAATCGCTGCCGTCGGACACCGCATAAAGGACATTATGGTGATATTGATTTTGGGTATGATGTTCTCGTCAGGCGTGAGCGCTGTCGTGCAGATATTGCAATATCTGAGCAAAGAGGAGGCGTTAAAGGCGTTCGTCATCTGGACGATGGGGTCGCTCGGCGACGTGACGGTGCCGCAGCTCGCCATCCTCCTTCCGTCGGTCATCGTCGGGTTGCTGCTGGCCGTATGGACGATCAAACCGCTCAACCTCCTGCTCTTCGGCGAGGAATATGCCGTAACGATGGGACTGAATATCCGCCGTTCGCGCGGTCTGCTGTTTCTCTCGACGACGCTGCTGGCCGGCACGGTAACGGCTTTCTGCGGCCCGATCGGCTTCATCGGTCTTGCCATGCCTCACGTCGCGCGGATGCTCTTCCGCGAGGCCGACCACCGCGTGCTCCTGCCGGGAACCCTTCTCTCGGGGGCGGCGGTATTGCTTCTTTGCGATATCGTTTCCAAAATGTTCACTTTGCCCGTAAATGCCATTACCGCACTGCTGGGAATCCCGATAGTCGTATGGGTGGTTTTACGCAATAAATCGATGACGGTATGATAGAACTGTGCGATTTTTCCATAGGCTACGCAGAGAAGAGGCTTCTCGATAAGGTCGATGCCTCTTTCAAAAGAGGACAGCTGACTGCCCTTATTGGCAGGAACGGCACGGGGAAATCTACACTTCTCCGTGCCATAGCCGGACTGAATCATAATTATTGCGGTAAAATCCTGCTCGACGGACATTGTATCGCAAACATGAGAACTCCGGAGAAGGCAAGGCAACTGGCATTTGTCACGACCGAGCGCACACGCATCGCCAACCTGCGGTGCGAGGATGTCGTGGCTATCGGCCGCGCCCCTTACACCAACTGGATCGGCCGCATGCAGCCTCAAGATAGGGAAATCGTCATGCGGTCGCTCTCTTCGGTCGGAATGGAGGCGTATGCCGGCCGCACGATGGATAAGATGTCGGACGGTGAATGCCAGCGCATTATGATAGCCCGTGCTCTGGCTCAGGAAACGCCCGTCATCCTGTTGGACGAGCCGACCTCGTTTCTTGACATGCCCAACCGTTACGAATTGTGTTCCCTGCTCGCACGGTTAGCGCATGCTGAGGGCAAATGCATTCTGTTCTCCACTCACGAACTGGATATAGCCCTCTCGCTGAGTGACAGAATAGCCCTTATCGATACGCCCGTCCTTCACTGTCTGCCGACCTCCGAAATGATCCGCAGCGGGCATATCGAGCGGCTGTTCAACAATGCCGCCGTACAATTCGACCCCGTGAGCGGGATCGTGAAATCCATGCCAAGAGACTGACTTTCCTGTCGGGAAACACGTCAGACGCAATGAGGGTGTCCCAAAAAGTATTTGGCACCCTCGTATTCGTTGTAAGACATGTCGTTTATTTCGATACCTCGCACATCAGCACGCCTTTCCCCGTCACATCGGCTTTCGAGACCGTGATGGATTTTCCCGTGTAGGTCTTCACGACGGAAGTCCCGGCAGAGTTCCACAGTTTCCATGTATAGGTATAAGCTGTCCCGCCCGTGTCGATTTCCTCACCGCCCCTGTATAACACGGCTTTGGCATCCACGTCATTGCCGTTGTTCTTGATGGTGAACCCCTTCTGGCTGACCAGATCAACCGTGATGGGGTCGGACATATCCGTGAAGGAGATGATGTCGCAGACGACCTTGTTCGCCGAGGCGTTGCCCGCCGAGGTGTCCGTATCCTTGATGGCGCACTTGAAGGTCTCGAAGTTGAGAACGGCATCTGCCGTAATCGTGATTTCGTTTGTCGTCCAGCCTGCCGTCACGCCCCGAGGATTGGTCGAGGTAAGGCATGCCCAGCCGGCACCCAGCATGGAGTTGTAGTAGGGACACGAAACGGCGGCTCCCGATGCGGCTGCGGCACTCAGTGCGGAGGTCAGCGTCACGACCTTCGTGGAGGCGTTGACTGCCGAAATGGTGTACTGTGCCGATCCTATGGTTATCCTGCCTCCCGCCTCCATGTTCATTACCGAAGCGACCGTTATGGTCGTGGCTCCGGCTGCCGCGGCAGCTGTCAGTGTCGTGCCCGCGAATACCGCCGAATCCTTGATGCCCCACGCGTAGGTGACGTTCGTCGTGTCGATAGAGGCTCCGCGCCACAGGTCGCAATGCGCCCTGAGCGTCGCCACCTCGTCGTTCTTGAATACGATGCCGTCGGGTGCATACGCCACGGCGGCGATCATCGCTCCGGCGTTCAGGTGCTGCGTGAACTGAATCTCCGCCCGGAACGGAATCTCCAGCCCGTTGGCGTCGATGTAAACCGCCTCGAAAGTATAACGCACTTGCGGAGCGGAAACGGTCATGTGGTTGGCTTTGACGGTAAGGGCATACTTGGCCGATGCCGCGCCGATGGTGCAGCTGTCCTGTCCGGAGACGATCGCCGTACCGTTCTTGTACCACTTGGCCGAGCCGCTCTTCACGCCTGCCGTAAGCGTCGCGGCATTGCCTACCGAGGTGATCTGGTCGGTCGCCGCCTGACCGCTGACGAAGAGCGAAGGGGTAAGTACCAGATAGGGAGAAGCCGCCCACGAAGGGGCATAGGCATTGTTGTCTCTGTTGTACACCTGTGTCAGGGGCTGCGAGGAGCCGATGAATGCCTGCAACGATACCGCGTCGTTCTGGTCGATGATGGTGACCTGCCCGCGGGCTACTTTTACTGCCATAATAGATTATCGGTTATTTGTTATTTCCACTTCGCAATCGAAAACGGCCTTGCGCCACACGTCCCCGCCGGTTATCTCTATCTCCCTGCCGTAACGCGGTGCGGCGTTCCATATCCTGTCACTCTCCGTATCGCGGCTCGTCCGTATCCAGCGGAAATTGCCGTCGGGAATGAGCGATGTAATCTCTTCACCGCCCCTGTACACCCTGGCACGGAGTACCGTCGAGACGATTCCGTTGCGGAATGTCGTGCCGTTTTCAGACTCCACATAAACAGTATAGGAGGGAGATCCGTCGTAAAGTTTGAAAAAGGTATGGGTCGCACTGATTTTTTCATTACGGTATGTTGCCGTGTAGCGGAGGGTCAGCACGTCGCGCCCTTCCCAGCCATGAAACGGGGGTGTCATTTCAAATACGGCGGCATTGCATCCGGCATCTTTCCATATGCCGTCAACGGCAAGGTATTCCCACTGCCGACTTTCCGGCTCGAAATTGTATTCGGTCGCCACAAGCGGGATATTCTCCGGCTCGCATGCGCCTGAAAGCTCGTCCTTGAAATGGAACGCCGTGCCGCCTGTCAGGGAGACGGAACGGGGCTTGAGCAGTTCCTGCGCCTCCTCATCGAGGTCTTCCCAGCGGATGGTCACATCGCGCAGTTCGATGGTATCCTTGCCCCACTTGAACCGTCCCGAGGCGAAATGGCCCGTCCCGTCCGGATGGATGACGAAAGAACCGTCCCGTGAAACGATCGAGCCGTCTTCGTTCAGCCGCAACAGGGGATTCTGTATGGTACCCCCGATACCTCCCTTATTGAACCAGGCACCGTAATCGTCCGTGTAGGACAAGGCTTCATCGGTCGCCTGATAGGGGGTCACGTTCCTTCCGGCCTCCAATTGAGGGGCGGACAACGACAGGGGGACGGAAGCGGCAATGCCGAGACACATGACGGGGGAATCTGACCCGCGTATGAGGAACGGGACATTATAACGGACCCATCCTTTACCGGCAGCCACCGTCCGATCACCGACAAGATGTTCATCCTGATAGAACCGGATGGCTGCCGTATCTTCCGCTTTTATCCAGACTGAGAAACAATAACAGACTCCTGTATGAGCCTCCCGCCAGGCGGCACTTTGCGCACCAAGAAGACTGTCTCCGGCTATCCGTACACACCGCCCGAGTCCGGCGGGAGATGTTTCATCCAGCTCTTCCGAATGGCTGAACCGGCAGGACAGGCTGTCGGGTATGACATTCTTGTGGATTTTGCCCACATAAAACGTGCTTGAAAAACCGTTCTCGTCTCCCGCGGTAAGCGTGCCGGCTATATTGACATTGCGTGTGGCATAGAGATTCTGGAAATAGGCCCCGTAACCATCCAACATGCCGAAGACCGGATCGATGATGCCGCTGACCTTTCCCACACGGGCCTTGCTCGCCTCGCTGAAAGCGGATACGGAGGCAAGACGAACAATGTTCAGGTCGGCGACCTCGCACCAGTCCCCCTCGGAGGCCAGGCTTGATGTCAGGTCAAGAAACAGGCTCCGGCTGTACTGTGCCGGGTAATCCACGGTGATGACCCATAACTTGTACTTCCATTCCCGGCCGATGGAGATTTCATCTTCCGCATCCGTCTTTTCACGGTTCGTATAGCCGAATCGGATCGGTACGGAACCTGATGTTTTGGAAGACCTGACCTTGAACGATACCAGCAGGCGCTCCGGGTATCCGACCGGTTCTTCCAATGTCAGCATCAGCCCGAAGGAAGCGTTTCCTGCCGGTTCCGCGTTGCGGATAATGCGGACAATGCGTGTCGCTTCCGAATCGGCATCCAGATATTCCGTTTGCAGCATGCTGCCATAAACGGCGTACCTGGACTTGTCCGGCACTCCCGCCATGCCTCCGTCCATGACGGGATAGCACAGGGAGCGTTCGGTCGCCATGCCGTCGATGACATCCATATAGGGTGAATCGCTGTCAGAAGCCGTCAGGTACAAGGCGCCGCTACGTGCCGTATCGAACAGGTTGGTAATCCGCACGAAGTCCAGCAGTTCACCGCCCTGCGGTTCGTCCCCGTCCAGCAATGCCCCGATGAAATAAGGGGCGTCCTTGTCTCCGACAAGCTCCGTTCCGGTTTCTGTCACGCACATCAGCGAATAGACGGTACGCTCCCGTTCGGCATATTGCCTGCGGATGATATCCCCGGCTTGCAGTCCCTGTGTCTTCTGCGAGTCGGGGGCAATACGGATCTTGTATGTCGGATAACGGAATACGGACATGGATTATGACAGTTTTTCCACGGTGTCTCCCGAACAGCTGTCGCTGATCCAGAAGGAACCGTTGGTTACCGAAGTCTTTTCGACCTCGAACTCATAGGCGCGGAACTTACGGCGGGCCACCACCTCGTCGAATGTGGCGGAGACGCCTCCTGTCGTCCGGTTCCGGCGGACAGCCCATCCGCTTCCGGAAAGGCCCGGGGAAAAGAACTCCGAAGAGAGCGACCCGGTAAAGACGCTGTTTCCGTAATGCCGGATACCGTCCTCCACCGCTTGCAGGCGTAACGCCTCTGTCAAGTATAGGATTCTGTCAGTAATCCGGGTGGGCGACGCATGGATTCCGATATGCCCGGCTGCTTCCAACGGAACAGCGACCGTAACGAAATCGGCATCGGTGCGGATATGGAACGATTCGCTGTGACGGTTCTGCGGGGCATAACAGCTCACGGACGGACGGTGTGAAAAATCCGTGCTGTGAGGGATAGCCGTCCTTACGTCCTCTTCCTCGTAGATTACCTCGGAAGAAAGCGATACGCGCTCCCTGTCGCCTGTGAACATAAATCCCTCTGCTGTGCCCATCCGCAAGCGCTTGTGGATAACGATACCTTCATCGGAAGTGTCTACCCGGTATGAGGAGAGCAGGTCGGCGCCGTAGTTGTGGCGGACAGTCAGCGAGCCCGGAAAACAAGCCTTTCCGTAAGGGGAAAGCATCAGACACTCGCCGTCCACGTCCGATATGCCGGAGAACAGGCGTATCTTCGGGGTATGGTCGCCGCCTAAAAGAAGGTCACCGCCGATACTCCCGAACTGTATCTTGTCCTTGTCGGTACAGAGCAGTACGGGAACATCTCCGATCCGGATGCCGAATCCGTCCAGGAACGAGAGGAACCCGCCGAGCGCGACATCCTCTTCCGAAAACGAAAGCAGACATTTCCCTTTGTCGCCCAGTTCCACGCCTTGCAAGGCTTTCAGTCCGCCATCCATGACCGTACTCCCTCGCACCGTCAGATTCCGTCTCACCATGCCGTCCCGCATCGTCCAATCCACCGTGTCCGTATTGGCGTTGCCACGATGATAGACATCCTGCCCGCCCACGGCCAGCCGTGTCGGGGAGATGGATATTCCTGTATCCTCGTCCCCGATAATCCATGCCCCTTTGGAATGTACCGTCGCATCCAGAAAGTCTATATGGGAAGCGTTGATTGTAGCGGTGGCCTTGTCCGCGTCGTAACGGAGCAACTGCCTGCCGCCGATATGCAGGCTGTCGCCCCCGACTTTCAGGTTGCCGGTAATCCTGATACCGTACTCGATGGCAGTTACCACACCTTCCGGATCGGTAATGTCCTGCGAATAGGTTTCCAGGATACGGGTGTTTCCAATGCCGGCTTCGAAACCGTAATTGGCACTGAGCTTGCCGGTCATGTCACCGCCCGATTTCTTCAGGTAATCCAACAGCAAGCCACCGCTTCCGGAACCGCCTTCTCCCGTAACGGCTCCGGCAATGGCGGATGCAAAACCGTAAGCGGTATTCTTCAGTCTCAGGCTGGTCTCGTCGCCTTCCTCGATGCCGTAAGGATGCTCGTCGTCCTTTTTCTGCTGGGCATTGAAAAAGTTATGGTACAGCTGTGCATAGATGGAATAGCACAGGCTCTCCTTGTCGAGGGTTTCTATATCGGGATGCAGTTGTACGCTCATTTGGTATAGCTGGTCTTGGAAAGAAATTTCTGGATACGTGATGTCAGCGAGATGAAGTTCGGCATATTGATCGGCGACATCGTGCCCATCAGTGTGGGAGTCATGATTTTCGAACATTCCGTCAGGAAGTCGAGCATCAGCCGGGCAAGCTCATTACCCAGAACCAGCGGCTCGGTGGCATTCTCGTCACCGAGCGTCACCTTGTTGTCGGCAACGGCAACGGTCGTGGAATTGACCTTTTGTACCACTTTATCTGCTGTCTGTCTGACTTCAGACTTGTCCACCGTATGCGTGATGCTTTCCGCATCGATAACGGTTGTCGCTTCCTTGTCCTTGTCATTCCTAACGGTTGTTGTGACGGCCGTCGGCGTATAGTGGGTGGAGGTCTCGTTACCGGTGGTTTCCAGTTCGTCGTAGTCCGGGGAAGAGTCGTTTTCCGGATCCAGTTCCTCCATTTCGGTCACGCCGATGACGGTTTCCGTGCGGGCATTGAGCCGCAGGATATCCACATGGGAGAAGTTAACCACATAGGCATAACGGGTGGCGGCATCCATGAAGATGGTCACGTCGGAAAAAAGTGCGGGGACGATCAGGAAGCCGCCTTCGCTGTTGGTGGCGGCCGAGAGCAACACGCCTTTATGGATAACAGGTTCGGCGGAGGCCGTCTCGTCCGGGTACTCGCCGACATCAATGGTACCGCCGTAGTCGGAAAACTCCTCGTCCGAGGGGTTGTCGTGTATCTTGGCGACATAGCCGTGTATCATGCGGGCCGTACCGATACCGGACATGCCTCCGGGAGCCAGATTGATACGCTCCATACTCCGTCCCAAGGCTATCTTGCGGATAGCCTCACGGATAAGCAACTGGTTGGATTTGTCTGAAGACATGAGTTTTTTGAAAGAATAGGAGGAGCATAGTTTATTGGTTGCCAATTATTTTGTACTTTTGCAAAGACAATGATATTACTTATGAAACAAGAAATTTTAGAATCCTATATTACATATATATTTGATTTCTTTCAAAAATCAAGATGCTTTAAAGCCGGGCAAGGTAACATGCTCAGAAATTTTAGATTTGCAGCTGAAAAGCAATTTACTCGTAATCAATTGGGTATATTGTATTTCCTGGTAAATACCCTCATTGATAATGGCTATCTCTACTTAAAAGATAGAGATTTTATAGCTCTTACGGAGAATGGTGCCGATGTTATAAATGGGGGAGAGTGTGTTATTCCTAAAATTTCCCTTGAGCGGACAATTTATGAAAAAGAGACCAGTAGATCAGATATATATGAACAGCTTTGGAATATTATCGGATCGAACAAAGAAAATGATTATGCGCCGCTGTATGTAGATGGACCATTGTTTTATAATACAATCAGGCCATATTTAACAACATTGTCGTTACCTCATACATATGGGGAATATATGGCAGAATTGCGGGAAAAGGAAGAATTTACATCAAGAATTAAATGGTATAGGACTTTATTTTTAGCTCTTGATGAGAATGATGTACAAAAATTCCTCAAAGATTTGTCTATCAAAATAAACAGGCTGCTGCTAATGAATACTCCAAAAGATGCGATACAAGAAGCTTTGAATCCTTGGGCAGATGTAGACATTCCTACAATCGATAATACGCCTCTGCCTGAAATTCTCAATAAAGTGGCGGAAGAACCAATTGTGAATAAAAACAAGCCGTTTGTGTTGATTTCGTATGCGTGGGAGGTAGAAGACAATGTCTTTATGAATTGGATTCAAACTTTCGCCAAAGATTTGCGAAGACGAGGGATTGATGCTCAAATAGACCAGTATCAACCTCATGGAACTGACTTGCCTAAATTTATGCTTGAAAGCATCCGTAAGGCAACTAAAGTTCTGTGCATTCTGACTCCAAAGTATAAAGAGAAAGCTGAATCCGGTAAAGGAGGTGCCGCTTATGAAGGGGGTATAATATCACATGAAATATATAACAATCAGGGAACCACTAAATTTATACCGGTTGTACGCAAAGGGTCTTTTGAAACTTCGACACCGGATTTCATTAGTGGAAGAAAAGGTTTTGATTGCTCTACTGACGATAAATACAATAGCGAACTTCCGAATATTATCAAGGTAATAAACGAAGAACCATTGATAGAAATTCCTCCTGTTGAATAACGGTAAATCTTATTTCCTAATTTTATACGGAATACTCAGTTGTTGCCTGTATCCACCCACCCCGAAAGTAGTCGTTACCTCTTCCACGAGGTATACGCCGTTCTTGGAAGGATTACGGTAGTCGATCAGTTCCACCTGTACGGCAGGAGACAGTCCGAAATCCCCGAATACTGTCACATTGCCGGTGATTCCGTTCAGATTGTAATTCCGAAAGTATTCCGTCGTCTCTTCTACAAGCCGGTCGGAATTGATTCCGACATGAGGTGACATATATGGTACGATGGTATATGTGGATAAATCCACCTTGGTCCTGGTCTTCGCTCCTGATGCCGTCGTGTTGCCCGTTACTTTGTGCGTCTTTTTTGAAATCTGCGTGGCATTGACCGTCTGAAACTCCTTGCTGCCCGGCGTCGCCGGGTCGTATTCAGGATTCATGCGTACTGTCACCTCAAAGAATTTTTCATCCGTCCCGAGTGCCTTGCCCGTCACCGCCAAAAACTTCGGATCGGTCTTGACCACTTTCAGGTTGCTCTGCGCCACATGCTCGTTGAAGTATATCCTGTACGGTCCTGTCGATTCATCCTCCGGGAATACCGGCTGAGCCTTGCTGGACGAATAAGGACGCCCGACGGCAATGGACGGTATGGCCCCGTCATCATCGGCATCGTATTTTAAAAAACAGTAGACCTTGTACTTCGACCATTCGGAAAGGATATCCGCTACCGTGAAGTTGTCCGTGACCTTTACCTTGCCGATATGTATCTCAAACCGCTTCGTATCCGAGTGTATCCTGAAGCCGGTATCTTTCAGGATATTATACTTGCCTTCCAGCACCTCGTTCACCGTCGTCCCTTTCGCCGGGGTCTCGAAATGAGGTGCCTGTTTCAGTTTGAGTTTGTAGGCCATATTCTCACACTGGATTTCCAGCGTGCTGTCCGAATTGTATCCGGTAATGTATCCGTCGAACATATTTTTCAGCACGCCGTTGTAGCCCAGCTTGATATTGATGCGCTGTCCGACCTTGAATGTCGTCTCGTCAACCAGACGCTGCGCGCTGCGTTTCTCGATGATGACACCGTCCTGCATCACCTCCGTCGTTATCCTCGACACGTCCTTGCCCTCCAATGTCACGTTCCCGATAATCGTGGAGCGGCATACCGACCCTTTCGGGAATATCACTTTGGCCGTTCCGATCAGCTTCTTGTAACTCTCGTTGATTTCGAGCGACTGGACTTCCGTAATCTCCACGCCGTTCTGTATCCTCATCGGATTGGATGGGTCGGCATCCCCGATGGTGATGCGACAGCAGAGGATATCCATTGCAGCTATACCCATAAACGTGTCAGTTTAAGCAACGAGGCGGGGTCGATGACCTCCGTACCGAATTTAACATACTTGATCCACTTGTTCGTGTGCTTGATGGCCGTGTCCACCTTTTCCTGTTCCGCCAGTTTCAGTTCCACGGCTTCCGATGGCTCCACGGCGACACAGTTCAGCGAATACGGCTGCACGTTCCGGCAATCCGTAGGCTGTAAGGTATAGCCCTGTATAATCAACCGTGAAATGTTGAACTGGCGCAATACCGTGTTGTCGCAATCGATGACACCCTTGTATTGTACCAGCCTGATAAACTTGGACACTTCCGCCTCGGGATACACGTCCGGGTATTTGGAGGTGATCTTGCCGTTGATGGTAATCTCGAGGTCACCCCCGGATATATATTCCTTGCGGGTATAGTCCCGCCCCTGTACCCGGGTCAGCAGGATATTGTTCCGGCTGCTGACCTGTACCTGCGGTCCCAGGTCCACGAATGTCACCAGTCCATACCGGCTGTTCGGCAAAACCTTGCACTCGCTGTTGTCATAATACTTCCCCTCCTCTGATATGGACAGTTCCAGAAAATCCGCCACTGTCCGGCCGACGATGGAATCGATATGGTTTTTCTTCTGCGCCACCGCCTGCTGTTCCCTGATGAGCTGGTAGTACTGTCCGGTCTTGTTCGCAAGGCTGGACTGCGACTGTGTCTGAAGATATTTGTCCCGCACCTGCTGTTCCCAGTATTTGAGGTATCGGGGATAGGAACGTAGCAACCCGTAAGCCGTCTGCGAGGCAACCTGTATGGCTGCCCGTTTGAGCAGGTCATGGTGCCTGGAGAAGTAATGTACCTGCCCGTCCTGCAATTCGGCAAGCCCCATGCCCAACGCCAGACGCGTGGCGTTGCTGATGTATCCGCCAAGCGAACCGTGGTTGAGTATGCCTCCGCTCAACAAAGTCGAGGCCGCGATTTGTATCAGTCTTCCCATAATCCTTTCATTTTATGCGTTCCAGGAGGCATCGAAGTCATGCACGACATCGATGAGCGCCTGTGCCAGTTGTTCTTTCAGGTTCTGTATCTCTTCCGTCTGCCCCTCCTTCGACTTCATCAGGTCGATGGTCCTGACACTGAGCAGGCTCTCTATGTTCACGATGACCTGTTTAGGTGCCGCCGAGGACAACCGCCCCGTGCCGGAATAGTTGCCGCCGGCCCCTCCGTCATCCAGATGCGTGTTGGTAATCGGGTTGGCAGCAAACGGACGTGTATCGTTGGAATCCGGTTCGTTGCCGTACTGGTCGGGAGTGAAGCCCGCCACGCGGAGGATGTTCTCGGCTGCCTCCGCCGAACCTCCGAAAGTCTGCCGGAGCGATGAAAAGAACTTCACGAGTGTCGTATGTGCCAGCTTGCGATGCGCGATGTTGTCTATACGCTGCGCATCGGTGGCGTTCTGCCCCAGTGCCCGCTGTTTCCATAGCCCGTTTTCGTCCTGCTCGAATCCCCAGGCCCTGAACTGGTCAAAGTCGAACCCTCCCTTACGCATCAGCTCATGCGCATTGGCGGCACTCGATATGGCATTCCGATAAGCGGTGGCGGCACGCACAATCTCCGGAACGGTCTGCGTGTTCATGTACCGGGCATAGTCGTATGTGCGGGCGGCAACCGCTTCCGACCTGTCCCCGATATCATTCACATAGACGGCCTTGCCATCCTGCATACGCCACAAAGACTTGTCGAGATCCTTCTCCTGTTGCCCGAAACGCTCCTTTACCGTCTTGAGGAAAGCGTCCACTTCCAATACCGTACCCATCTTCCCGAACTCGGCGTACGCGGCATCGATACGTGTCTGGCTGTCGCGTTTGGCAAGGGTGACAAGCGCATCCCTTATGTCATCCTGACGGGCTTTGTCCATGTTATACACATGGTCTCGCGATACCATCCCCTCCGATGAAGCGATGGCAAATTCCCCCAAGAACCCGGCCCACCAGTTGGATGTGAAGGCTCCGATTTTATGTCCCGAAGCCTCTTCGATACTTTTGCCGGCAACGACCTCGTCCACGGCACGCTTTGTCTTGACAGCCATGTTATAGGTCTCGCTCAGGGAGGAGTAAAGTGCCTCTATGGACGGATAACGGTACTTGCGGTTCGATTCGATCTCTTCCAGTACGGCATCCTTCGCCTCCTTTATCTTCCAGGTCTTGTAAGCCACCCATCCCAAAGTCCCGACCAATGCGGCTATACCTGCCGTGGCGGCAACCGCGCCTGTACTGATGGCACTCAACGAGGCGGCAGCACCGGTCAGTCCGCTGCCGGTAGCCACCTGTGTGGCAAACAGCGACTGCAGGACTCCTTTGGCTCCGATGACACCGCCCCCGGCCATCAAGGCGCGGTTCATCGCTCCCCGTCCCGCCACGCCTGCGGACTGCATGGCCGACACGATGGCCCGCTTCTGGGCAAACGAAACCTTACCGATACCACCCGCCCCCAGCAGCCCCTGCACGACACTGATTGATGTCGTGGCCGCAGACTGTTTGCCGATAAACCCCATGGCGATGCCGATATTCGTCAGGGCTCCCGCCACCTTGAACAGCCGGGTCGCGACAACGCCTGTAAAGACAAGCGGTTCTATCCAATGGAAATTGCGGGTCACCCATGCGCCGATATTGCCGATCACGGTGAAGATGTCCAACAAGGCATTCCCGATGGACACCAGGCCACGGGTAAATTCCGGAGCCTTGAACTTTGCCAGAAAAGTGCGGAGCACAGTGCGGATAGAGGGTTCCAACACCTCGTATGCCTGCATGAACCCTTCGGTCAGCTGGGAGGTCACCTGCGCCCACAATCCCTTGGTCGTATTCTGCTTTACCAATGCCAGTTCTGAGGAAACGCCCTGGGACCCCCGGTTATATGAAGTCAGTTCTCGTAGTTTGTCGTAGTTCTTCAGGAACATCATCGCCGCGTTACCGCCAATTTTCCCGAAGATTGCCTGGACATCCGCCATCGACGCGCCCTTCTTGTTCAATTCCTCGAAAATGTCCGCTATAGGACGGAGTTTCTCGACCTGCACCCCCTCGATGTCGCGCATTTCCGTGAACCGGATGCCCAGGCGGTCCAGAACTTCCTGTGCCTCCTTGGTAGGTTTGGCAAAACGTGTGGAAAGAGCACGCAACGAGGTTCCCGCCAGCGTTCCCTTCAGACCCATATTGCCCAAAAGACCGATGGCGGCACTGCTTTCCGTGAAGTCCACGCCCGCCATACGCAGGTAACCGGCAGCCATCTTGTATGACTCCGCCATCTCCACGATATTCACATTCGAGCGGGAAATGGTGGAGGAGATAATGTCCGCCACGCTGTCCATGCTGTCGTTATGGATATCATAACCGGCCATGATGTTCGTGGCCAGGTCGGCGATATACGACACGTCGTTGTCACCGATAAGTGCCAGGTTCGTGATCGGGCGGATGGACTTGTTGATTGTCTCGATATTCATGCCCGCCATCGACAGGTATTTGACGGCACCGGCAATCTCCACGGCTGTGTATTTCGTGTCGATGCCGATTTTACGGACATGACGGGCCATACTGTCAAAACGGGTCTCGAATGTCTTGAGGTCGCTGTCCGCCACACGGAGGATGGAATGTGCCGATTCCATGATGTTGGAATAGTCGATGGCCTTCGTCAGTTCCGAACGGATCAGGCTGTAACCCATATAGGCATTGAGCATCGAAGCGAACGGGAGGTTCCTGAGTGACGGCGCTTTCGAATACTGGATACGGTTGATGGCGGCACGGCGTTTACTGCGGTAGAGCGTACCGGCTGCAGTATGTTCCCGCTGCATGAGCCTGACGGACTGCATCGCATTGCGCTGTTCCTGCCGTCTTGCAGCCTGCTCGGCCTTTATACGTTCCGTTTCTGCCTTACGGCGTGCCTGTTCTGCCTGCCGGCGTATTTTCTCCGCAGCACGGGCGGCATTCTTGCACTCCCGTTCTTTAGCCCGCGCTTCATCGGCACGCCGCTTTTCCGCCGCGGCGGTTTCTGCCAGAGCCGCCTTACGGTGCTGGTCTGCGGTAAAGAGCTCCTCCGCGTGGACCAGTTTCTGGCGATGCAGCTGCTGTCCTGCATAAAGCCGTTCCATCAGTTTTTGCCGGGCCTTTTCGGGCATTACGAAGGCCTGCGGAGCATATGGCACCGGAACGGAAGGTGTGAGTCCTTCGGATGGTATGCCTCCCTGCATGTTGAAAGAAATGACAGAAGCACTTTTGATACGACCCAATAGGGAAAGTATCTGCTGCAACCTGTTTTCCGCCGTCCCGGTCTTGATTTGCAGTTCCCGGTCACGTTCCATGGAAACCAGGGCGGAGTTGATTTTCCCGATGGCTTTGGTAATGCGTTTCTGCGCGTCTGCCATCGTGCCAACGGACGAGGCGGCATTCTTTTCGATCTCCGCTTTGCGCATCTCGGCAGCCTTTTTCTCGTAAAGGCTTTTGGCGTTGGCCTTGATTTTCTTGCTGTCCAAAGCCTGACCGGCATTGATGGTCAGGCTGATGCCTTTGGAAAGCGTGGAAATATCCGTGAGTAACCCCTTGATACGTTCCAGCTTCTCTTCGCTTTTTTTCGTATCGATGGTCAGGCGGTAATCGAAATTACGTTTCTTGCCGTTCTTGGTGCGGAACACGCGGTCTATCTCGTCCATCATATTCTTGATGTTCGTGACGGCCGGAGTCAGGGACGCTTTCGCCTGTACCAGCTTGCCTACCGCCTCACCGAAGGCGATAACCTGCTTGGTGCCCTGAGAGGCATCCACGTTGATGGAGTAGTTGACCTGATAGTTCTGTTCCTGAGCCATGGTAATGGGTACTGCGTTAAAAGAATAGTCTTTCCGCAAGGGCGGAGATTATGAAACGAAGGCCGCCGCAAACCGGAAGCTTACGGCGGCAGGTCAAGGAGTCCTCTCCGGCAATGACATCGGAACGGGCATACGGCTGATGAGCATCTGCTCGTGCAGCCACAACGCCTCTTCGGAAAGCATCGCGAACTCCTCGTCGGAAATCGTGTCGAGGTTGACGCCGGGAAAGTAGTGGCGGACATAGATCATCCGCTGGCGGATGCGCTGCTCGTCGGTCACTACCCACCGGCTTATAAGTTTACCAGGACACTCTGGCGGGTGGTGATCAGCTCGGAAAGCTGTCCCATCAGACCGAACAGGAAGAGCGACTCGTCGTCCACGAGTTCCTTATCTCCGTCCACGAAGCAGTCGCGGGCCAACGTGCGCATGGCGATTACCTCGTCCTTTTTGGAAGCGGCCATGAATTTGCTGAACTGCGGAAAGCTCGGTTCGGACATGTAGGCCACATAAATCTCTTTCTCGCCGTTTGCGGTGTCTCCGAAAACGACCATCGGACAAATCTTGCGGAGTTTCTTCTCCTCTTTCAGTTTGAGGGCTTTTTCCTTGATCTTGATCTCCTGTTCCAATGAAAGCATTTTTTCGTCCATATCGAATTTGTTTTGATTCACCGAAAGAGTAGGACAAAGAATCGTGGAAAGGTTGAAGACACGGTTCTTATTCACTTGTAATCCATATGTTATACAAAAAACTTCTTTGCTCCTGATATTCCCAGATCAGTCTTTAAAGGAAATTTCGCTGAATATATTTCATATATTTCTTTGATATATAGTATATAATCGTTAATTTTGCATATTCTCAAACATAAATGATTATGTGCAAAATAGATGATTTTATAGATGTGACAAGCCGGTACATCGCTGAATTGCTTGATTTGAGGGCGGACATCAGGCCGGTCGAAAAGGATGTCTTGCATACATTCCCAGCCAATATTACTGCCGGTTATACATTTTGTACGGCTAACTTGTTGGGGCATGACGTAGTTCTTCTGTATAGTGCAGACAGTTCTGCATATACTCCGGGGCAGATGCGGAAACAAAAAGAACTGGTTGAGCGAAAAGCCCAATGCCCGGTAATATTTGTATTGCGTACAGTGGCGGCCTATAATGTACGGCGTCTTGTCAGACATCGTGTAAATTTCATCATACCGCAAAAGCAAATGTTCATACCGGATTTGTTGATAGATTTGAAACCGCATAAAAATAATATCGGGGGAGGTGAAGAAACGCAGATTCCTGCAATTGCCCAATGCATAATCCTTTATCATCTTGAAGTAAAGTCTCTCGAAGGGAAAGGAACTTATGATATTGCAGATCTTTTCAACGTGTCGTATGCCAATGTAAACCGGGCGGTCAGATGGCTGAAAGATAAAGAAGTTATCGCTTTATCCGGCGGCAAGACAAAGAGTATGATATTTCAGTTCAAAAAGCGTGAATTATGGGACAGGATGTTGCCGTTCCTGGCGAACCCCATCGAGCGGATTGTATATACCGATAGTCTGCCTGATGAAGTATTTTGTATTAGTGGAGTAAATGCCTTGTCGGAATATTCAATGCTGAACAAGGAAAAAAATGACACTTATGCCATTGCAAAAGAAGAAGCTCGACGGTTGCAAATCCGGACAGACAAGGAATATGGCGAGACCCGCATAGAGATATGGCGTTACAATCCATGTTTTTTCTCAAAAAACGGCATTGTAGACAAATTGTCTTTATTTCTGGCCATGAAGGATATGGATGATGAACGCATTCAAATAGAATTGGAAACTATGATAAATAATATGATATGGTAAGAGGAATTGATAAATTCAGGGAGTTTTTCACCGGATATGAAGGAAACTATGTCATCATAGGTGGTACTGCCTGTGAAATGCATGAAGAAATATATGCACAAACTCCAAGGGCGACCAAGGACATAGACATTATACTGATTGTGGAGGCGCTGTCTTCGGATTTTGCTGCAAAATTCTGGGAGTTTGTAAAAACCGCAGGGTACAGACAAAGGAATAAGGGAACCGGGAACGGGGAATGCAGGCATGAATATTACAGGTTCAAGGAACCGGGAAATCCGGATTTCCCGTATCAGATAGAACTCTTTTCACGAAATATCGGGGTTGTCAAATTCCCGGACGATGCCCACATTACCCCCATTCCGGTTGATGATGACCTGTCAAGTCTGTCAGCCATTTTGATGGATGATGACTATTATTATTATACCATTGAACACAGCACGTTGGAGGAGGGCGTACATATTGCGAACATTGAAAGTCTTATCTGTCTGAAATGCAGGGCCTATTTAGAAATGACCGAGCGGAAAAGCAATGGAGAACAAGTGGACAGCAAACATATCGTCAAGCACAAGAAAGATGTATTCCGGCTGGTTGCCATGCTTGCTCCTGCCGACACCTACGAAGTTCCTGATTCGCTTAAACAAGATGTTGACAGGTTTTGCCTGGCTGTCAAAGAAGAAGTGCCAAACTCTGATTTTTTCAAATCGGCAGGACTTAAAAGCATTTCCGGAGAACAGTTATTGGAACAACTTGAAGCCAATTTCATAACACAACAATGAGAATCCAATACGCATCCGACCTGCATCTCGAGTTTCGGGAGAACAGCAGTTTTTTGAAGCACAACCCGCTGGCTGTTGCCGGAGAAGTGCTTGTCCTTGCCGGAGATATAGGATATATCGGAGATGAGAACTACTCCAGACATCCGTTCTGGGACTGGGCTTCCGGAAATTACAGCCGGGTCATCGTGGTTCCCGGAAACCACGAGTTTTACAAGATGTTCGACATAGACAAGCTGTATAACGGCTGGTCGCTCAAAATCAGGGAAAACATCACCTGCCACTATAATGCCGTTATCCCATTGGGTAACGATATAGAATTGATCGCTACCACACTGTGGTCACATATCCTGTTGCAGGATGCCTATGAAACTGAGGCAGCCATCACAGATTTCCGCAGGATGCGTTACGGCAGCGAACCGCTGGACTGGACAAGGTTCAATGACGAACATTCGCGCTGTTTCCGTTTTCTGGAACAGAGCGTAAAACAAAGTACTGCCAGACATCTCATTGTCGCCACTCATCATGTACCGTCATTCGAACTGATGGCGCCGGAGTTCAAGGGCAGTCCGCTCAATGGGGCATTTACCGTGGAGCTTGGCGGTTTCATTGCAGACAGCCCGATTGAATACTGGATATATGGCCACTCGCACCGCAATATCAATAAGGTCATCGGAAACACCCGGTGCATATGCAACCAGTTGGGCTATGTGTTCAGTAACGAGCATACGTCATTCGATAAGGAAGCGCATATTTCGATTTAAGTCTGCCATACATAAATCCCGTCTGTCAGCCAAGGTCAATATCCGGCAAACAGACGGGTTATTATGTAACAAATTTATGGTTGACTATTGAAGTCGTGGCTTCACCAACTTCCCGTCGATACCGCATGTTTCCAGAACCGCGGTATTTTCTTTGTTGAAGGCGATCAGGCATGACGGCGCTCCGGCCGTACCACCCTGTTCCCCCGTAACATGGTAAAAACTGAGCCGTCCCTTGATAAAGAGTATTGAATCGGCGTTTGGGAATATCAGTTCGTGGAACAGGCGCGTGTCCGTGCGGGCAAAAGTGAGCGCGACGGCATTCCTGTGTTCGACACACCTGCGGATAAACCGGACAATCAGTGCAGTGTCATAGGGAGGATTGCAGAACACACGTCCGAACCAGGGTTGTTGCAGGCCGTCATCCTCAATGGTATAGTGATGTCGCGCCGTATCCCATGGGCGGTTTACGGGCGAACACGGATCCAAATCGAACGGCCCCAGCCTCCGAAGCAGGCAGGGAGGCGTGAGCCATTCGTTCTTTCCGGTAGAAGATTTCCCCTCGAAAGTTACATCCATGACAGCTTAGATTGTATCACCCGAGCCGATTTGGATATCGAACGGGTTGAGATCGAATTCATGGGTGATATTGGTATCATCCTGCTGTGACTCGAGACAATCCTCCGTGAAGATGCAACCTTTGAGCGTTACGGTCGTCGTTGTCCAGTCCTCGCCGGCCATCGGGTTGGCAAAGCTGATAATCAGGTCGAACTCGCCGATTTCGAGCAGCGAGCCGTACACCGAACGCAACAGCTGTTGCGTGGCATAGTCCATCGTGATGCTCGCCGTATAGGTAATGTTCCCGAACCCCCTCGACACCGGCCGTCCTCCCATGCCGTAGTTACTTTCGACCTTGCGCTTCTTCGACCATTTGATGGCCGACACGCCTTCAAGGGTCGTGGAACCTTCATCGATTCCCAGGGCGGTCGATGACAGGGTTATCATCGACCACGAGTATGCTACATTGTTGATTATTGCCATATGCTATGTCTTATTTGCGGTTAATGACAGTCCTTCCTCTACATAAATCTTCACGGCCACGCCCACCGGGACAAGGACATAGGAGATGCGCAGCGTGTCGTCCACCAACACGTTCTGGTTCGGGTCGATAGTGACGGCGTATCCTGAAATTTCCTGCGCCGCCTGCATCTTGGCCAGTATATCCCCGATGAGTGTCTTGAAAGCTGTAATCTTCGACGGGGCGAGGAACCCGGTTGAAGGATTGACCATCAGCGGTGAGTTCACATACGGCAGCAGGGCTGCACGCACGGCACGGCGGCTCTTGTTGATGGTGCGGTTCCGGGCAATGGTACGGAAATCCCCATGTGAGCATGTCTGGTCTTTCGAGATGTAGATCCCGTTCTCGCGGCCGGCATACTTGATGGGAAAAATATACCCCTTATCGTCGAGTTCGTCCAGCAGTGACGGGGAGAGTGACTCGTACCGGTTCAGGCTGAGGAAGTTCTCCTCTGCCTCGTCGAGGTTGATGTCCCCGAACCCCAACTCTATTTCCTGGAAATCGTCCGCGAAGAGATTGAACTGCTTGACCCATGCGATGGATTCGTGCACGTTGGCCTTTGCTATGGCTCCCATAACCGCTCCCAAAAATCCCACGGGCGTATGGTTCCTGTTGCACATCTGCATCGTGGAGATCTTTTCGTGATGCGCCTGGCCGAATATACAGCTGATACGGCTTGATTCACAGATGCATGAAGGTATTTTATTCAGGTCAATCTGACGCCCCTCAGTCGTATCCGCCCCCGTATTGGAAGGATTGGCGGAAAGGATGAGCGAGAGCGGCTGGTTCTGCTCCGCAAGCCCCACGGCCACGTCGTTGAGCCCCTTTACCAGATTGAGGTTGTATTGTTCCGATGCGCCGTTCGCTTTCCACAGCGGCTGTTCCGTCCATATGCCTATCTGGTTGATCATACCCCCGGCAGCACGCTGCATGATTTCCAGCGCATCCCAGTTCGCCGAACAGTCCGCGAACATCACGTAGAGTTTTCCTGAACCGCCCGGATTGCCGGACATGCGGAAAAATTCACGGATATGGTATGCCGGGATGCCGTGCAGGAAATTGACATTCATCTCCTCCTCGTCGGTTGCCTCCACACGTTCGATGATACCGAAGTCGTTCACGGCGGACTTGAACGAGGTGATGTAGCAGACATCGCCAGGCTTGAGCCTGGTCTCATTGGTTTTACCATACCCCTCCGTGAAAAGCGTCGGCTGGAGGGACACGTCGAACAGCAGTCCCGTCACCTTCTCGCCCGACGAGCCGGTATCGTAAGGAATATTGCCGTCCACATCCTTGATAAATACATTACCGAGTGCCATTATGATTTCTTTTTAAGTTCGTTGTAGAAAGGATTCCTGTAGAGTACGGCCTTGCCCCTGATGGCGGCCGCCGTGTCCGGCGCATAGGTTCCTCCGTGCGTGTCGATGTACAGCGACGGATATGCCGGGAACTTTTTCAACAGGGACAGGATGTGAGGCTCTGTCGTCTCCTCCGACCCTGCATTCCCTTTCCCCGCGGTCTTGGCCGGCAGCCTGTCTTCAGTCTCGCCGCCTGTCCCGAGGTTTTCCGATGCCGTTTCCGGAACGGGCACCGCCTGAGCCTCCGGTGCAGGAATATTATTGTTGTCTGTCTGCGGAGTTTCCTCCGTGTTGATTTTCTTTGCCATAACAGTAGAATGAAAATGGGGAACGGGGCCTTGCCTCCGCTCCCCGGGTGGATATTGAGAATGAAGAAAGGTGTGTTATTCGCTCTTCTTGTAGGCGGTATGGACCACGATCTCCGCCGGGCGGACGATGTTCACGTCCATTTTCATGCGCATCTGGAAAAAGAACAGCTCGGAGTTGGCCTGCAGACGGTCGATTTTCAGGATGTCCGTGTCGTTCGCGTAATCCACCCCCATCCACAGGTTGGAGTCCATGCCGGTGGAGAACTCGCCGAGCACCATCGTGTGTTCGGGGATTCCCACGACCGGGACGATGCGCTTGCCCTTGAAGCGATAGCGGTTGACCTCGGTATTCTCGGAATACTTGACCTGCTTGTCCGAGATATATTGGTCATACGCGTCCCAGGCGTCCCATCCGACCACAAAGGTCAGAGATGTCTTCTTTCGGATCTGCTTCGGACATTTCCTCCACATCGCATAGAGCGCCGCCTCCACCGCGGCCCCGTCCGTCAGCTCGGTCGTTCCCGAAATGATGCACTGCCCTCCGGCAACCACCTCGGCATCGGAGGAGTTCACATTGTCGAGGATCCGTTTGATGACCCCGTCAAAATATTTCTCCTTGTTGGCTCCGATTTTCGTGCAGCCTTCCGGTGCGGTAATCTTGGCCACCGTCTCTCCTCCGCGGGCGGAAGTCCAGATGGCGTTTCCGATATACTCGTTTTTCTTGTCCATAAGGAGACGGAGCATCGTCGCCTGGATTTTCGGGTCGAGCTCGCGGAACACGAGATTGCCTTCCGGCTGCGCGAAACGCCAGTACTTCTCGTAGTCCCTCGGGTTAAACTCGAGATAGACCATAAAATCGGACGGCTCAAGATGGCGTTCGGTGAACTGGTACTCGTTCGTGCCGTCATCGCCCTTGGCTCCGTGGATGGGTTGTGGGGTCGGCACGTTGTCCTGGATAATGTTGCCCAGCTTGATGGCAGGAAGCGTATAGCGGTGCTGGATGCCCGTCTTGATATGAATCAGTCCCTCGCGGACTGTATCATTGCCCTGCACGGTATAGGTCAGCAAGTCCTCAAGTACTTCGCCGCTATACCCGTTTTGAAGAAAGTTTACTGTATCAGCCATTGTCGTTTTAAGTTTTCCGTTGAAGAATGAAACTCGGCCGACTGGCGGATACCTGCTGTTTCCGCGCGAGACACTGCGGTCTCCGGCATGTCAGTTAAAATCGGGCGGACGCCCGCGGATAGTCTGTCAGAGCTTTCGGAACTTGAAATCCGCACCGACCACTTCCGCCACCTTCTCGGCCATCAGCTGTTCGGCGGTCTTTGTCGCTTCCGCCGTGGCCTGGATGTTGGCAGGGTCATCGGCGATTTCCTTCGAGATTTTCTCCCGCGCGGGAATGGAAGCCAGCGTGCTTTCCGCCAACTCGAAGTTGGAACCGGCCATCTCCACCCACTGCGTTTTCGCCTCACGGTCAATCTTGCCTTCTGCAATGGCATTCTCCACCAATGTCTCGATACGGGAAGCCTGCTCGTCCTTCTCTTTCTGCTCGTAGGCGGAAAGGCGTGCCGTCGCTGCGGCCAGGTCTGTCTGCAAGTTCCGGATGGAGGCGTCTTTTCCGGCGATGACGGTCTGCGCGTCGCTCAGTGATTTCTGTATTTCTCTGTATTTGGGTTCCATCGCGGCCAGTTCAGAGATACGTGCCATCACGTCCTTGACCTCACCGTCCTTCATGCCCAGCGAGGCTGCAATCGCCCCGTACTCAAAGCCTTGTGTCTTGTTTTCGTTTGCCATATCGTTTTCCGTTTCTGTAAGAGTAGGTTCAATGCCTTTGAAAGGTTTATTTCCCGCGCTGACACGGCTCATCAGTTCCTGGATGGCGGCCGTATCGGTCAATCCTTCTATCTCGTCATGCACTTTACGGCAAAGCTGCTTCGAGGTATGGATGACATGCTCCGCAGGTATGATGCCGGCCTTGACGGCAGCCTGTGCGTCGAAATAGGTCCCGTCCTTTCCTGCCTGTCCGTCCATGATGGCCCGCACATGCTCCGCTTTCAGGCCGAACCGTTTCCGGTAAATCGTCTCGATCTGTTTGGTAAAAGCCGTTACCATGTCCGACGGTTCCCCTCCGTCATCGTCCGGCAACATCGGGTTATGAATCATCAGTATGGCATAATCACGCATGAGAGAACGCTTGCCCGCCGCCCAGATGATGGAGGCCATCGATGCCGCGACCCCTTCGATGATACATTCCGTATCCACCGTGGCATTGGCGATGGTGGAATAGGTGGACATGCCGTAAAGGACACTGCCGCCCTCCGAGTTGATCAACACACGGATACAGGAGGGACGGATGATATTTTCCAAAAAGTCGAACTCGTCATTGAAACGTGAGGTCGTCTCTTCCGTCACGCGACCGAAGAAACGGATAACAGCCGGCTGGCCTGCCTTCGCCTCTCCGACGACATATTGAAGTGTGTTCATATCCATATGCAAGGGTTATTTGAACAAGAGTAGGCGGTGGGAAAAGAAAAGGTTTTGCACTGCTATTTATGGAAGTGGAAATATGAGAATCCATCCATTTATGGAAATGCGATTATCTTTACAGTATAATAGATTGTTCAAATTACAGACCGGTTGCAACTATTTGTATCAAGACCGGCATGCTGAACATTCTAAATTCAGCAAGTACAGAAAATGTATCATGAGTCTTGTATTATCTGCTGATTCATGTCTGTTTATACGCAGTGCGGATAAATCTCCTGCATGGATTTCAATTTTTCGATCCGGTATCCGAAAAACCAGATACTTCGTCATGTTCCGGACGCGGATGGAAGCCGTGTCCGCCGCTGTCATGTTGCGGCGCATCGCTGTGTTGGGTGAACGGGGGCATGACCACATACCTTTTTACCCAGTCCCTGTATTTCCACGCGGAAGATTCCCTGAACCATACCTCGTAGTCTATCCAGTACGCCTGCAACATATTGGTTGAAAGCGGCATGTCGAAATAGGTCAGGTTGCACCGCTCGCTCAGCGCCGGCTCATGGTTCTTGGCATCCTGTATGGCTACATTGAGCCGCTGGAAGACCAGAAACGCCTCGCATTCCTTGTCTTCGTCCGCATTGTTGAGCGTATTCAGGATAAACCGCACGCGCATGGTGGCGCGTCCCTCACCGATACGCTGTTGCTGTACCAGGTACCTCACGTTGATAAAGTGGATGAACACGGCAGGGAACACAGTCTCATACTCCGTGTTATCGTCACGAACAATGCGGGCGAACTGGCCGTTGTCGATAGCGACGGTTTTGAACAGGGGCGGCGACAACGGGTCGTCCGGATTCTCCCGCAGGGTCAGGACAGCCCGCTTAACGGCCCGGTATATCTCCACGAAAGGGTTCGCGGAAACTTCTTCAGGCAGGCTCTCCGCCGGTGCCGACGGTTGTGCGGGCTGTGGTGCGGGGTGTTTGTCTTTTATCATAGCGGCTGGTGTGGAAATCCTTTAAAAATCATATCTATGAAATGGACGGCGATATAGTCGTCCGTTTTCGGTGAGAATCCGATGAACTGCCGGTGTACGGGACGGCGCGTGGAATACTGGTTTACCGTGTACAGCCCGAACTTCGGATCGGTATTGTGTATGGCGGCATAATGCCCGTAACGCTCCTTGCTGCGTCCCCGCTTGCCCTTGACTGGAAAGCTCTTTTCCGTAGTCCACATGCAATACCTGGCGCCTTTCCGGAAGATGCGCGTACGGTCCGAACGCCGTCCCACTATGTCTGTCCGGCCGGCTTCCGACTGTATGCTCCGGGCCAGAGTCCCCGTATCGTTCATGAGAGGATGGGTGAACCTCTTTCCCCATTTGGAGGTACGAGGCGCCCATTTGCTACCGTTGAATCCCCCCGAAGCGAATGAGGACAGGAACTGCTGCCTGGTATAGTCACCGGCAGCAGTTGCGAAGTCGAATACGTTGAACTCTAGCCGGCTGGCCATGACGCGCGTACTGGTCCTGCTTACCCAGTGGCTGCAAAACTCATCAAGCGTTATCTTGGGCATAGGCGAACTTTCCTTTAATGCGTTTCACAATATCATTCATGTAACCCGGAAGCGGGACGGAGAAATAGCGGTGCGCATCGGAAAAGATACGCCCGCCGGTTGCCAGGCTCTCCCGGAAGACCGGATCCACCTTTTCCAGATAGTCTCCCTTATCCGGCAAAGCCGCCCGGACAGCGGCGAACCCCTCCGCGACCAGAAAGCAGCGGCATCCCCATTCGATCGGCGGTATCAGTTCCGGAGGAAACTCGGATTTGCGGAAGGAAATCCCTTCCAATGAAAGATGCCAGGCACGTACCCGTTCATCGCCTTGTGTCATGTAGGTAAGCACGGTATCCATATCCACCGCCATCCACCATGCGGCCATCGAGGCCGCGAAGAATACCTGGTTGTTCTCTTCCTCCGCATGGACGAGGTTATACCTGCGGCATATCTTTTCGTGTGCTTCCATGTCCTGTTCATCCGCTGTCTCGGGCAGTTCCCCGAGCATGGAATACTCCTCTGCCGCGGCAAAATCCACCAGGTTGTCTATGGCTGCAATCAGGATGTCACGCTGCTGCCGTTCCCTCTCTGTTGTAAAGGAGTTGTGATTTTTCAGTATCTCCAATGCCCGGTCCATGTCGATTCGCAGACCTGTCAGCGCACGGTCTATGAGGAAAGAGGCACGCAGGGTGATGATGTCCTCTATAATGTCGAGACGTTCCGCGCTGTTCTCCCAATAGAGGATCAGCCTGCGGAATGCATCGAAAATGACACGATACTCCTTTTCCGTATCGGATTCCGTGGTTGCAGATGCCCTGACAGCTCTGAACGGAGCGTTGTCCGGGAGCGGAAGACGGGCTTCTATTCCGCTCCCCGCAGAAAATTTCCGACCTTCGCCCCCCGGGGGCGTCCGTAACGCCGGAAATACTCCTCGTCCGACATGATGCCCCGGTCGTTGTGGCTGAGACCGGATGAGCCGCCTTCGGCTCCGAAACCTAATCCCGGGATAACATTGAGCTGCCGGCCCACATTGATACCGAACTCTTTCTCGATCTCATCGGCCGCCACTTCATATTTGTCCGTGATCAGCGAATAGAGCTTGATGCGGTCCTCGTTGCTCATCTCTATCCGGTTCGAATACCGGAACTCCAATCCTCCGGGGATATACCCGATAGCCACCAGGCGGGGGATTATCTCCTCGTTCATGATGTTTTCGATATACCGACGGTAGACTTCGATACGGTCGCGGAAAATGTCCTGGTGTGCTTTCGTGGAACCCACGTACGACTGCATCCCTCCGGCCATCGACTCGGAGCCGAGCACGAGGTTGGCAACTTCCTTGTTCACAAACTCGATAAGCCCGGTATATATCTTTTCCGAGTTGGACATGGTGAATGTCTTGATATCGACCTCGTCCTCAATGCCGGTAACCACCACCTTGTTCTGTGCCGCGTTGGCTATCTCGTTAGCCAGCCTCTTGCGGTCGGCGTTGCTCTCGCTGACCGTCTTTCCGTGGATAATCGGCTGTCCGTAAGTATGGGAAAAGTTCACATAGTTGGCCACCGTGAATTTCTTGGCCAGTATCAAAGGGGTCGTGGCGGAAAAAAGTCCCAAGTCGCCGGAGTTTACCAGTACATAACAACGGTAATATGCCGGGTCATGTAAATCCCAATGCGGCTCCCACAGTCCCTGCCGCTTCAGTACCGTTTTCTGGTCCGGTAACACATTACGCCGTTCGATGATGTTGACTTCCGCCAGCCTGCCCGTTCTGGGGTCAGTATGCGGCATGATTTCAAGCAGGGTGTACCCGTAGAGTTTGGATTCCACTATGCCCTTGATTATCTTGTCGAACTGCGAACCCTGTATCTTCAGGGAGTTCGCCACGTCCTTGATGTATTTTCCCTTTTCGTTTACACGGGCAAGCATATAGCGGTCGCCGAGAATCTGGCTTTCCAGTGTCTCGACAACGGAACGTATATGAGCGTCCTGTTGCAGGCAGGCTTCATACAGGTCAATGAGCCGGGCGCGGTCATCGAGAATATATCCCGAACCGGTATCCTGACGACATGAACGGTAGCGGTTGTTGCGCTCGATTTCGCGAACATACTCCTGAATTGTCTTTTTGGAGGTCTTAAAAATACTCTCCAAGAGTTCCCCGTTAAATGATTTGTCCGATGTAGCCATAATTTTTTTGTTTCTTGTTCAAAGAGTAGAGACAATCCTCAAGAGAGGTTTTTACGGCTAAAAGAATATATGGAGAACGGGACTCTTAATGCTTGATTTACAAACCGAAATATGCAACTTAAATATATAGATATTTCGGTTTTATTTGCGTTGTAAATATCTTATTATCAGTAATTAACAATTTATTAAAAGTGTAATTTATGTATATATTTATAGTGTATTTCATATTAAAAAGATATATCTTTGCACCACGTTAGATACAAATCCAAGAACAATGAAAAAGAGAACATGAAAGAAGAAAAGATTCCCTGCCGGATAATCCGGTACAGGGAGTTCCCCGATCTGCTTTTCGGAACGTTACGGGAAGACGGACCGGTCTATTTCGACGCGACACGCTTCATCCAGGCCAAAGGAGATGCACGCCGGCATAATGTCCGTGATTTCCGTGTCGCTTTCCATCACTGGGCAACGGCGTTGGCAGACGCCTACGGAATAGACAGGGAAAAGATGATCATCCGTGACGAGGCGTCGGGACACCTGTTAATTGATGAATGTCTGGCTCTATTATTTGTCGTTTACATCGATCCCGCGTTCGGTGTCTACCTTCTGGAGCGCGTGGACGAACTGCTGTCCGGTGGATTTACGGTTTCAGACACTTGGCTGGTACAGGCTGCCGGTCTTAGATTTACAAAGGAGGAATTAACGCAAATTTTAGAACAACATGAGACGCAGCACATTTAAACGACCCAAGATGGTGCTCATCTTCAACGGGGCACAGGTTCTTGTAGCGGTCACGCGCTCGCTGCACAGCGCGGCGGAATTGACAAAAGGCAACTTGCAGGCTATCTCATTCTGTTGCACGGGCAAGTATGTATGCAGCGGCGGACTCTATTTCAGGCATCTGCATCCGGATGTGGAAATCGAGCTGGCCGACCTCGGCACACTGATGCTGAAAGATTATGACGCCCTTTGCGGCGAGAAACGCACGTACTATCCGGTGCGCAAGATGGCACATAAGAGAGCCTTGCTTGAAAACAAACGTAAGTCTGATAACCAAAAGAAAGGAGGAAATACCTATGAGGGAAAATAGGAATGTTCCGTTCCGGGACTGGAACATAAGGGTTTCCCGGAACCATAACGGCCAGCTCCATATCTGCGCCGTGGATATATGCGATATACTCAAGCGGGACGAACTGCTTGAAAACGGCGCCATCGCCCGTGTTTGCCCGACGGCATTGAAAATCAGTTTCCGGAAAAACGGCAGGGAACAGTGGGGTTTCCGTCCCATCGATATGCGTCGGCTTTTACAACTGGTACGCAAGGAGACTATTATACCCCGTGACCTGCTTGATGAATTGGAAGTGTGGGGCAACAAGCTTCTGGAACTGGAAGCCGGGGAGCTGCACGCCGTCCCGCAGGACGACATCGTCATGCACTTCGAGGAAGGGTTCCCCGTCACGTTCCGGCGTGTCGGCGACAAGCTGATGGTCAACGCCACGCAGATCACGATGCACTTCGGGAAAATCCCGTCTGAATGGCTACGCATCGCTTCCACGGATATGCTCCGCAGGGAAATGGCCGGCAACGGACATACCGGGAAATACGAGTCGCAAGTCTTCACCACACGGGGGCGGGGGCACGGTGCGACCTGGTTGGAATCACCGCTTGTCATACCGTTGGCCAGATGGATCGCCCCTGACCTGTCTTTGGCGGAATGGTTGGGCGAGGCTATCGGCAAACTCTCCGTGAAACGAGGGAAGACAATCGTACGCGAACGCCCCAGGGTGGCGGCACCCGGTCTGCCCTGTATGGATTGTCCCATGCCGCAGGATATGGAATCGGCGACGAGACTGATTCTGGAACTGCGGAAGGTGGTGAGTGAATCCCTGCCGAAAATCGTATTCTACGAGGAGTTTATCGAGAACAGGGACTGGTTCAAGAGCACGCGCATCGCTGACGAACTCGGCATATCGCCGCGACAGTTGCACCAGTTCCTTGCCGAAGAGGGCATCTGCAAGTACGAGAAGCGGCAATGGGTGGTCTTTCCTTCCTGCCGGGCCTGGCAATGCGATGTGCCTTACACGTGGGAGAACAGCCGGGGCAAGGTATATACTTTCGGATCCACCAAACGATGGACACAGGCCGGACGGGAGTGTATCATAGAACTGTGGCGCAAGAGGAACCCTGAATACTGCCCACCGGGTGCATAGCGATGGAAACGGCATTACAGCGGATCATCCGCAAGACAGGAAGACGGCCGGTAGAGTGCCGTTGCCGTCTGTGCAGGCAGCAATGCCGGATACCGTGCCTCGGTACGCCGGAAGACATCCTCCGGTTGCTGAAAGCCGGATACAGGGAGCGTCTTGCACCCACTCGGTGGGCGGTAGGCCTGCTGTTAGGAAAAATCCCGTATATCGTGCCGATGGTACAGGCGAAACAGGAAGCAGGCGGGTGCACATTCTTTCAGGACGGACTGTGTGAACTGCATGCGGCAGGGCTCAAGCCCACTGAAGGCAGGTTGTCGCACCATACCATCACCATGGAGAACCTGAAGTTCGGAATGTCGCTCTCGTGGAACGTGGCCAAAGAATGGCTGGACGAGCGGAACTTCGACACGATACGGGAGATTGTCCGGATAATGGGAAAATAGATGAGGGACGGTTTCATGAATGAAGTATCAGTATAACCGGTTGATTCCTCCTTTGCCGATTTCATGGAACCGCCTCTTATTAATTCATACCATTTGCAAACAGTTCGTATTAGTCGCGGCTATCCTTTATCAGGAAAACATTTAAACGCGAATGATATGAAACTGAAAAGCAGAATGACCGTCGGGGAGATGTCGGAACACCTGACGGAACATACCGGCAAGTTCGCCAACCGCGTATCCGTGGGGCGTTACGCCAAAAAACTGGGATACGCCGTGTATAAACCGATGATAAACGGCAGGATATGCCAGTTCTATGTCAATCCGTCGATTAAGGATGACGGGGAAGCGGAAACATTACGGACGAACGAACGCGAAAACGGACATGAAAGGGAATGACGACAAAAGGCAACACGTGATACCGTTTATGAAATGCTTCACCGGGCTGGTCGGCGCGTTCACCCCGGAAGAGGTCATCTTCATGCTGTACATGGCAGACCGTACACGCCTGCGTGAAAAAGGTTACGACACCTTGCGCAGCAAGCGGTACTACATGGAGAACATGGAGATGGGTTCGCGGATTTTCGACAAGTGCGTGGAAAAGACAACGCGTATGGGATTGCTTGAACGGGTGCCGGTCAGCGGGATGTACGATTACCTGTGGCACATGGATTCCTACAACCGGCTTGTAGGGATATTGGCGGAACTTGGAAATCCTTTTTCTACCAGGGCATTCTGTCATCGGATGTTCGATGTGGAAAAAAGGACCGTGGCATCCGTCTCTGACGAAGAGGTCAGCCAATGGAAAGAGAGACACCGAAAAGTTTGAGCGTATCTGTCCACGGAACGTAAATGAATAAAAACAGACGGCATCGTTGTGATTTGCCGTCTGTTTTTGTGTTTTTGCGACATAAAATCCGATAAAACCGGAAGGAGGTGGTAGCCGGGTACAATATTATCCGGGCAAACGACAGAATATGCTAAATATACTTATTCAGTTCTTCCACAAGAAGATGCACCGTTGTCGAAGATTCCGCCTGTGCCGGCGGTATTCCCTCCATTCGGCGCAATACGGCTTTTGCGTTCGTGATGGCCTGAGCCTGTTTACCGCCCAGCTCCCTGAAAACACGACCGCCTGTACCGGCTTCCTTGTTGTAGGAGAAGCCCAACAAGCCGGATAGCTTTGTTTCATATTGATTTCTGTGCATCGGGCCTTGTACCAGGTTATAGTGCAGCAAGAACCAATACTCGAAAGCCTGGTTGCTGTATGCCACCCTCATGCCACCGGCTTCCGCCATACCGATAGCCCGGTTGAAATCCCGATCGGGAAAGTCATCCTTGTCAAATACCACCCAGCACTGGTCATACTCGCGTCCTTTCTTCCGCTCTTCTTCTTTCATCCGTAAAGCCTTTTGGACAAGACCTACCGTATTGAGTCCCTGGCCTACCGCTTTAATATTGGCGGAAGTCAGGCGAAATGCATTGAAATAATCCGGTTCCGTATTTACCCCCTCGCAGATGATCAGGAAGGATTGTTTGACCTCACGGACAAAACTGATACGCCTGAGTGTCCGTGCCGCGCGTGGATCACGCTTGTTCGTCCGTGCTGCCATATTCTTCCTCCCTCAGGTCAAATAACCGTTCAAACTGGCCGATGACAGGGATACCGCCATATTTCCCCATCAGGTACTCCTTTTCGAAAGGTGCACTGTTGCGAACCTTGTATTCCGCCAACGAATAGAGTTCCGAGGCTCCAAACGAATCTTTCTGCGTAAACCAGATCTGATCCCTGCGGAACAGGCTTGCATTAAGCAGGTTGGTGTCATGTGTCGTGAAAATCAACTGTGCATTCCTGGGATTTGTCACTCTGGAATTGAACAGCCCGATGATGCGACTGGTCAACAGAGGGTGCATTTTCGAGTCGAACTCGTCGACAACCAGCCTTTTGCCATGATCCAACGCGTCGATTATAGGATAAGCCAGCGAGAAGTATTTGATCGTACCCTCCGACTCGTTTACGCGGAACGGGAAAGTGACCGTCTTCGTGGCGTTGCCCTCCTCGTCATATTGCTGGTGTGAACTGATGACTGTATTGTCAACCTTGCGTATGTCGTCGATTCCGAAGTCTGCAAACCGGGCAAACTCCACAATACGCCTTTTCATGGACGGATCATCGATCTGGGCTATCGCCATTTCCCAAATCCGCTCGTCGCTGCTGCCAAGAACAATCGTGGTGTTGGCCAACCATCCCATGATTTCCACCGAGACGCTTTCGTTGAACTGTGCTGCCACGGAAAGAAGCAGCGCATTGTCGCGCACCATTTTTTTGGCGACAACCTCTTTGCCGACCGAAAATTTGGGATGCAGTTCATACTCATCGCCGTCACGCAGGAACAGTTCCACCTCCTTTGCCTTGCGCTTGTTGCCCTTTTGATAAAGCCACTCCCGGTGTACACGTTTTTCATCGACTTCGAACCCATAGCGGTATTGGACCGTTTCGTCGGCAAAGACCGCCTCAAAATAACTGGGCTCCTGTTCCGTCCTCCGGTTGAGACGGAAACTTTCCACCCGTATGCTTTCGCCGGACTGCACGCCTTTGGAGGAATTGATGACAAACCATTTGAAGAAATCGAGCGCTTTGACCAGATTCGATTTCCCGCTGGCATTGGCCCCGTAGATGACCGCACTCTTCAGCAAAGAGAGGTTCGTTCCTTCAAGCTCAAAAACAATCTCATCGGACCGGGTCTGTTTTTCTTTCAGCGCGGAAGCAGCCAAAGACAAGGTCGCCGGCTCCTTGAACGAAAGGAAATTTTCGACTGTGAACTGAATAATCATATTATATCGCAGTTATATGTAAGTTTTATGCAAATATAGGGGATATTTTTCATATATAGATGTTTTATCGGATCTCTTTTTGCGGTTATTTTCCTGCACGTGAAAATCAGACCGTTTTCGTTCTTGCAATGCTGCCCTGCAAAAGGCGACTGTAATTTTCCGAAGCGGCAACATCGGCTTGCGATTCATGCTCCCGATAGTGGAATTTGGGTGGAAAGACGCGGAATTCGCCACATCTTTCCCTTCAATGTGGTACAAATGTACCGTGTATCTGACAGGAGGGGTGTTACAAATGTAGCAACAATACTATAAGTAGTATTATACAAGAAGAAAGAAGAAAGATGTACTTTTTTCTTTGACGCAAAGAAAAAAGATACCAAAAAAGAAACAAATCATGACAGACGGCACGCCGTCTGTTTTTGTTTTTTTTGAACCGGAAAGTGTTGAAAACGGATAAGATGAGGATTAAAGGACCACTTCCTCCCCAGATACAAGAGAGAGAAACAGAACGAATACCTTATACCGTCACCCTCTTACCGTCTGGCATCCTTGTCGCGGTTCAGCCTTACGACAGAGCGCACGCAGTCACGTACCAGTTCGGCATCCCTCCGCTCCATGAAATAGTTCCCGCATTCCAACCGTTTCCTGTCCGCCGGCCTGTTGTTGTCCCTGCATTCACGGATTTCCAGTATGTCATTCAGGTAATAGTACTTGTCACCGCGTCTGACACGTGTTGCCAGCCGTTCGAGTTCCTTCAGCCGTCCGTTCCATGCAAGCCCTTTCTGGCGTAGAGCATCGGAAAGCCTGCTACGGCCACTGGTTCCGATAGGCAGTATCTGGAGATTCACCGCGTACCCGACTGTTTCATGCAGGGAATAGCGCAGGCTCCCGTCTTCGTCCAGCAGGCAATACAGCACAACACGTCCTTTTGCGTCGATTTCCTTGAAAGCCCCCAGTATTACATGCTCATCCAGGATACTGAGTTTTACCAACTGTCCGTCTTTGGGAGCATAGAGAGATTCCGAACATACACCCCGGCGCTTGTCCCATGCAAGATGGCCTTCGTTCAGCAGGCGTTGGAGGGCAATCTTTTGCTCTGCGCTCGCTTCCCGGCAATCATTCAGAAACATGACCGCGTCATCGGTAACGAGTTCTCTGCCCGCAGTCATCCTTACCGGAACCGACACGCAATTACCCGTGACATCTCCCACAAGTCCGGTTTCCGATGTCCCACCGTTGAAGACGACCATTCCCTTGCGAATGGACGACCCTCCCGTGCTGTCTTTCGGAATACTCCCGATTTTCTTCTTATGATATGATTCCATTCTTTCGATTCTTTATCCAGATATTTCCTGTAACAGCAAAATGCCATACTTCATACATAAGTGGATACAATACGGCAAATATACGTATAATTCACCAAAAAGGCAGGTGACTGAACCCCATTTCTTCTGCATTTCCACGGTTTCCTGTATAAAGTCACAAAAACCGTACAAATAAGTCGGAATCCATGTGGATAGCTTCGTTCTGTATATTCTATATGATTAAGGAACAAAACATTACAAGATTGTCCGATTGTGAAAAGCATATCCGAACATACTGAATGACAGGAATACACATCCTCCTTTTCCGTCGTCCAATCCGGTTAAGAACAGTCAATATACCGACGTGTCTCTATATATTTTTTGATACGTTTTCAGCGTATCTAAAAAACAGCTTCAAGCCGGAACCCGGAAATCGTGCAGAAAGTCTGTACACCCGTGAAAATTGAAAGGACAGGCATCCACAAATGAGAATATTTCAAAAATATGGGACATGGTGAACACCAGCACCTTAAGCAACCATGATAAATACAAGTACTTTACTGTATATTTTTTGATACCTGCTTACAGTTTCAATCCGAAAGCCGCATTTTGAGCCATTTTGGAAAACCGGACTTGAAAAAACGGCCCGAGGACAGAGACCGAATCCGCACCCGAGGGTACACCCTCCCTAATCTTTTTATTTTTATTACACCATTGAATATCAATAATTTATTAGGTTTACTTTTGTATAAAGTAAGCCTAAAAACGTCTTTTACATTATCTTTGCTTACAAATTGAAAGTAAAAAAATCTTTTCAGTCCTATTTTATCCATTTTGAGCAGCTAATAATCTGATAATCAATAGACAAAACTGATTTTGATTTTATACATACGTTGAAACGGGGCTTTTTTGATTTTTGCAAAGGAAAAATTTTTTTCAAAGAAAATCATTTTTTTCTATTTTATTGATATTCAACTATTTACAAATTCACTTCGCGCGCGTGCGTTCCATATTCGCAAAAAGGCTGTTTTTGGAACGTTCCAAATTTTTTTTCTCAAAAAGTTTTGCAGTTCTGAAAAACGGTTTTATAATAGTCATGTACTCGAAAGCCAAACAAACGGCAAACAAGTACGGAGAAAAACGAATAAAAAAATAGATAGTAAAAAACAGAATTAAAAAACAGAAAAGCAAAGACCGCCGAGAGCGAGAAACAAAAACGGCGTTTACACGAAAGTGAGTTGTTGAGCCGTCAAAGGGTAACACCCGAAACAACACCGTGTGCGTTTAGGTACGCTTAAAGAGTGCGTTAAATAACCACGCTTCGCACGGGGCAATAATACCAGTATTGCCAACCTACGAAAGTAGGGAAATTTATGGAACGGGATAAATCGTATTTATTCCGAGTGCCGGAAATACGTCAAGACTTTTGCAAGTCGCTGGGAGTATTGAGAATACCGCCACTGAAAAGGACGTGCAAGAATAATGCCATAATTGCGCCCTTGTGCGCACGGAGATAAAATGCACGGTAGCGGAAAAACAGTCCGCACGGAGCTTGAGAAAAGAGCATTGCCAATGTTATGCCCATAATCACCAGCCGCCCACCGCCTTACTGTTAGCTGCCGGATTGGAAAAGATCCGGAACGTGCCAGAGAAGCGTCTTGCCGAAATTGGAGTAAAGCAGCGCAGAGCCACGACACGATGAGTAGAACTCGTGCAAAGATACGATATGCCGAAAATGCGCTCATTTGGATAGCTCTGCTATGGGGTACGTTTTAAGTGCGACAAAGTTACGAAAAATTTTGCCGTGCAGGGTGAAATGCACGGCAAATTTTTGGGCGCGTGGCAGGAAATGCCACACTTTGCGCTATGGTGCAAAGTTCGGGGTTCGACTCCCCGAGTGCCCGCAATGCGTGATTTTGCGCAGTGTTTCTAAAATTTTATCATTATGGCAACTTCTAAATTGAACAAGGAACAGTATGCAAACATCGGTTCGTTTGCAGGTATCATGTTGGTTTACAACTCTACCAACAAGGACGGTGAACTCGTGCAGACGGCACAGCACTTTTTCGGTGCGGACTTTGAGCCTGCCGACAAGTCGGACAACGAGATTTTCCGTGTGATTAAAAACATGGTCGCAACTATGTGGCACACCATTGCGGAGGAAAAGAAACTGCGTGCCGATGCCGACGGCATACGCTCGAAATTCCGTGCCACAACCCCTGCGGAAATCATCATCTGCGAGAAGTCGGGAAATCGTATCAAGAAGTACGACCTTACCGACAGCGTTTGGGCGCGTATCGGTCTTGTGCCGACCAAAGTAGACCTCGAGAAGTCAAACCGTGATTTCCAAAAGACAATCCATGCCGCTGCAAAGGCTATCCGCAACGCCATGGATTTCGCCCCGAACCTCGCCAGCCTCGAAAAGCCAACCGAGAAAACGACCAAGACCGGCAAGGCTGAAAAGGTGGCGGAACAGCCTGCCGGAACGGTTGCCGACGAAAGCAAAAAGGCGGCATAAGGGCAACGGAGTAACTGAAACCTGCCCGAAAAAGGCAAAAGGACGGCAGGCAGCCCGCTGAACGTGTGGGACTGCCTGCCCTTTTCGTATCTGCCGTCGTAAGCGCGTGTTCTTGTGACGTATGCCACGGATACGCGCTTTTCATTTCGGGCGAAAGCAACTGTAACGTGATAGGCGAAAAGAATTTCCCGGCAAAAAACGGTGCCGGGACTGTACCTCCGCCGCAGGACGGGGAGTACACCGTGGACGACCTGAAGACCGCTCTGGAAGAGTCCGAGCGGTCGCTGCATGATGCCGTCTTCATAGCCCGCCAAGTGTGGGAGAAGGACTGCGATGCCGTGAAGTTCGACATCGACGACCTTGTGCAGATAGAATCGGCATTGCAGGAGATATGCAACATCACCGCAGGAATTGACAGCGGGGACGATGGCGAGTGACATGACGCGCACACGTGCTGCGGAAACTGCGGGGCGTGCGCGCTTTTTCGGGCATTGATATACACTGTGTCAGGATTGCACCCTGAAATGCCCGCACTTTTCTAAAATTCCCTCCGATATGACTTCCTTGCGCCGTGAGGCGTTGTGCCTACCTTGTATATAACACGGTTAAGCACGGTCTGGCGTTCTGCGGAACCGCCTGCCGTGCTTCCGCTGTTATCCTGTGCGGGGAAGCGGAGAACGGATGTGCCAATAATAAAACGAATAAATATGATAGAAGTGTTTGACGCAAAGCGCACCCGCAGTTACGGGTGCTTTGCCAGTTTCAAGGCTGCCACCGATACGCTTGACAGCCTTGCCGCGACGGGACAGCTCGGAAGTGTGCCCGCTGTCAGCGTGGCGGCGTATTGCAGCGGCGTGTTACAACGGGAATATGAAGCGGTGTTTGTCGGTGGGAAATGGCGTGTGCCGAAATCTCCGAAAAGGCGGATGCCGGAAACGAGACCTGCCCGTGGGAGACGTCGGCGGAAATGGTGCAAGGAGTACGCTACGGCGGAGCTGATGTTCCGAGAAGGGTTTCCCGACCATTTGAACCGCAGTTATCCGCTCTCGGCGGACAGCCTGAGACGGTGCAACCGGAAATGCAGAATTTATATGCAATAATAAAAACGCAATGAGTATGAAAACATTAGCAGACGTGAAACGGAAAATGACGCTTGGCTCGAAGTGGCGGTGTGTCCGGCTGTTCGAGGGCGGAAAAGACCTCGGCGTGCGTGAGGTCGGGAAAGTGCAGGGTAATGCCGTGGCATTCCTCAAACCCGACGGGAAACTCTCGTGGCTATGGTGGCCAAAGGCAAAGGACGTGCAGGTGGAAGAAAACGCCTTCACCGTGCTCCAGAACGGAGTGCCCAAGCTCAAGTACATCTATGCCGGATAGGTGTTCCGGAAAAAATCATGCAAAATAATATGAATTAATAACAACTATGGGGGCGGAATGCCCCTATGCTTTTATAAACGGATAAAGAAAATGACAGAAATAACGAGAAAGCAGATATCTGGTCTGCGGGTAAAGATGTATTAACGGCTATGGGAGAGGAACATAGAATCAACGAGATAAAAGGTGTCATCATCAGCCGTGCCCTGCTCAAGGAATACGGGTATGATGGCGATATGCCCACCGACAAACAGATGCAGGTCATCGGCAACGGGTTACTTGAATACTGGGGCGTAAGCGACGGTTTCAAGGAAGCCCTCGCCAGTACAATGGAGAACATGTTCGGTGTAAAAGCAAAAGATTAGGTCTATGGAAACGAAAGAACTTACTACCCACCAGCGTGGTGTTATTCTACGCGGCATCTGCGGCGGGGCTGCATTGAAAGACAAGTCGCCGCAAATATCTGAAAACAATACCGTCATAACCTGCGCCGGAGGGTTGGAGATTTGGGACATCTGCTGCATCAGCAGTGATGCCGAAGCCTTCGGCCTGAAACCGTCCTTCGGTTATGACGGGCACACGAGAATCACTTTCACCCCCAAAGAATAAGCGGAATGAAATCATATTACTACTTGGACTACCTGCACCGTGAAATCTTCCTTGAAGAGGAGGATATTCAGACCGTTCCGGAATCAGGCAGGGCGGACGATGCCTGTTCCGCCATTGCCGAAAAGCCGTATGTCGTGGAGCAGTTCATGGCGGACTCTTTCCGGACACTCAAAGATGTGGCCAGCCGCCTGTGCGATTCCCCTGATATTAAAAGCCGCCACGATGCGCTGATGTATATCGTGTGGAGGGTGGCACTGGACATCAAGGAGTGGCGGACTCTGAGCCATAGCGAAGCCGCCGTCAAGGTAACCCGTGAGGACGGTTTCGTGTGGCTGCTTGTATCGGCGGAAAATGCCCGGAAGCTATGGGAGGCAGACGTATTCTCCCTGTACAGGCTTTATGCCGATGATTCGGAATCCCTGATCGAAAGCGAGGCGGAGCTGGAATCGACTATCAAGGGCGGATACCAGATAGGTATCGAGGTGGGGTTCGCCTCTGTAATGGACCATGCCGCCCGGATGAAGCAACAATAAAAATCGGAAACAATCAAATAACGAAATCAAGAAGAAAGGTATGGAAACAACATTATTGACAAAGGAAAATGCCCATCGTGTGACCATGGTGCGGCGTGTGGATGCCCCGGAAAGCGAACCGGTAGCGTTTCTTTTCAGGGGAAAGAGACACGGGTATTGCAGCTATTCCCATCTTGTAGGGAATCCGGGCAAGGAAGAAATCCTCGCCCCGGCGGACTTCAAGGACTGGGAAGTTGTGGAAGTGGCGCACCCGGGCTATCTGGAAGAATATTTCAAGCAGGCGTGCAGCTCCTACAACCTCACCTCCTTCTCACCCGACGAGCGGGGTGAGTCAGACATCGCCTCGCACGAAAAGGAACTGCACGAGGATTTGCAGTCGATGCCCGAGCAGCAGCGGGAACGTTACATGGAAAACTACAAACGCTATTTCTCTGCCATGATCGCCGCCAACAGCCGTTGTGCCAGCGCGATGATTACGGGACCTGCACGCTTCAACACGGGCCGAAACGAAAAGGCCTGCAACAGCCACGCCAAGAGCGTCACGGCGTTCCGGGAATGGCGAGAACGTGCACTCGAAGCGATTCGCAAGGCTACCGAAGCGGCCAAGCCCGAAGAACAGCGTCTCGAGGAGGAGTGGCAGAAGGTCAAAGCCTTTATCGACGATGCCGCCTCGACCATTCACGGTATCGATACGGGTACGGCACGAGGCTATAGCCGGGCTCTCTTCGTCAGCAACCTCGCCGGGCGACTCTCCACCTATGTCAACCATGGCAACGTGGAAATCATCGACCGTGCCGTCGCTCGTCTGCGAGAGTGGAACGACAAAGTCAAGAAACCTGTCGTCACGGCACGCCATTCAATCTTCAAGTATCCCGAACTCGTCCGCAAGGTGCGGGAAAAGCAGCAGGAACGGGCAAGCCGTGAAAATCGTGAGATTCCGTTCGATGGCGGCAAGGTGGTCTACAACTTCGAAGAAGACCGCCTGCAAATCCTCTTCGACAAAATACCCGATACCGATATGCGTACGACCTTGAAGCGTAACGCTTTCAAGTGGGCGCCACGCAACCAGGCATGGCAGCGCCAGCTCACCCGCAATGCCGAATATGCCGCCGGTCAGGTGTTGAAAATAACCATTTAATCCAGTGCCCATGAGATACATCATCGATTCACGTTATTTCGACGGGACATGCCTCACGTCGATGTCGGATGACATGCACAGCGACTACGGCGGCGAGACGCTGGAAGCACTGCGCGAAAGGGAGAAGAACCCGTACCTGGTCGCTGTATCACCGGTACGCATGACACTGCTTGTGAAGCGTTATACCCGGGCACTTTGCAAGCCCTTCCATGAAATTACGGAGGAACGTTATTACGAACTGCTGGAATGCCTGCCTCCGGCCCGCATGCAGAGCGACTGGTTCTTTGTCGGGGAACCGTATTACCGAAACCTGTACGCGCTCTGTTTCGAGTCGGACGGCAGGTATTTCCGGGCGGAACGTCCCGTACGTCTTTCCAATGTGGAAATCTACCGCCAGATTCGGGAACACATGGAGAAAGTAAACCTGCATCCCGCCATCGTCAAGAAGGCTTCCTTTGTCAAATATGTCAATTGGTACAAAAAGACGGTCACCTACATACCGTACTATTTCGAGTATGGAGGTAAAATATATTTCCTGAAGAACCTCGCCACTCGGACGGGATCCGAATTTGGCGACCGCCGGGAACGGAACGAGATGGCGGCATTGCTGAGGAACCTGCGCGGAAACCGCTACGAATACTGTACTTTCTACTCCCAAAAGAAGGACATCTTCGAGTTTTTTGACTGGCTACGGAAGAACAAATACACGCTGGAAATCCAGGGCGACTTGTTCGACTTTGCGGATGACCGCTCCCACGTGGACTTTCACGGCAATGTATGCGAGTATTCGGCTGTGTTCCATTACCGCATCTATTCACGCAAGCTTTTTGGCCATATCATTAACCAGCTACGCACCGTGAAACGGTATCACGCGTGGCATAAAAGGAGGGAAATACGATGAAAATCTCAAATGAACCTACCCCATACCTCCTGCTCAAGGCAGGAACTGACAGTGCATGGGATTGCTGCGACTTTGCAATCGTGTACCTGTCAAAAGAGTGGAGACAGACACAGTCCGGCAGGCTGGAAGCCGTCAAGCCATTCAAGGATGACATCAGTTTCCAGTCTTTGAACTTTTATGACATATCGGTTGGTTTTTACCAGCCGGACGAGGACGGGATACTGGGCAGCGAGGACTTGCCGGAAGACAATAACTGGTGCTTCGTGGAACTGACCGAAACGGAACTGGAAAGGTTGGTTCCGCCGGACAATGTGCTGGTCAGCCATATCTTGGCGGTATTTGCAAACGGGGAAGCCAGATACCGGGCGTACGGCAAACATACCGACGAGCGATTCTGGACTGAAAAATTCCCTTTGCAACAGATTTTGGATATACTGGCGAGTCATGAATCTTAAAATTTCAAAGCAACTATGACAGAAATCATCAAAACGGACGGAACACGCCAACCCGTGCAGCCAGCCAATGGCTCAGACTTCACGCTGGAGGAGATGCAGGCGATTGTCGGCGGCTACATCGAACTGGTGGAACTGGACGGGAACACGACAATGGTCGTCAACGAGGAAGGCAAATTTATCCCTCTGTCCCTCAATCTTGAAGCGAGCAGGATATTCCGTGCTCATCACCCGGCGTCGAAAGACTTCATCGTTGGGGACGTACTTGTGTGCAATAACAATCAAATCAGATAAAATTATGGATAAAGAGAAAGCAAAAGCGCTCAGCAAGACCCTCGCATGCTACAAAGAATTACAAGAGAATAACAGTGTAAACCTGATCGAGTTCCATACCGCTGACGGGCAGAAACACGGTATCGGCAACCCGGAAGCCATCAAGCTGTTGCTTTCGGTGGCCGTCATCGAACTGGAACGCCAGCTCCGGACCGCACAGTTCGGTGATATTCCGGAAAGCCTGGAGAACAGCCGCGAGTACAAGGCGGCCAAACAGCTGGAATACGCCATGAACGATTTGGGATTCAAGTCCGAACGTTTCGCCCAGGCTCTTCCTTATTTCCACAAGACACTGGAACAGACATTCTTCAGAACGGTAAAGGCTTCCATTACCGCTATGGCAGGGCGTGATTCACGCTGCATTGACGACCGCAACCGTGCTTCATACGAGATGTGTCAAATGCTGGCCTCCATGCTGGAAGATACCCGTCTGCCCTTTATCTAAATGCCATGTTCATAGACGAGAGGACACAAAACCGCCTCCATGCCGTGCCGGGAGAGAGTATCTCCCACGGCACGATGCGCACGCAGGACCTGATTCCGGCGTTCTTGGACGTTATCCGTGACACACCGGAGTACGTGCAGGTGATGAATGCCATCCCCGCCCATGCCATGGAGGACAAAGAAGCAGACTGGTGGAACAGCGATGACGCGGCGGGATTGCTGGAATCGCTGTTCGACACGCTCGATAGTTACTCACCGGAGGGGTACTATTTCGGTGCTCATCTCGGTGACGGGTCCGATTACGGATTTTGGAAAATGGACAAGTGAATGTCGGAACATGGTACGGATTACAAAAGACAAGCGGCATGACATTCTCAAAGACGGGATTTGTATCGGGCAAATCTATCTTGCCCGTGCCGAAAGCAGGAAATTAAGATACTGGGCAATCTCTTGCATGAGTGGAATCGGCTTCAACACTTTCAATGAAGCCCGCAGTTATGCCAAGGATTTCCTTTAATAAAAGAATCGCATGAAAAATTGGATACAACAGATGCTTTTGTGGCGTAAAAAGACGGACAAGGGCAGAATGACACTCGGAAAGGTGCAGAAAGAGTATCGCGAGAATGACGTATGCATGGGAGAACTCCTTGATGCCCTTCCCGCCGACGGCCTTTCCATAGAGGAAGCTTTCGAGCTGGCTATCACCGCCAAGAAGTGGGCGGACGGAGACCGTTTCTACCGGAGTATCAACGATGGAGAACCGGAAGAATTGTAAGGTAAATAACAATAAACAATAATGACAAATGAGCAGATATGATTTTATAAGATTCGGCGGCTTTGTCAACTGGGCGGACGAGGACACGGACACGTTCCGGAAAATGAAAGTCTGCCTGCCGGTAAAGGAGCCTGTCGAAGATGACACGAAAATAGGACTGATTTCCACGGACGAGGACAATCCGGAAGAAATCGCGGTTTCCTATTCCGTCAGGGCAGCCGAACTCATCCCTTGGACGGACTCATTCCAGGAAGGATACTGGAAAGCCCTGATAGTGGCAGAGGCAAACGGAGCAGGCACGGACGTATTGCTGCCCATGCTCAAAGATGCCGGACTATGCCTGATGGAATGTGTCTTCCTGATGCTCCGGAGCGATGCCTGCAAACTGTTTCCGGTCCTGTGCCGGCTGTTCCCGGAAGTGGAGGAAATGTTTGAGATTATCACATGGAATGACAGGGAATATTTTGTCAGGGAACTGACGCTGTTCCGTGGAACGGGCGGGGAATACAAAACCCTGGTCTCTGTAACGGGTCTGCAAGACGTGCTGGTCGGCAAAGACGGCGCACCCATATCGGACGAGGCGGAGGCCGTGGACCGGAAAATCTGCTATTACTTCACGGACGAGGAGTTCCTGCTGCCGGAAGAGCGGCTTGTGGCCCTTGCGGAGGATGCGTGAGAAATCATAATGTATGTACAAAGACCAGAAAATGAATAAAAGAATGAACAAACAGCAAACCACTCCCGTTACCGACACTTTTAAGGGGATGCTACTTATGTCAATGGGTGTCCCTGTAGGAAACATCCGTCCCTACCGTTTGAAGTCGGCACCTTCCTGCCTCGGCGGTTTCGAGCGCATGAGCGTAGCGGCAGCACGAGCCTCGGGAATGGATATCCCGGAGACGGAGAAAGAGAACGATGAAGTTTACATATGCCGCTTGGGACCCGCCGTCTTCCATAAATGGATGCCTGTCTGGATGTTCGAAACCGCTTTCGAACCGGTTCCCGAGCAGAGACGCGGTGACCGCATCCGAACACTTACGGAAGAGATGAACAACCATCACGTGGCGGAGAAAGCCCTGAATGAAAAATGTTACGCCCTGTCCGTGAAGCTGCTTTCCGAGTGTGGCGGCAGCCTTGATGACAACGGTGAACAATCCTCGACCTATCTCCATGTTGTGGACCGTGACCCCGTGGAACTGGTCATCACGAACGCGTCGCTCCGGAAAGACGGGAAAATCTTCATCATGGGTTACAGTTACTACACGGGCGAGGAGTACGAGCAGGAATGTGACGTAGAATCCGGCATGGACATACTGAATTTTATCCTTTCCCAAAAAAGTTTTGAGTGCCATGAATGAAGACAAGATATTGCAAATGTTCTTCGACATAGGCCGGTGGACGAAGGCCATTGAGAAAGGCGTGCTGAAAGACATTAGGAAAGACCAACTTATTCGGCTGACCGACGAGCATACCCGTATGGCGATGGCCTATGCCATGCGCCGGGGAAAGTACGAGATTTCCCCTCCCCACACGGCGCAGATACCCAAGGACAACGGTGAGTTCCGCACAGTGTACGTAAACGAGCCGATGGACCGCGTAGTACTGGGTATCGCCAACGACCTGCTCTTCGAGTTGATGCCGGAGATGCTGCACTCTTCGTGCAAGTCCTACCAGACCGGTATAGGGTGCGGCAAGGTAGTTACGGAAGTCAGCCACCGGATGACAGAAACCGGCAATAGCGGCTGTCTGGGCTGGAAGTCCGACCTTTCCAAATACTTCGACAGTGTTCCGATACGGTTCATCGACGAGGCGTTCGACAAGGTGGAGGCCAAACACGGCCAGTCTGCCCTGATAGACGTACTTAGGAAATATTACCACTCGGACCTCTATTTCGATGAAGATAACCGGTTGCAAAGCAAGTATCAATCCTTGAAACAGGGTTGTGCTGTGGCTAGCTGGCTGGCGGATGTACTGCTCTACGACCTAGACAGGGAACTGTCACAAATGAACGGCTACTACGTCCGGTATTCCGACGATATGCTTTTTATCGGCAAGGATTATGAAAAAGCGATGGACACACTCCAAAAACGCCTGGAAGATAAATCCATGAAGCTAAATCCCAAGAAAGTGGAATACCTGGCAGCCGATGTCTGGTTCAAGTTCTTAGGATTCAGTATCAAGGGCGGCATGGTCTCGCTCTCGTCATCACGCATCAAGACCTTCCAGCACGAGATCGAGCGGCGGACAATCCGCTGCCGGGACACGACACTGGCAAAAGCCGTGGACGCCGTGAACCGTTACCTGTACAAGGGCGAGTTCAGCTGGGCGATACAGGTATTGCCGGTCTGTAATGTGAAGAGTGACCTCAACGAGCTGAACAAGTTCGTGATGGACTGCTTTAGAGCCGTTCAGACGGGCAGGTGCAAGATCGGCGGTCTGGGATATGTCCGAACCAAACCGGATGGCTGCATCGTCCGGGGACGGGGACGCAACGTGAAGGCCAACCGCGATAAAACAGACCGGGACATACCGGGTTACCTGACTGTCGGCTGCATGCGTAACGCCCTTCTGACCAGCCGGGCGGTGTACAACACGCTGGTGGCATCGCTATAAGTTACGCCGGGCACACGGCAGAACGGGTGGACGGGCAGGCTATTCAACGTTACAGGCTTATAACCAGAATCCATATCGAGATTAACCGGTCTAACACCCGGTTAATCCCATCTCGATTCTGGCTGCGCCTGTAATGTATCGGGAAATTAAAGTCATGTGCCGTCTGTCCCGTACCCGTTACCGGAGCACACCGGGAAAGTTCAAGGAATAGGTTTGGGCATCCCGCGTACCAACGTCTTCTTTCCGAGTCTGAAGGCGGCTGACCGTCGCCTTCGGACTCCGCAGAAGACCCATACGCGGGATACATCGGAAGCATAAAGCCATGTGCCGGTATTATGAGAACTTTCAGTCTTTTCCAGCACGGGAACGTGCGGTTCGGGGGAATGGATTCAGCCTGCTGTCCCCGATAAGCCCGTCTCGCGCCGTCGTATCCCTAACGTTATACGACGGCGCCATTCCGGCTTCCGCCACAGCAGACATCGGACCTGTAAAGGAACGTGCCGGCATTCCGGGAACCGCAAAAAGAACAGCACAGGGCAAAGGGGGCAAGGCCGGGATTTCAACAGAGCCGCAATTCACACGGCTGGAGCCTGTGTTATCTCCTGCTAACACGACAGATGACACAGGTTCCAGCTGTACTCGCGGCCCGTATCAGGTTTTTAAAGGGATGTGCCGTCCGGATGAGTCCCCTGAACAGAAGGTAGCGCGACCGCATATGCACGAGGGACCCAAATTCAAGATACAGTATTCAAGCTTGGTCCTGAGCCAGGCAACTACCTGGTTCAGGACCGAAGTCCTACTGTATTTATCAGGACTATAAAGATACGCGCCAGGGGTTTGAGTGCCATTAATTGTAAACAGGTGAGAAAATGGAAGATATTTACCGAGAAACCGTCACCGCCATAGAGAACGGCGCAAATTTCCGGATTGATTTCCAGTCCAGAAGTTTAAAAGTAAACGGGAGACACATGATACGGAACGGCAGGTATGATGGCGCTCCGTGGTTGCCGGAGTACGGCTGCGGGGATTTTTTCACGGATGTGGAGGAGCTGTACCGCCGCTATAAACATTCGATACCATCGGAGCGCAGCCAGAGCAAGTCCCGCCGGTATTTCATGGCATTGCCCGAAAGTGACCTCGAGGACGGGGACATGCTGTACGGGCAACACCGGGATACCGCGCAATTCGAGCTGGAATTCTATATCCTCTGCCGGATTATAGGCGGGTTCACATGGAATCCCGAAACGATGGGCAAATGGTTCTGGCAAAGCGAAAAAGACAAGGACCTGGTGATACTCAGAAAATGGGTGGAACCCGGAAGTAATCAACTATTAACAAATTCACAATGAGCAGAAAGAAACAAGAAACAAAAGTCCTGTGCCCCGGATGCGGCACGGAATTCGCCATCGCGGACAAGGAATTTGCCGCCACGGGCACCGTTATCGGCAAGAATTCGGATTTGGGCACCGTCTATCCGGTGGTGGCCGGCCATAATTCTCCCGCCGGACTTCCCAAAGGGGCGCGGGAGCGTATCGAGGCACTCCGCGGTGCCGGTGTGGACGTGAGCTGCCTGTTCGCCATGCAGGGAGCCGAGGGCGGCGAGTATATCGCCTCCAACAAAGACGGGAAACTTACCATCCTGGATGACAACGACCCGATATTCGGCAGCATCATGGCACAGGGTACCGTTCCCAACAACCGACTCTTCCGCCGGTGGGTCATGGCACAAATGTTCCATATGATGTCATACACGCATTACCGTGAAAAAGAGCCGGCAGGGGTGACCGAGATGATTCACCGGAAAGGCTATGATTACCAGTGGAAAATGCTCTTGAACGAGCTGCACGCCCAGATGAAGATGGAACACAAGGACATCACGGGTTTTGCCGAGAGAAACCGCTGGTTCAACCGTGATGTGGTTTTGGCCATCGCGAGCGACTATGTCAACGCGCTGAAAAAACACGTGGGCAACCTGGAAACAAGAAAATGCAAGGGAGTTCCCTACAAGCGTATACACGGCCGTAATATTTTCGTGGAGGACCTGCAATCCAAACTGTACTACCCGCTTTCCATCGCGATAACCCACATCAGGCACGCGTTGGACGCCACACAGCTTTACAACGCGGTCAGACAGTTCAATGACCGTCGTATCCGGCTGCCATGGGGCACTCCTCAAAGCAAGGCATGGATGGATGCCTATAAGGGAGCCGGGGCGTTCTTTACCATGCAGAACCTGATTCGTTTCCACGGTTGCACGGCTGTCAGTGACCGGGGTCGGCGTCTGGACAAGTACCAGTCACTGGCGTTCCTGTCAGCCAAGGCGGAAGAGTATAAAAACGGAGAAGGCTGGCGGTTGCTGGCAGTCCTGAAAAAAATGCTGGCGGACAACAATATCAACATCAAAAAGAAGATGGCGGCATGGCGTAAGAAATAGGCCGTCATCTCCATCCGCCCGGTAGGCGGCACGGTGTGGCGGGTCAGAATAAATTAGTACTCCCTCCATTGAAATGATGCTCATCCCTGTTAACACAAGATGAGCATCTTTCAATGGAGGCATTACATCGAAAACGTAAAGAGATGCCCCTGTTTGACGACCACACCGCTATTCTAATCAAAACGACATAATCCTTTATACGATGAGCAAGAAACAACTACGACGCAGGGCCTACCTGCTGTACCGGTTACGAAAACAGGGTATCCGATGCCTGACACGTTGCCGGACCATCTTCTACCCTTACGGGGAGGATCCTAAATCAGTACCGCAGATCTGCAGCCTGATAAGCGAATTCCATTTCCATGTCCAGTTTGAAATACCCGCCTGACATGAAACCGGGAGACATTGCAACGCTGAAAGTGCCCTACAAGGGCTATCGCCGTATAGAGCTGTTGGAACGGCTCCAATACACCTGGCTGGTACGCATCTGCGAGAGCGGGAAGGAGATCGAGGTCTATGAAGACGAGTTCGAAACGGATTAAAGGCACGGAACAATGAAAGGAGAACAACAGGAAGAACGCATACCGAACTTTATCGGCAATGCCGTCATTATCCTCACAGCCGCCCATCTGGGCTGCGAGGTGGAGATGCTCGCCACCGCACAGGAGGTGTGGCGGACGAAACGCCTGCCCGAGGCGGTACTGCTGGGCATGTACGAAAAGGCCGCATGCGATGCCGTGTCGGCTGTCCGGAAGAGAGGTCTGGCGGAACAGGCTGACCGTCTCGGAGAGATATTTTACAGGACGGGGGAATTTCCCCCGCCGGAAGAAGACAATACATAAAAAGGAGTAACAAATGAAAACAAGGACTTTTCAGGAAATATATGATTTCTGCCGTACGGACGATACCTACCGGAGCTATTTCGAGGCATCGGACGAGTCCCGCATTACCGGAGCAAGGGCAAGAAAGTACTATTACGGCGACATCCGCCGAGGCCAGTGCCGCGTGGGGACATTCATCTACTGCCAGTCGATGCGGCAGCTTGAAAGGTTCCTCGAGGGCGCAAGGCAGGACCACTACATCCATGTTGACCCGCCGGCCTGCCGGGAAGTGAGCCTCAAGGACGATATGTTCCCCGGCCAGACCGCCTATATCGTGGTACATGTCAGGAGGCAGGGTGTGCAGATTGAAATCGAACACCCGTTGCATGGTGGATGGGTGCATTTCACGGCACGCTCCCACCGTCCCTTCACCAGGGAGGGAATCATAGCCGAGGCGAAGTCCTACATTGACAGCCACATCCTGCTGGCACCGGGAAGATACCGGGACTTGCAGCTGGAACATATGGTTTCCAAGGAACAGTTCCCCGCATGGTACAGGCAGTATAAAATGAGGCTGCACGACCGGGCGGAAGCCGAACATCGGGATATGGTGGACAGATACAGGCACAGGAACGACCTTACCTACGGAGAAGCCCGTGACATGCTCGCGGCTTCGGGTATATTCTTCGACCTGAACTGCGACGAGTTCGAGCGGGACGAGATTACGGAACAATTTGTAAGACTTTGTAACAAAACATAATACCCAGGCAAATGAATCTATATAATCAAATCAAATATAACGGGTATCGCATCAACATCTATTATGATGATGACGCCCGAAGCCCGCGTGAAGCGTATGACAATCTCGGTACGCTTTATACGGCACATCGTCGCTACCGCCCGGAGAAGGAGTTTGATGACCACTTCGATATCGACAAGGTTTTTGAAGGGCATATCGGAAATTTCCGGGAATCGTTCCTGAAGGAATATATCGCCCTGCCGGTCTACCTCTACGACCATGGCGGCATTACAATATCCACCTCGCCGTTCAGCTGCCCGTGGGATTCCGGATTTTTCGGAATCATCGCGGTACCGTTGGACAAGGTGCGCCGGGAATACGGGTGGAAGAACATCACCGCGAAACGCAGGAAGCGGATCGAGGGATACCTGCAAGACGAAATCAGTACCCTTGACAACTACTATACCGGGGAAGTTTTCGGGTATCGCATCATGCCGGAAAGTGACGATGACAATGAACTGGACAGTTGTTGGGGATTCTATGGTACGGAATGTATGAAAGAACTGGAAGCCGAATGCAGGCATATTATCGACGGGCAGAACAAAGCGGCAGCATAAAATAGAAAAATACGCATAATAACTGGAAATACAATGAAGACATCATACGGACTTGAATTTGACACGGTAACAGAAATCAATCCTGAATGGAGCGACTATGACAAGACGATAGCAGGATGTCACCTGGCCAATGCCAGGGTGGTCATCGTGGATACGGAATACGGGCAACCGATAGACAATGAGCATGACCTTGAAGAAATCTACCGGATTCTCGAAAAGAAAAAGACAGGCCATACTAAAAATGAACGACATGGAAGAAAAACGAGATAACAAGGAAATCAGGGTACGCCTGCACCATATCGACCGTGGAAACTGCACGGAAGTATGGGAGGTGCAGACAGAGAAGGGGAAGCCCAGACGCTATCTGGGACGTGACGACGGTTATGGACCGAAGGAGTGGTACACGCTCTGCGATGCTCCCTACGGCTATTGCGAACGCGACTGCCATGTGAGGGAGGACCTCACCCTCATTGTCTGCGACAAAGATTGGAACGAGGTGTTGCGAGACGGAACGGACAGGGAACGCTTTCCTGAAAGTTTCCCTTCACTGGATGAAGCCTGCAACGAGGCATGGAGCAAGGTCGTGAAAGTGCTTCCGCATGTCACGCACAAAGGTTTCGGGCAGTGGATCACCAAACAGTCATTCCTCCCGCTCAGCCAGACCGAAGAATTGAATTGGCGGGATAGCTACTATGAGGAAGAAGCGAGTGAGATACTCTCACGTTTTACATGGATCGGTGAAGAGTATGCCATATTCAAGGTTACCCAGAGGCACACCAAGTGCGACGCCCAATGGTACGAGTATTACGCGGGGAAGACAAACCGGCAGGAACACGAGTGGTATACCCGTTTCTTCGGTTACGAGTACCATGACCGGCATATCAGCGACGTACTCCGGACACTCGGAAGGCGGTGCGACGACATCATCCGTACTGCGGTGGAAACCCGCACGGACCACTATTACGGGCGTACGGTTTCCTGTTTCATGGACGAGTTCATCGGTTACGACCTGTCCCATGAACAGGTCCGTGACGCCAAGGAATGCAGATTGCGCAAGGCACGGGAAGACTACGACGAAGCGAACGCCTACTATTACAAACTGAAAGAGAATGAGGAAAGCATCCGTGGTATCGAATTGATGCTGCACTGCATAAGACAACAAATCCGAAAAATGAAAAGATAATGGCCAGAAAACTACATGTAGCCAGAGTTTGGCAAATCGAATACAAATATCCGGGTATGTATGGCGGGGGCGGTCAGGATATCTTTTATGATATCCTGACAATGTTCGAAGTTGATAACTCCGCAGAAGACGCCTATACCGATGACTTCGAAATAGCCCGTTCGGGTCTGCAGCAGCTAAGAAAACATATCTCAGAACAGGATGAAACCTTCCGGCAGAATGCCGAAGAATTTTATTCCTGCCTGGCAAAGGTCGGGATGGACCGGGAAAAGTTTATCGAAGTACTCGATTGTCTAATCAACGGCAGTGACCAAAGCGATGCCTATGTGCATGTCTCATGGTTTTAATGATATGCCATGAAGGCGTTTCGAGCAAACCTGCCGTAACATCAAACCTGTATGAAACCTAAAGATAACGGGCTGGCCAACCTTCATGACCGGAAACGTGAGGAACGCGGTTTCTGCTGCATGCAACTGATCATATTCCTTACAGACAATGGAGTGAAGAGCTGGGATGAATGGCACCGGGCGCATACCGACGCGGCCCGGGGCGAATGCAGATACCGCAAGCGGTGCCCGGTTTATGGACGTAGCAAACATTTAATGAACAATAAATAATATGGTACTTAATATTGTAAAAAACGACCTGCCTGCCTCATGCATTGCAGAATATGTAAGATGCGTATTTGACAATGCCAAAGTAAACATCAAAGATGAAAATGCAGTATCCGTCGACATCGAAGTGACCGGAAAGAACGAGCTGCACTCTTTGGAAGGATTAAAAGAGTTGGAATACTATTTTAAAGATTATGACATAAGAATATGGTGACCGCCATGCAACGGGCGGCAAACCGGAAATTGTTCAACTACAGATAAAAAACAAGCAACATGGAACAGGAAAAACCTACAAAGCCGGAAACAGACAGAACCTTTCCGGAAGACGATGACACACTTTACCGTGAAATGACAGTGCACATGCCCCGCTGCTATTTTCCGACTTCGCTAGGCGAGAACAGTATCCTCAAATTTGCCGGAGAGGAATTCCGCCGCGTCAAGAATATTGTCTGCCGGCGCTACAACTTTAACGAGGACAAATATATCCGGGAGAACGCCGGCGTATCCCCTTTCGACTCTGTTCGAGGCAACTTCGAGCAGGAAGTGTACAGACGTCTCCGTAAGGATTATGCGCACCTCAGTATCATCTCCATCAGAAGATCACTTATGGAGAAAATCCGCGACGCCGTGAAGAAGGAGAACAACATCATCGGCACGTTCTACCGCAACTGCGGCGTACATTACCGGGAGGCGGAATCAGCGGAGTATGAAACCTCCCCGATAGTGGTGGTCCACAATTCCGCTTTTTACGGATACGGCGGTTATGAAAGTGCGACCGTTTATGAACTTTTCATCGACGGGAACGGCAAACTGCTCTGCACGCTCAACGGCGAAGCCGGCGAGGATTTCGATGAGCCCATCGGACAGGTACAGACCGAGGGATTGCTTGAGATTGCCCACTGGCTGGAAGAACACGGGTTCATCTCCGCTGATGTCAATGACGACGAGATTGTCGTATGCGAGGGGTGCGGTTCAGACAATATACAGACCCAGGCATGGGTGGATCCGAATGCCCGTACATTCATCGGTACCACGGGTATAGACCGCTATGATAACTGGTGCGACGAATGCGAGGACCATCAGCCATTCTGTACTTTAAAAGAGTTCAAAGAACGCATGGAGGAATGGTGGAACTCGTTGGACGCAAATCAAATGGAACAGATCACGGGTTGCCGTCAGGACAAGTGTCCGGCCGGAGACAACCATCAGGGGTTTGCCGAAACCTGCAATGAATGGTGGGAAAACAAGGGCTATGACGAGAAACGTAAAATCTGGAAAGAACATAATGACTGCTGATTATGATTTACAATCTTCTTAAACGCATACAGAACCTGTTGGCTTCCAAGCCGTCCGGGACAAAGGAGGAACAGGAAATCCTGAGTCTGGTCAGCCAGGCGCTTCCTGCAATGCTCAATGGGCATGATACGGAAACACTTGCCGCCAATGAGCTGCTGGTACGGATATGCCCCGACACCAAACGGCCGGTCCTCGTATGCCATAACGGCAACGGGCAGTGCCTGTGCCTGCACAATGGGACGACGGAAGAGGATGCCGTCGACGTGGACTTATGGCTGCGTTCCAACGGTAGAGAGTGTAACGGCTACAACAAGTTGCAGGAGGCTGTCGTGGACCTTGCCTACAATGCCGGGGCGGACAACCTGTGGGAGGACAGGGACTCCCGTGCCGTCAATGCCGAGATCGTCCAGTGGGCGGAAGAATTCGAGACTGAGCATGCGGGCACTGATTGGGATGCGGAGGACTACTTCCTTGCCATCGACAGGTTTTACAAGGAAAAGACAAAACAAATGAATCCGGTTACAATACCGGCGAACTGAAAAAATGGCAACCGAATGGACAAGGAAATTGCAGAAGAAATCATCCGGGAAAACCGTTATCCGTCCGGATATGACATACAAGACTATCTGTTTGACAATGAGGATACTGTGCTTTCTCTGGAGGACGGAACGGAGCTGCTTGATGACTTCGACCTCTGGAAAGAACGTTCCGACCTCGAACTTGAAAAAATCATGGACCGGAACTACTGGTCCTCGACTGGTGGATATTAGATTAAAAACAGGAATATAATTATGGTAAGAGAACTTTATCAACGGCTCAGGGAATATTTCAACAACTTACCCGAACCGACAGAAGAGGAAAGACAATTTATCCGGGAGCTGAACGCCGGGTATTTCCCTATCACGTCCGTCCACCGCGATGACCTGGAAGGACAAGGTTTCGATGTGGAAAAGATCAGCGATGACGACATGCAGAATCTGGCGGAAAAGATGGCCGACGATTACTGCGAACAGTTGTTCTGGCCCAGCATGGAAATCATTGCCGGAGAAATCCTGAGTTTCCCGAAAGTAAAAACAAAAGACATTATCTGTCCGAAATGCAATTCGGAAAATATCCGTTATGATATTCACGAAAGTCGGTTCCACTGCGGCGAGTGTTCCCTGGCATGGGATGACAAGTTATATGCACTCGTGGAATTTCCCGAGGAAAGTGCTCCTTTCGAGGAAGAAGGAACCGGTTATCCGGCATGGGGAAGCGGGGAGAACGGGGCGCTTTACGTGCCCGAGGAAGACTATATACGCCATACCGGCAAATCTCCCGAACGGGACAAGTGTTACCGTGCCGTGTGTTGGCCGGACTCCCAGAAATACATGGGAACGAAAGGTTGTGAACCCATACAGGATGAAAACGGGATACGGGATTTCGGCACATCGGCATACTGGGTGCCGCTGCTTCTGACGGAAGAAGCGGCAGAGCGACGAATGGACAAGAAAAAGGTACCGGTATGCCCCGAATGTGGGGGCACAGATATTGACATTCTGAGTGACGAGGGCGTGGCCGTATGCAATGACTGCTGCCTTGAATGGCCTTACGCGGAGGATTGAGAATGGAAACGGTAGATGTTTATACGGAACGAGGCGACCTGGTCACCTGTTCCGATTGCGGCAAGGTGATGCTCCTGCCGTATGGAGCGGATAAATGTCCCGCCTGCAAGAAAGAAGGTTGCCTGGTATGGACGGACGAAAGCTTGCGGGAAGCCGACATCGACTCCCTGCTCGAGAGGCACTGTAACCTGCACCAGAAGAGCGAACTGCAACCGGAGGAGTATCTTTCACTTTCCATACTGGTGACCGAGTATATTCCATATCTGGCCGATAAACCGCAGACAGCGCGTGAAACCCTGTTCCTACTCCTTGAAACCGGCTCTCTTTTCGAGAAATACTGGCGGGATACAAGATGCTTCCAATCCGAAAATATCTACACGCCCGCCATCAAGACACTGCTTGACAAACTGGACGTGAAACTGCGAGAGGGCGACACGATTCCGGTAGAATACCAGGATTGCCGCTCCCTGGAGGACTTCTTCAGGGTCGTTGCCGGCGAGCGTCCGGCAAAGGAAGAGGTATCGTTTTCTTCAGATAAGGAGGGAAACTATTATTTCAACGGACGCAAGGTCAAGGTGGAAAATTCTGACGAGTACGCCTACCGCCTGCTGAAAACCAAAATACAGACGAGCTACCGGCGTCCGGTAGATTTTTACTTCCGCTTCCTTGCCCGTTTCGGACCATACGGAACTTATGGCAACGTGTATTACCCGAGTATCACGGACCTGATATGCAGGCGTTACCTGCCTGAAACCGCAAAATGAATTCCGGAAAGGCGATGGACAACGGTTCACCGCCTTTCTTATTGTATAACTTTTTTAATATCAATCATTATGGCAACAGCATTAGCAACAACGGCCGCCCCCGTGCAGTTCGATTTCCAGAACAACAACGTCGAGGTGATGACGCTCGACACGCTCCGGCGCACACACAAGGAAAATGACATCTATGGCAACCCGCTCAAGGGAATCTACCATTACGAGGTGATAGAGCGCATGGCGGACATCTGCCAGAAACACAACCTGAATTACGAGGTGGAGGAAATCTTCGCCGCCCAGAACAAGAACAAGGCACAGCCCGGCGTGGTCGTCCTGCCCCAGGTGGAACAAAAGTACGGGGCGATGGCCGTCGAGGCGCATATCCTGCGCCGCGTTTATACGACCATCCGCATTAAGGAATGGGAAACGGACGAGCTGACCACGACGCTTGTCATCGCCTTCCATCAGGACGGCATCCAGGCGGCCATCGGCCCGTGCGTCAGGGTGTGCCACAACCAGTGCATCCTCTCCCCCGAACGCAGTGTGTCGAACTACGGGAAAGACAAAGTCACCACCGAAGAGCTTTTCGGTCGTGTAGACGAGTGGCTCTCGAACTTCGAGGTACAGATGAACGAGGACAGGGAACGCATCCGCCGCCTGAAAGCGAAAGTAATTACCCCGGTGGAGATGTACGCCTACATCGGATTGCTGACAGCATTGCGCGTATCGCATGACAGTTCCGACAAGCGTCTTTCGTCCAAGGTGGAGACCTATCCCCTGAACCAGTCCCAGATTTCCATCTTCACCGAGGACCTGCTCAAACTCACCGAAGAGAAGAAGACGCTCACGGCGTGGGATATCTATAACGTGGCAACCGAAATCTACAAGCCCGGACGTACGGACATTCCGGCCATGATTCCCCAGAACGGGGCGCTGGCCGAGCTGATGCTCTCGGAAGGGTTGCCGGAATCTTAAAAGGCTGCCACGTGACAAGAATCAAGGGACAACTGACGACAGCCGACTACCTGCCCATAGCGGAATATAACAGGCTGGTCCGCGGGCTTGAGAAGGACGGCGAGTACCTGTGGGAGACCTACTGCTGGCTGTCGTTCTGCACGGCATGCAGGGCCTCCGACGTGAGGACCCTGCGCTGGAAAGACATCTTAGGAAAAAGCACCATGACCCGCATCGAGCAGAAAACAAAGAAAAACCGCCTGATCAAGTTCAACAGGGACGTGCAGGAGAAGAACCGTTTCCTGTACGAGATGCTCGGACAACCCGCCCCCGAACAGTACATCTTTCTCAGCCCGCGTACCGGGAAACCTTACTCGCTGGAATACATCAACAGGCTGCTCAAGGTATTCAAGGTAAGGTACAGGCTGCCGATCAGGGCATTCTCCACACATACCTTCCGCAAGACTTTCGGGCGCTATGTCTACGAGCTGATGGGACGCTCGGCCGAGGGCCTGATCCTGCTCAACCAGATATTCCGCCATTCCAACCTGGAAACCACCCGGCGCTACATCGGGCTGGCGCAGGAGGACATCGACAAAGTGTTCGATTCCATACGTCTATGAGAATATTTTCAACGATGCCCGGAACCCGAGCGGGAGGTTCCGGGCTATGCTTTATATAACATATCAAAATCAGAACTGTAAATGGACACACCGATATATATCGACACATACTTCCGCGTCGAGTCCGGCTATGACGGCGGTCGCATGCCGGAAGAGAAAGCCGGACGCTTCTTCGACGAGGTAAAGCGCCTTTTCACGGAAACAGGGTTCAGCATCAAGGAAAACAAATACAAAGACGGTTGTCCCGAGGTGTATCTCGGAAAGACATGCCTGTACTGTCATCCCCAATCGTTATCGGGCCCTGTTCTTAAAGAGCACATGGAGCTTATCGAGAAGATTCTGGCACAAGGAACGACCTTCCGGTACCTACGTACTGACACTTACGGCGAGATTCTCGACCTGACGGAGGAGGAAGAACTCGCGTATTACCACAAGACTCATGACATGACTATCGGGGGTGTCTTTCTCGACGCCTTCCGCACCAAGCGCCGGAACCTGTACAAGAGCCGGGAGCAGGTGCTGGAAATACTCGTCGAAAAGCTGCGTGTCAAGACACTCCGTGGGAAGTCCGTTTATTCGAACACCTCCCCGGCATACCGTTATATCAGGGAAATGTACGGGAAAATGGTGTCCGAAGGACGGCTCGTCGAGGGATGCAAGCAAACCGCTTCCGGGAAACTGCCGCTCTGCCGCACGGCAACCGGCAGGGAACTGAAAATGAAAAGACGGGAAGACGACAGGACGGAATGACACGCGGTTCCGTACCGGACATGGCCGGATACCAGTCCGAAGACTTCTGTAAATCATAATTTTCAAGCCGGACTGTCAATCGAAAGAAGGACGACCCGGCTATACTTCAACAACAAGAGATAGCACTATTATGAGCATACAAATCGGAAAACTGTTGCCGGACGGCAGTGTCCGGCACATCAAGGCGCTCCATGAGACGCTTTCAAAAGACCTTGTGAGGAAACTCCGGGTGTTCTATCCCAATGACAGACGGGTAGATGCCCTGCTGTCGCTGGGCGACATACAAAAACTGGGACCGTCACCCTATGGAAAATGGACAGGAACCGGCGATACCGTCCACTGTTTTTCAAAGATCCGTGACGGACGGGAAACACCGCGGCAATCCGCATCACGCATCGCGGACAACGCAGACATTTTCGGCCGCATGGAGGACACGTGCCTCCTGTTCGATAACGGCAGATGGCATGTCATGGACAAGGGAGAATACTGTGAACTGCCGCTCTTCGTCGAAGATACGCCCTCCCATGACAGCATGAAACCGATCACGGTATATGTGAACAACCATGTCCGACTCGAAAAGATAAATACACCGCAGCACTGGCAGGGACTTGAGGAACTCGCCGAACGGGAATCCAGGATACTCTATGTCTACCGGGGGTGCCGCCTTGTGAGAATCGTCCGTTCGTCCAACCTTAAAAAGAAACTGTATGCGGCACAATAACATCGTATCGGCCATAGAATGGCTGCCGGAACACCTGTTCACGGAAGAGATCGTGGAAGCAGCCGTCGAAAGCAAGGAAATAGAGGTGCTGAGCCATATTCCGGGACGTTTCCTCACACCCGGACGTATAGAACGAATCATCGCGGGCAGCACGGAGAGCTGGCACAGCTTCGAGCTGCGCAATATTCCGGAGGCGTACCGTTCGGGAGCAGTCTGTGACTACGCCATGCGCAAAAAAACGAAGAATATCACGGCCGTTCCCGAAGCAATGGTTACCCGAGAAATGGCAGAAGCGGTCATCCGAAACGGACGCGGGGATTTCGACATTCTCGCCTTCATACCTGAACGCCTTTGGGACGCACAACTGGCATACCTGGCCTTGCGCAGCTATATTTACGACCCGTATTACACGGACAGCAGGACAGACGCCGTCATGAAAACGGGGCTTATCCTCGGATATGTCCCCGTTGAGGTAAAGACTCAAGAGTTCTATTACGGGATGCTCGACGGGATGAAAATATTGAGCACGGTTACCGATGCCGTCGTGCCGTCCCGTTTCAAGACTGCGGCATACTACCGCAAGATGGCGGAACATGACCTCTCGCTTGTTCCCGCCCGGTTCTATTCCTATGAGATTCTCCATGCGGCTGTCTGTTCGACCGAAGGAAAAAACTTCATCACAGACCCCCAGTTTTTCAAGCCGTTGTCGGTATATCTGGACGACATGCTGGCGGACCGGCTGATGGAGAAACACCCTTACATGTTCGGGGAGTTGCCGAAGCGGTTCAAGACACCGGAAAGACTGGTCATTGCCATCGATAACAGCAAACGGGAGACGAACTGCTATATCGACGAGGAAACTGAACAATCCCTGCTCACGGTGGAAGTGTGCAAGGCATTCATCCGAAGAAACGGCAACTGTCCCGAATTTCCTGAAAATGTATGGACGCGGGAATTTGTCGACTACTGCATGGAGCACGGGACGTGTTTCCGCTGGTTCCGCCAGATGCCCAAAAAGTTCCAGACCTACGCGAACACGCAGGCGGCGTATGATTACGGCCATCACCATATCTGTGACTTTGCCAAACGGTTCATCACCCCACAAATGGCGAAGGAGTGCTACCGGGAGCGCAGTTATGCACGTGCCATCCCCGGACATTTCCTCACGGAGTTCTGCCGACAGACCGGACTGCCCGAGAAGTTCTACGGCGGGGAAACCACGATGCTGTCGCTGAAAAACAGCCGTGACGACTATACTTACTGCAAAGTCGGCAATACCTGTCTGGCCTTTTACCTGAAAGAACAATACGAGCCGTCCTCGGCACATCTGATGATGACGCGGTCGGATTCAAAATACTGCACACCGGAGAAGGTGTTCGACGTGCCTGTCGGAACCTTCCACCGCACGTGGCTGGAAAAGATCGTGGCGGAAAACGACCCCCGCTTTGTCAAACCCCGTGTGGACAAAGCGTTGAAAGCCGTACAGGCGGTCTGCTATTACGGTGTCGAGAAGTTGAAGGACCTGAACCGTACGGAAATCTTCCGCAACACCTTCATGGGCGAGACCATCGGTTACTGCGCCCGCCACAGGGACCTGACCTACCACAGCGACAACTGCGGGACCCTTATCGAGGGCTTGAAGTTCAAGATCCGGGGAATGGCTGTCCCCGTAACCCTGGCGGAAGACATGACTCCTTATACGGCCGACATGCTGCACCGGAAGTTCGGCTTCTGCTATATCGGAATGACGGCATTCGCCACGGACTACGGCCTGGACATGGAGAAGGCATACACCTTTGCACAGATGCGCCAGATCGTAAGGGAGAAAGGGCACAAGCCGTCATTGAGAAACTACAAACGTGAACTGAAACAAATAAACATCATACAATGAAAAAATACCGGATAGCTATCGAAGAGACGCTCCGTAAGGTCGTGGAGATCGAGGCGGAAACGCCCGGTCTGGCCGTCTGCAGGGCGGAAGACGAATACAATGAAGAGAAACACGTGCTGTCAGCCGACAATTTCGCAGGAGCTGACATCGCGCTCTCGACTGATGACATCACGGTCATGGAGACTCTGGAAGACGTGGGTTTCATCGGATACGTGCAACGCCGTTTTGAGGAATGCCGGGAGTCCATATCCGTCGAAGACAAAGTCCGGCTGGCATTCGGAAGTTTCGACAACGCCCTGTATGAGTTCGGCGAATACCGTAAGGAGGCGGCCCGGAACCGCCCGCAGGTCTACCTGCTGTACCGGAGCGATGCCTGGCACAACCGTTCTTCCATGGAGCTCATAGCCCCGTTCTCCTCCCTCGAAAACATGATGGAGTACCTGCGGCGTAAGAAGAAGGAATTCCGCCTGACGGAAAGTGATCTGGAAGAGTTCAAGAACAACCGGCAGACGAAGGGGCGCGGCGAAAACTACCTGTACGAGTCGGATTATCTGGATGTGCTGCCGGAACAGGAACCCGAACTGCCGCCGAAAGATGACGCTTTCTATGACAAGGTTTTCACCTGCGGGCAATCCGAGCTGTCACGCAGGGAGTTGGAATCTCTGCCGGAGCCGTTCGATACCTACCATGTTACGGACGAAGAAATGGAACAGATTGTGTACGAAACGGAAATGGAGACACGGGACCGGCTGCGGCTCGGTAAAAGAAAGCCCATAGATTTTGACAATGACCGCCATAGTGAAATCTGGTGGGAAGAAATGGAAAAAGCAGTGGTAAGGCACGGCGTACCGTACTACGAGGCCGAATAACGAAAATAGAACCTGTTCATCACATGCCATAATGATGACGGGCCGTCGCGGCTACGGCTGCGGCGGTCTTTTTTTTCAAAACGAGGTGAGTATTCCACCCCTTATACAAAACGATTACCTACTCTTAAAAAAACGGATTTATGAAACAGACAAGACAGGATTTCTTCACGGCGAACGGGGAAGGAATCAAAATCATGACATTTACGGAGTTCGCCCGGCATATCCTGCGTATGGAATGCGGGGAAAGTCTGGAACTGTATGCCGTTGTGAACCGGCAGACACGGGAATGCTCCCGGCCGCTCTCTGTCAGAAAGGAACAATGGAACGGTACGCCCTTTTACCTGCTCGGCGGGCACGGGCAGGAAGTCCGTACCATCAATTTTGCGGGTCGTCCGAAAGAGGAGTTTGAAACGACCTGCCATGATGCCTTGGACAGCTACGATGCCGTGGAAAGTATCGGGGCGGTCGTGTCAAGACTGCGTGAATTATCTCCTGAAGAACTGCATAAGCGGATTGCGGAAGAGATGAAGACCGGCTGTAAATACCTGTTGGTCTACCGCAGCGAGGAGGAGATGACGGCCGCACTCGACGGCAAGATATACGCCATCAGCGATACGGACGGCAAATTCCTTTGCGACCTGTATCAGCCGGATTATCTCCATCTGGAAAACGGGGGCGATATTGTGGACACCGCATCCATTCCGGACATGCATTTCCATTCCGATTGGGCAATCGCCAACCCCACGGTACGCGACAAGGTGCTCTCCTCCCGGATGGTGATTATATATACCCACGAAACGGCAACGCTATGATAGAGATTGGCAACAGGATAGAAACGCCGGAAGGTGTGTTCTATGAACTGGAATACGGAGGGGAAGGAAACATCTACAAGAACGAGGATGCCTTTCTCAACCGCCCCGATGAAGTGTGCTATATACCCGAATACGCGGCAGAAGACCGTGAGGACTGGCGTGTGCCGGAGAGCAGTGACGGCTGTTTCACGCATAACTCACTGCTCGCCCTGTGCAAGGGTAATGAAGAGGTGTGCCAGGATCTGTTTTACAGCCTTGAATGGACGTACCCGACCACCTTGCTGGAAGAATGGGACTCGAACGGCTATTTCGATGAGATCGAGGGCTGGTATGACAGTAACGATTAAATGGAACGGCATATCATGGACAGGAAATACAAAATCACATACTCGGGAAAAATCACGGGCAAGACCCCGAACTACATATTGAGCCTGCGGGCGCATCTGAAAGGCATTTTCCCTGAAATGGAACGGTATGGTAAGGAAGAATTCGACCACGTGCTTCATTGCATCAGCTCGTTCATTGATGATTTTACCTTCAAGGTACGCAATTCCCGATACCGGGGAGACATCCTGAAAAGGACTATCAGTAACGACTGCCTGAAAGTGTTCAACCTGGGTGACGAGAAAGTGATACTGACCGTCTCCTTCACCCCGCTGGAAACATGAAACCAACAATATGACAGATATGGATAAAATACAGAAAGACAATGCGGAGCCGGGCAAAGCCCCGGACAAAATGAGCGCCGACAAGCTGCATCTGTTCGCCACCCAGTACGCCTTTATCGACGGACGGCTGCACGAGGCCGAGCAAGCCATGCTGAAATTCATGCTGGAGTTCCTGGCACAATATGGCCGCGTATCACTCGGCCTTACAGAAGAGGAGGAACTCGATGACAACAACTTCCCCGTCACGACAACCTTGTACGGGAAGCACGACACGCCCCGTATCAAGCTTACCGATGTCTACCTGACGGATGACGGGGAATATCTCCTTGCTGACGGAATAGATGCGGAGACCGGGGAAAAACGGGACGGATTCTATATCTACAGCGAACAATACGCCGATATCTTCCAGTTCGTCGGCCACGCTTCGGAGATGAACTGACGAATGAGGAACAACCATAAAACGAAATATCAATGGACTGTATCAAAGATTTACAAGACGCCATCCGCAACATTCTCGTGAACAACGGTCTTACGGAACTCTGTCTGGGAGAGCCTGACGAACTGGACGATCCCACCTATATCATCTGGTATGACAGGCACTGTGAGCCTCACGAAGACCCGGTATTGAAGGTTTGCCTTGAAGATGAGGGCATTGCCGTTGAGGTCGAAGCCCGCAGTTTCGGGAACACGATAACCGTCTACGATTATGACATAGACCGTATTGAATGGTGGAAAGGCATTCATGCCAATATTCTGGAAGTGCTGGAGCGTGACGGCAAGCGCCGGTGTCCGGCCTGTGGCAGGACGGTCAAGGAAAAGCAGCTGTATTGCAGTGCCGGATGCCGTGATTTCATGACTCCCGGACCGACCGTGGAGCAGGTCGCGGAAAAAGCCAACCGGAATATCCGCAAACTGGCAAGCCTTGCCGCCGGAAAGGACAAGGCGTACCGGAAGCGGCTGATAGAGAAATATACCGTCGGCCTGTCATAGGCCGGCTTTGTGACACTAAAAAATGTATGATATTATGGCAACAAGAACCATCTACCTGACCGTACGGCTCGATATCGACAACCCGAAGGCCGATGAGATAACGGACGAAGAGGTTGACGAAATTATCAGCGAAGTGGACTATGAATTCAAAAATTACGGGGACTATGAAATCGACACGGAAATCTGCGGGAAAAATGACGAAGGTGGTCTTTAGACGCTATCCCGACGGACAGGTCATCGCCCTGTTCCCGGACATACCGTGGAGCGGACGGCGGGGTGAAATAACCTCCTACATGCATGTCGGCCAGCATGGCGCAGCCGACTATGCGGGCGTGATCGCCATGACACGGCCAGCCCATGAAAAGGAGTACCGCAACCCGCTTTCCGAACTGAGAGCCATCGGTTACGATGACCTACACATCATGCGGCGTGCAAGACCGAAATTCATAAACAGCTAAAAACAAATCTTATGTCTCATAAACCGAATGCCGTTCCTGTCTTGCAGGAGGGAACGGTCTATACAATTATACTTGACAACGGACGAAAGGTCCACGACGTAATCTATCATGCCTGTGTCGCCTCCGGCAAGTCGTATTTCGCCAAAGGCGATAAGACCTATCCCGCCGAAAAGGTGCGGAACCATTCAATCACCGGACATGCCGCATCGGACGGCTCTAGAAGGAACGGCACACCCAATCCCGACCGCTTCGCCATCACGGATGAAGTGTGCGAGGTCGTTGATGTAGTTACCACGCCGGAAACCAATCCGGAAATGTTCCGGTGTCGTGTCAAATGCCTGATGTATTCAGGCCTGTCACAAGCCGAGGCTGAGAAAGTCATCGCTTCAACGCCACTAAAGCTGGAACTCTTCTACGACGTAGGCCGTGGCAGTTTCGCTATTGACGCCGAGGCAGTTGGCAACACACCGCTGTATAATCCTTACACGGGAAAGGAAATCCCGGATGAAACTTAAGCCGAACTACATCGAATATGAGAGAACTATATATCAAGAATCTCTGCATCGAGATTACCCGACGTTGCAACATGCGCTGTACCCATTGCATGCGGGGAGATGCCGAATCCGTGGATATCCCTTTGAAACATATAAGCAACCTGCTGCGGCATGTCAGGCATATTCGCCATTTCAACATCACGGGCGGCGAGCCGTCGCTTAACGTCCGGGCCATCCGCCATATCCTCGAACGGGTACGCGCCTACGGTATTACTGTCAATGACTTTTATATCGTAACCAACGGCTCTGCCACATCCCGTTCGGAGGAATTCATAGAAGCCTGCGCCGCACTGTACGAGTACCAGGAGGAAAAGGAACAGGACTCCGGCCACATGCTCGAAATGAGCGACGACCGCTTCCATGATCCGGCAGAGCATGCCGCCACGCTCGCGGCACTTTCCCCGTATCCCTTTTTCGGAGTCCGGGGACAGGCCGAGCGTATCTTCCTTTTCCGGGAAGGCCGCAGCACGGAGGGGTTTCCGAACCCTGTTCATGGGATTTATCTTACGGAGGAGAACTACGTTTACGGCGACCTCTGTCTCAATGCTGAAGGCATGGTTCTCTCCAACGGGGACCTGAGTTATGCCCGCCAACGGGAACATGCCCTGTGTCCCTGCGGGAAACTGATGCAATATCTCCGGATGACCTTGAAAAAGCGTCAAAAAGAAAGATTGTACGAATAAATACACAAATCAAAAAACTTATGTCAATCGTATGCAGTATCTGCGGCGGCACTGGAGTGAAATGTACCGCCGTCATCGACCCGAACACCAGACAGTTCCTCGAATTTACCCGCAACGCCTTGTCGGACGGCCGGTGCAGCCAGTGCGGCAACGTTGCCCTGACCGACCCTGACGAAGTAAAAGCCGGGCTGGACAAGCTTTGGACGGAATATACGGCGCGGCATCGTGCCGCCCCTAACTACATCTGCTGCGACATTGTCCGGCATGGTGATTACGACGGGTGTGAAAAGGCGTATATCCGCATCGGAGGCCCGTCAGACGTGGTCGAGAAGTATCCGGTCGTGGCCGTGTGCCGCGACCTCGAAGAGCTCAAATCACTTGCGCTCCCTGACCCGACGCGAGAATTTACCCTCATGGGAATTCAAGGGTTCGAGTTCCACGACGTGTTGGAAAACAAGACCTACGAGATCGGGGTGGACGACCTGAAAATTCCCGTCACGACGAAAGAGGTGCTGGACTTTTACCCGGCGGAACATCGGCTGAAAGAAACGGACATCGAACAATATGCCGCGGCTTACACGGCCCGTATCAAGGCGTACAGGGAGTATACCCGTCAGCTCGACGCCACACTCGTGCGGCGGCTTCTCGACGAAGAGCGGCTGATGAAAGTCGGCGAGAGCGACGGTTTCCGCTTGAAACTCCATTTCGACTGGTTTGTCATTTTAAAGCGGGAGAACGAAAGGATGTACGCGCCTTTCAAATACGCTGTAAATGCTTATTGTCTGGATAATATCCAAACTTTCGACCGTCGTTATGTCACGCTCGAAGATGCCTTGCTCCACTGCCTGAACGGTTTCAACGAGAACGCGAACATTCCTAACCGTTACAAGTCCATCGGGCATTACCTGTCGGGGAAATCCTGACGACGGGCAGTGTATCGACGGGTTACCGGAGGCCACGGGTGCTTTCCCCTTGACCGGAATACCGTCGGAACAAGTAACAATGTAACCAAAGAATAAAAAATATGATGAATGATTATAAAATCAAGAACATTCTCGAATCCCTGAAAGAGGAGGTCGAGAACGGGAAGGTATCCCTGCGGGAAGCTGCTGTCGAACTTCATAAAGCCGGCTGGACGAATTTCATCGACATCGACGCCACGAGGAACCTACTGAAGACCCGGAATGTAACGGGGAACGGAAATGTCCCGGGAGTTTCCGACATGATGGGAAAATACCGCGAGATGAAAGCGGCGCACCCGGATGCCCTGTACATTTTCCGAAACGGGGAATCTTGTGAATTGTATGAGGATGATGCCATCGCCGCTTCCGGCATTTTGGGCATTGCCACCGCCGAACGCGTCGACGGGCAAGGGAAAGGCGTCAAGGAACTGCGGTTTTCTTTTCGTGACCTGGACGTGTATCTCCCCAAACTGATACGCGCCGGAAACCGGGTGGCTGTCTGCGAACCGAATCAAACCGGTTCGGGCAAACGAGTTTGATAACCATTAAATAACAAATATTCAAAACCCAAAGACACATGATAAAGATAACAACGATTTTCGGCGAGGACGCCGTACGGGAATATGAAGAGAACAATGAACTGCCTTCTGAAGAATGGCTGGCGGATAACGGGGGCGTCGTGGACGAGAAAGAGTTCGAGACTGAGGCGGAGTACAATGCCTACATCGCCGGGGTAAACGATGCCGACGGATGGAGTGATTATCATATCATACGCCACCGGTCGGAAGAGGCGGACACCTCGAGAGAGGAAAATCTCTGGCTACGTCTCGGAATTAGCGTCCGGGGCAGCCGGGAGGACATCGAAAGGATTCTAAACGGGGACACCGAAACCCTTCGGAAACTGCTCGATGCCGGACGTTATGGGATTGGCGGAGAGACCTATGTCCCTGGTTCGACCGTCGAGGGGTACAACGAGGACCACGACACGGAGTTCGAGGAGGAAGACGTGGAGTTCCATTTATAATAAAACCACACCATCTGCAATAATGATAACAGTAAAAGTTCTACTCGGTAAGGATACTGTAAGCATATACAGGAAAACCGGGGATATCTCGTCGGTGGAGAGCACGGCCGAATCCGGGGGATATGTGATAACCAGACATTTCGAGACCGAAGCTGAATACAAAGCCTACGCAATGGCTGTGGAAGACCTGGACGGACATGAAGACTGGCAGATGCTGGCTCCTGCCGTTACGCCGGAAGCTCCGTTCCGCAAAGGGGAATTTGTCCGGCTGACAGACGATGCAATTAAGCGGATACGTGAAAGTTTCGGGGACGGACCGGCTGACTACAGAAAGGAAATGATTTTGGAGGTGATTGCCTGGTGCCGCTATGAAGGCACATGGATCATTGAAGTCCGAGATATCCGTGAAGACGATACTCAGGAGTTCGATGCCGTTTTTCTGCGCCCCTTGACGGCACGGGATCTCGTGGCTATTTCCGCACCCCGACACCCGCTATCCACTGCGATATATCCTATTCACATCCGATAACTTAAATGATGCATGATGGAAAATATATTCATACTGCCCGGAAACGAACAGGAACTGTTTAACCGGTATTTAGATAACAACGAATACGGCCCTCTGAAAGAACGGCTGGAACTGGTCAGGAAAGCCTTGAGCAACAAGCTTTCCCCGGATGAACGCAATAAGCACGGGCTGAACGTGGGTGTGCATGAACTGTCCATGGAACGTAAGGAACTGGAAAGAAAGATATTCCAAATGGCACTCAAATCCTTTGCAGAACGGGTTTGTGACGAGCAACGCGCTCTTTGCGAACAGGGGTTCTGGCAGGCACCGTGCGGCAAAGAGGCGGAATATATCTCCTCCGCTCCGGTTCCGGACCTTGTAACGGACGTGAAGCAGTACAAGACCATTTGCCGCTGGTGGGAGAAGCTGTCCGATACCAGGAGGCTGAAGGTAGCGGCGATGTTTGCAAACGAACTGGGACCGATATACGGGCACGACACCGAAACGCTGGAACGGATTTATAGCCGCTGGTTTCTACTCTCCTTAGATGGCAAACAACGCATCTACCATTCATGGACCACAAACGAAAAACAGACTTCACCATGCCATACAAAAGCTCGGGAATAATCATCAGCGGGACACAATATGACCGCAGGCAGAAGCTCACTCCTTTTCAGAAGGCTGAAATTTTCCACCGTTACATGACAGAAGCTGTCAGCCAGCGCCAGCTTGCCCGGGAATACGGTGTCAGCCGCAGGCTGATAACCTTCATTGTGAACCCAGAAAGCGAAGAGCGGAACAAGGAACTGCTGAGAGAGAACAAGGCAAAAGGCTTGTATAAATATGACCGGAAGAAACATACCGAAAATATACGCAACCACCGTCGTTACAAACAGAGATTATTTCAAGAAGGTAAAATCATACTAAAAGATGGATAGACAATGAGAATACAGGAGAAACAAAAAGCGTTGGAACAGGAAGTTATAGCCAACCTGTGTGCGATACCGAAAATGCCGGAAAATATGTTGCCCCATACGGTATATGTCGAGGAGGAAGGGGAAGACGGGTATGGCCACGGGATACCGGTATACACCATGTACCGGTTGGAGGAGATACGCACGGACGGAAGCTGCACGCTTTACAACGCGGAAAGCCGGGAGCGTTTCACCTGCCGCCACCTGCATGAGATTAACATGGACTGGCTGGTGACAGTCTGGGAACGTTATCTGGAACTCTGTGTCGAGCAGGATATCTGGAAAGGGAATGCCGTTGCATTCCTGAAAGACCGTACCGGCAAACCGGAAGAGGAAATCATTTCATTCGTGGAAACCTCGTGGGACAAATGCCAGGCTTATACAGACAACCTCAAGGCGTTTCTTGGGGAAGATAAAGACCGGGAAATATGGATATTCTCTTTCCCGCTGGACGAATTTGAACGTGACGTTCCGGCCGGAAAAATCATCGTTGATTACGAAAATAACCCCGCAACGCGGGTTGAGAAGATGACACCGCTGGAATTTACGGCCAACATCAATGATGAATGTTTTGATGACCGGAACAATTGGGTAAGAGCCATTGAACTTCCCAAGCAGGAATAATAAACTATTTGAATCAATAAATATGATTACAAAAGAAAACATTGGCAACGAGACCTTTGAGTCTATGACCATCAATGACACGCCTGCATTGTTTACGGATATGCGGATTGACCGGAATGCCGTTCCGGAGGGACTGTACGCATACGATATCCGGGAGTCGGATGACGGGGACCGTCTGGCGACCATCGAACCGACGGTGATGGTAAATCATGGCGGAACCATCCTGACCAGGAAAGAGTTTATCACGGAAAAGGACGGCTATGTACAGATTGACGAATACGGTTTCGAGGACTCCATGACACTGGAAGAGTGGCTTGAGGAAAACAATTAAATGTATAAAGGATATGGATATTAAGGAACTGACAGAAAGGTATCGGGATCGTTTCGATGCCCATTACCTGCAAGACGATAACGGAACCGGCAGAAAAGGTCGGAAACGGAAAAAGGAAGTTGAGACCCCGAATTTTCTCAAGGATGTTATCCGGCCGATCCTGGACACTTTGCCGGACTTGTTGCCGGAGTACGGGTTCACCAAAACTACGGATGATTACGCCATGTACGGCGAGTATTACCGTATCAAGGCGGGTATCGTCCTCGTGGGAGGTTTTTCCATCGATGAGGATTTTAACCTGTACTTCACGCCATTGTTCCATGGCAAAGCCTGCGGTAAGAGTCACAAAATCGACAGCATCGGACAACTCGTTGAAATCATCCGCGAACAATTTGAAAGAAGGGAGGTGAAGATGAAAGGATAGTTTCATGCAATAGACATGGGTCGTTCCGTAATTTATTGTATATTTGTCAGATGAAGAAAGTCTGTATATGTATTTCGGACGAAAGCCCGGCAGTTGAACGGATTACAGGCACTTTCATGTTTGGCTGACATCAAACCTAATATATCTATTTGATATGAAAAAGGAAGAGATTATTCGCCGCTGTTACGGCGGCATGAAGGAAAGGCATGGCGTGGAAACCATCATCCTTTTCCATGTCGGAGATTCATTCGAGGCGTATTTTGATGATGCCGAAACGATTACCCGGATCACGGAAGTGCCCCGGTTCAAGATGACGGCGGCAGGTATACCTGCCATCAGGATTTCCGACGCCGCCTTGGAAGAATGTAGAAACCGGTTGCTGGATGCAGGATGCAAGGTATGCGTGTCCGAGGTCCGGGGGGTATCCGGCCGCCACATTCTCAAAATCAATGAAACAAATACGGAAACGGGCCGATGAATTGATATTGATAGCGGCAGCAATAGGTCCTTGGACACTGTTGGTGGTAGCGGTATTAATCATCGGAACGCTGAAATGCTGTCTGACCACGGACTCGGACAGCATTGACGAAAGTATCAACAAATCACCGGGGATAGTCGCGCATGTCATGGTACTGGACAGTACGGATAATGGTTTTCGGGTGGTTTATGCGACGGCTGAGCCGGTAACGGATGAAAGGTTTGCCGAGATATGCGACAGGCCGGGTATTCTGGAGGGGTTCGAGAACCTGAAACGGAAAGCTCCCGAACACTTTGGCGGCAACCTGCTGGAAACCGACATCTGTGACTTCGCGTTGTACGCCTACCGGTTTCCTATCGATAAGGACGTACGGATACACAATATCTTTGTCGCCGGTAAAGAGAAAATGGACTTCTATGTCCGGAACAACCCGGACCTGCCCGGGTGCGCTACATGGATGCACCACGGTACGGAACAAGGGAACCAATATCTGAATGCTGACGATATAAATCACTGTATACCCAACGGAAGGCGGATTTACCGTTATTGGAAATGCCGTTATCTACTGCAAACTTCTGATACTGACGAGCGTTTCAGTCATTTTACAGAGGAGGAAAGGCTGTACTGAATGCAGCCTTTTCTCTATATATATTACACATAACCATCTGAAAATTAATAACTAAAACGTTTTGTTGGCGTGAAAAATTGGCATATATTTGTATGGAAAAGTGACCCATTGAAAACAGATTGTCAATTGAAAGCAATAGATTGAATATGAAAGAACAGTAATATGACATCGGAAAAATCGCAACTGAAGTTTGCGAGATCGGAAGAGACGGGCGAACTGATAGGGTTCGTTTCGCGCCATTCCAAGACACGTAAATTGATGGGAGTCCGTGAAGACTCAAGATTCGGCAAGCAGATTTGTGTCCTTTCGGAAGACCTGAAAGGAACTCTCGAGCCAAACATACTATACTCGGTAGAGTTGAAACCCATGCACAAAGCCAACGGGTATGTAGTCGTTGCCGCTACCCCCGTGTTATTTCAGGCGCATGTGGAAACAGTGATCGTCCCGAAGACATTGTATCAAGTAACTGTGACGTTCGGCAACAAAAAGATTTTCTTCGACCCGAAAGACGGCAAGAGCGTAATGAGCCGCACAATAGACGGTGTGCTGGAAATCCTCAAGGGACGCAAGGATATCAAGTACAAGGAAGGTGTCATCACCGACTATCTGAATCAGGCGCGTGCTCTGGTACGACGTATGGAATCCGACGGGTTCATCTATACGGGAGACAGACATCAGGGAGGAATTCAATGAAAGAAAAACCGGTCGTGGGTATTGCGACCGACGGTGCCCATTCTGCAAAAGAGAGGTTGACACGCTTCCGGGCTGTCGACCTCTCTTCAGGAAAAGAACTCTTTTCCAAAGCTATCGGTAACTGGACGAACAATATCGGGGAGTTTCTCGGCATTGTCGAGGCGGTCAGATATGTCATGGAACATCCGGAAAGTCCGCGAACAATCTACTCGGACAGCATTACAGCCATCACGTGGTATTGTAACAAACAGACAGCCTCTTCACGCAGATGCCCGGCATTGCAGAAAGCGGAGATATTCCTCAAAGTGATGGAGGCAAGAATCAAGGACATCGAAGTGCTGCACTGGGACAACCGCCTGTGGGGTGAGATTCCTGCCGACTTCGGAAACAAATAACAACATCAATATGGCAAAATTAAAATCACAGTCACAGAAATATGTTGAGCTGAAGGAGGAAGACTACCTGCTGCTCATCGAGAATACCATCAAGATGGAAGCCCTGAAGATTGCCGGTATCGAAAAGATGCCCATATACAAGGCTATGGAACATATCCTTGAACACGAGCACATCGACCTGCTCGTCAAACCCGTTTCAAGGAGATATTCTTGATTTTTTTAGGTGGACAATAATACACCCCACAAGCAAAATCAATGCTTATCAGTACCAAATGATAGTATATAATAACAATTAATGTAAATCAATGCAAATCAGATGATTAAGAAAGTGGCGCATGTACGGAATTATCTATACCATACATGCGCCACTTTGCTCTATACACTTTTTGATTTCCTTGATTGATAAAAGAAGGTTCTTTTCCAGTGTTTTACAATCCGACTTTTTTATATACTTTTGTCTTCAGTATCAGTTGGTTATTGAAACCCTCTATGTATGCTTATAAGTAGAGATTAGCTTTTTTAAGCGAAACTAACTACTGGTTATCAATCAATTATCAAACAAAAAAAGTTTGCCATTCGGGACATCCCTTATTTTTTATTCATTGTTCTCTTACAGTGCCTTTTCCTTAATCAGGTATTCTGCAATCTGCACCGCATTCAGTGCAGCGCCTTTCTTAATCTGGTCGCCCACAATCCAGAACGTCAATCCGTTTTCGTTGCTGAGGTCCTTGCGGATACGGCCTACGTAAACCGGGTCTTTGCCCGCGAGGAACAACGGCATGGGGTATTCCTTTTCTGCCGGGTTGTCCATCAACACCAGTCCGTCGCCTTTGGCAAATGCTTCGCGGGCTTCTTCGATGGAGATGGGACGCTCGGTTTCTACCCAGATGCTTTCGGAGTGGGAGCGGAGAGCGGGAACACGTACGCAGGTAGCACTGACTTTTACGTCAGAGTGCATAATCTTACGGGTCTCGTTGAACATCTTCATCTCCTCTTTGGTATAGCCGTTTTCGGTGAATACGTCGATTTGCGGAATGAGGTTGAATGCCAGCTGGTAAGCGAATTTCTCAACGGTTACGGGTTCGCCTGCCAATACCTGGCGGTACTGCTCGTACAACTCATCCATGGCAGCGGCGCCGGCACCACTGGCAGCCTGATAGGTAGAAACGTGTACGGTCTTTATATGGGAAAGCTGTTCGATGGCTTTCAGTGCCACTACCATTTGGATAGTAGTACAGTTGGGGTTGGCGATGATGCCGAGAGGACGTTCTTTGGCGTCGGCGGCATTCACTTCGGGCACTACCAAAGGTACATTGTCGTCCATACGGTAAGCGCTGGAATTGTCAATCATCACTGCTCCGTACTTGGTAATGGTTTCGGCAAATTCTTTGGAGGTGCCTGCGCCTGCGGAAGTGAAAGCGATATCAACCCCTTTAAAGTCATCATTGTGTTGCAAGAGTTTCACCTCGATCTGTTTACCGCGGAAGGTATATTTGGTTCCGGCACTGCGTTTAGAACCGAACAATACTAACTCGTCCAACGGGAAATTTCTTTCATCGAGCACTCGCAGGAACTCTTGTCCCACGGCTCCGCTTGCTCCAACAATAGCTACTTTCATTTTTCTTTTGTTTTAAATTAAGTTTATAAAAAAGTGAAATACTATCTCTAAAAAGATAGAATTGGTCGCAAATTTATAACAAAATGCTGTATAACACCGCATAAAGTGAAAAGTTTTTCGTTATTTTGCATTCAAAACCTAAAACTTATAGCCTATGGATTGGTTTGACTTCAGCTTGAAACTTCCCATCACCGACCCTACATGGATATTCCTCCTTGTACTCCTCATTATATTGTTTGCTCCCATATTGTTGAATAAGCTTCGTATTCCGCACATTATCGGAATGATACTGGCGGGGCTTGTCATTGGGGAGCATGGTTTCAATATCTTGGTGCGTGACAGCAGTTTTGAGCTTTTCGGCAAAGTGGGTTTGTATTACATCATGTTCCTTGCCGGTCTGGAAATGAATATGGGGGACTTCAAACAGAACCGGGGCAAAGCGCTTGTTCTGGGGCTCTTGGCTTTTATTGTGCCCATAGGCATAGGCTTGGTAACGAATATAGCTTTGTTGAAGTACGGGGTACTGACCTCTGTCCTACTGGCAAGTATGTATGCATCGCATACACTGGTGGCCTATCCCATCGTGATTCGTTACGGTGTGTCGCGGCATCGCAGTGTGAGTATTGCAGTGGGGGGGACGGCGGTTACGGATACACTCACTTTGCTGGTCCTGGCCGTTGTGGGTGGTATGTTCAAGGGGGAGTCGGACGGCTTCTTCTGGGTATGGCTTGTCATAAAGGTTATCTTCCTGGGTATTTTGATTGTATATCTGTTTCCACGCATAGGCCGTTGGTTCTTCCGGAGGTACGATGACAACGTGATGCAGTTCATATTTGTGCTTGCCATGGTTTTCCTCGGAGCCGGATTGATGGAGTTTGTGGGGATGGAAGGTATCCTGGGTGCTTTCCTTGCAGGTTTGGTTTTGAACCGGCTGATTCCGCATGTCTCTCCGTTGATGAACCATCTGGAGTTTGTGGGCAACGCCTTGTTTATTCCCTATTTCCTGATAGGTGTGGGTATGCTGATTGATGTGCACGTGATTTTCGGTCATGGCGATGCTCTGAAAGTAGCGGCTGTAATGATTGTGGTGGCATTGGCAGGTAAATGGATTGCCTGCTGGCTGACGCAGAAAATATATAAGATGGGAGGGATTGAACGGGAGCTGATGTACGGATTGAGCAATGCACAAGCAGCGGCAACGCTGGCGGCTGTGTTGGTGGGATACAACATCATTCTGCCCAATGAGGAACGCTTGCTGAACGATGATGTTTTGAATGGTACTGTCCTGCTGATTCTTGTAACTTGCATTGTGAGCTCGTTCATTACGGAGCGTGCCGCACGGAAGATTGCCATGGAGGAGGCGCATCTGGAAGAAAACCGCTCCGTGGAAGCGGAGAAGATATTGATTCCGATAGCCAACCCCGATACGATTGAAGACTTGATAAATCTTTCTTTGGTGATACGCGACCCGAAGCAACGGGATAATCTGTTGGCACTGAATGTCATCAACGATGATAGTAGCTCTGAAAGTGCCGAACTACGCGGGAAACGCTATCTGGAAAAGGCTGCCATGATAACGGCCTCGGCAGATGTGCCGTTGAGGCAAATCACGCGTTACGACTTGAATATCGCTTCGGGCATTATCCATACAGCAAAAGAATATGCGGCAACGGATGTCGTTATAGGTCTGCACCGTAAAGTCAATATTGTGGATTCATTCTTCGGTATGCTGACGGAGAATCTGCTGAAGGGCTTGCATCGCGAGGTGATGGTTTCCAAGTTCCTGATGCCCATTAACACAATTAGGCGGGTGATTGTGGCGGTACCTCCGAAAGCCGAGTATGAGGCGGGATTCCTGAAGTGGGTGGAACATTTCTGCCGGTTGGGGAGTACTTTGGGCTGTCGGGTGCATTTTTATGCCAATGAAGAGACTACCGCCCATCTTCAAGGGCTGGTGAAAGCCAAATATGGACAGACATTGACAGACTTTTCCCGCCTGGACGACTGGGGAGACCTGCTGATACTGACCGGACAAGTGAATTTCGACCATCTGCTGGTCATCATCAGCGCCCGCCGCGGCTCCATCTCCTATGACAGCTCCTTCGAGAAGCTACCGGCACAAATCAGCAAGTACTTTGCAAATAACAGCCTGATAGTACTCTATCCCGACCAACTGGGCGAGCCGCAGGATGCGGTATCCTTCTCCAACCCGCGTGGCAACAACGAGTCGCAGCACTACGAGAAGGTAGGCAAATGGTTCTATAAATGGTTCAAGAAGAATTGACGATTGACAATTGATAATTGACAAAAATCTGTGTAAATCCGTGTAATCTGTGGTGAAAATGGAAGATTGGCAACAACGAACGCAACTTTTATTAGGAGATGAAAAAATGGAACGCCTGCGCCGGGCACATGTACTTGTCGTAGGACTGGGTGGTGTAGGTGCTTATGCGGCCGAGATGATATGCCGTGCCGGAGTGGGGCGGATGACGATTGTCGATGCCGATACCGTGCAGCCTACGAATATAAACCGTCAGTTGCCGGCTCTGCATTCTACCCTGGGGCAAAAGAAGGCGGAGATATTGGCATCACGTTTCAGGGACATTAATCCGGCTCTGGAACTGAGAGTGTTGCCCGTATTCTTGAAAGATGAGAACATACCGGAACTGCTGGATGATGCGGCTTATGACTTTGTGGTGGATGCCATCGATACGCTTGCTCCAAAATGCCACTTGATAGCGGAAAGCATGAAGCGGCATATCAAGATAGTGTCCAGCATGGGGGCAGGAGCAAAGAGTGACATTTCGCAAGTGCGCTTTGCCGATATCTGGGATACCTATCATTGCGGGTTGAGCAAGGCTGTGCGTAAGCGTCTGCAAAAAATGGGCATAAAGCGGAAACTTCCAGTTGTTTTCAGCACCGAACAGGCTGATCCGAATGCCGTTTTGCTGACGGACGACGAGATGAACAAGAAGTCCACCTGTGGAACAGTGAGCTACATGCCCGCAGTTTTTGGCTGCTATTTGGCCGAATATGTAATTAAAAGACTATAGTAATAGCACTTGAAAGAAAACTATCAAATAGTAAATAGTAAATTGTCAAATTGTAAATAGCCTAGTGATTCATTTAGAGAATATAACGAAGAGTTTCGGTAACCTGCAAGTGTTGCGGGGTATTGACCTGGAGATAGAGAAAGGGGAGATTGTCAGCATTGTAGGCCCCAGTGGAGCGGGTAAAACTACCTTGCTGCAAATCATGGGTACGTTGGATATGCCGGATGGCGGTTCGGTGGTTATTGACGGTACACAAGTCAACCGTATGAGGGAGAAGGAACTTTCCGCATTCCGCAACCGCCATATCGGCTTTGTGTTCCAGTTCCATCAACTGCTGCCGGAGTTTACGGCTTTGGAGAATGTAATGATACCAGCCTTCATTGCCGGAAGAGGACAGCAGGAAGCCAAGGAGGCGGCTACGGAAATTCTTGAATTCATGGGGCTTGCCGAACGGGCCTCCCACAAGCCGAATGAGTTGTCGGGAGGTGAGAAGCAGCGTGTGGCGGTGGCCCGTGCTCTCATCAATCATCCAGCAGTGGTGCTGGCAGATGAACCTTCCGGCAGCTTGGATACCCATAATAAGGAAGAACTGCACCAGCTCTTTTTTGATTTACGTAACCGTTTCGGACAAACGTTTGTTATCGTAACCCATGATGAAGGACTGGCGCAGCTCACCGACCGGACGATACATCTGATTGACGGGGAAATCAATAAAATGGTCTGAGCCTATTTCCCCGTGCCCATTACTCCCGAGTCATTGTCACTGTTGTTTACCTTCCGCTGTGCTGTCTTGAAACTGCGGCCGAACGAGAAGTTGTAGGAAAAGTTCACCAGGAACATGCGGGAGCTTTCTTTTATATAATTATTTGTCTTGTAGGATGCGAATTTATTCCAGTTTTCGCTTTGTACTTTATAGTTGTCGGTGAAAGGATTGAATGCACCGACTCCTACCCGAAGATTCTTATGCTTGTAATATACAGCTAACATCTGGATGTTTTCTCCTCCCGAGAGGGTTTCTCCCCAGAAATTGTTCCAATTGGTGTTTATCTGCCAGAACAGAGAGAACTGTTTGTAGTTTAATGAGGCTTCTGCCTCACAAAACCAGTTGGTGTAGGTATGCGAGTAGTGATTGCCATGGCTCATGTAATGGTTGACACCGCCCGTAAAAGAAAATTGCAGAATGTCGCGGATGGGTCCTACGCGGAGCATGGCACGCCCGGAGAGTTTCTGCCAATCCTTCTGATTGTCCCAAGTCTGCACTATTTTGTTGCCTTCTTGAATCTTCTCGTCCATAATGGCATTGGGACGATAGTCATAGGCTCCCCATAGATTGGTATAAAAGATGCCTTTTTTCCATTCGTAAGTCAGTTCCGTATGATAGCACATATATGATTTCAGATGCGGGTTGCCACGACGTATCTGGAATGAGTCCACTGCTTGCTCCACATCGCTGAGGTCGCCCAATGAAGGAGAAGCGTTATAGATGTTTCCCTTCCAGCGGAGGTAGGAGTTGTCTGACATGGCATAGTGCAGAACGATACTCGGGTTGAAACTGTAGTTCTCGGTAGATTTGTCCTTGCCGCTCTGATTATAGTAGAAACGAGTCATGGCCACTCCCAGCCGGTAGTTTAGTTTGTCTATCTTTCCACGGTATTCTCCGAATATGTATGTGTTCTCTTGGTGCATATTGGTTTCATAATAATGCCCGTTTCTGTATTCATTGTTAGAGTAGGACTGTGTATGGCTCAGACCGAAGCTCAATGCGTTCCCCTTGGAATATTGCTTCTCATAAATGGCCTCGGCAATCAGGGAGTATTTGTTGCCTCGGATATTGTTGTCAATATCGGTCAATATGTTCCCCGGGGTGCTTTCTTGGTAGAGCCGCTGCGATTTTTCCCGATTATAGGTGCCTACTACATTGAATACCAGGGTTTGCTTGTTTTTCAGATTCTGTTGGTAGTACAAATCCAGTGAGGGACGTGTCCAGCTCTGGTCGGTACGGTCGGTCATGTCTACCACGTCCGTTTCATCATTGGCATTATAGAGAGTTCCTTTATAATCCCAGTGTGGCTGATTGTTTCCTCGAAGGCGGAAGGTGGCGCTGAAAAGGGAATTCTCAGAAGCCTGCAAACTATAATTTACGTTTAGGTTGTGCTGGCACATGGTTGCCTTGCTGGGCTCTCCTTTCTCCAGGCGTCTGAGTGTAGTGCCGTCTGCCAGGTGGAATTCTTCTTCATTGTCGCGGTACATGCCGTTAAAATCCCGCGGTCCCATGTAGTAGGAGAAGCCGAATTCTGATTTTTTATGGTTTACTTTGCCGTACAGATTATAGTTTCCCCACATCGTGTTCAATCCTTGGGAAATGTCGGCACCGAAGTTTCCGCCCGTTTCGGGACGGCGCACTATGTAGTCCAAAACGACTTCGGCATTACCGTAGCGCAGTCCCGGATTGTCATGGTACTCTATACGTATAATGTCGGCAGGGCGAATGGCTTTTATCTCGTCTATTTCGGCTTTGACTCCATTGATGCGTAATTGCAGTTCTCCACCGCCGGACAATCCAATCTCATTGTTCATGGGGTTGACCAGAATACGTGGCAGCATCAGTTCCTGCAACAGATTCACTCCGTTTGTGGAAGTTTTCATTTGTCTTTCGGATGGGAAAACCAGTTTACGGTCGGCACGGCTGATTTGGCTGGAGCCGGTGATAGTCACTCCTTCCAGTGCGATAGAAGCACTGTCTAATACGATTGGTCCAAGGTCGGTATGGCGCTTTACTCCATTGAGGGTGATGTATCCGGTATTATACCCGATGCTGGAAAGAACAAGTCTGTAATCTCCGGCAGCCGTGTTCTTGAAGATGAATTCTCCTTCTGGACTTGTGGTCACACCGGCGACAAAAGTAGAGTCGATGGTCTGTAATACCACATTGACATACTCTATACTCTTGTCGGAAGCATCGCGGACGGTTCCTTTTATTTCTATTTTTTGAGCAAAAGCATTCTGTGCCATACTGCCCAGCAGCATGGTTATAATCATTAATTTTTTCATATTGATACGATGGTTCTAATCCTTATTGCAGTAGGCCTTCCTGTTTTTAGGGTGTTTCTGCTTGTTAGACGAAATGACTGGTGAAAAGGTTGCATCAGACATTGAAAAATGTTGCATGATGCTGTTATTCAAAGCAAACGTAGTGACTGATTTTCTCCAAATCGGTATCGGAGAATTCCTCGTAAAGTGCAAAAGGTTTCAGACTATGAAGGTCGCCTTTCTTCTTCCGGTATTCTACAAAGGCCTTTGCCTGGTAGAAGTTGATGTAAGGATGGTTACGCAGCCTCTCTATGCTACTACGGTTCAGGTTGATGAGGTGGATGGCCCGGGTGTCGATGGAAAACCAGGACTGCAATTGGGTGGTGTCCAAATGGATTTCTTGTAATTGCGTGATGTTGTAGAATCCTCCCAAGCGTTGCCGATAACCGATGATTAGACGGGCAATGCCACTACCGATGCCTGGTATTTTCTTCAGTTCTGTGGTGTCGGCGCGGTTCAGGTCGACAAGGGTCCCAGACGGATATTTTTCCGGTGCAATTCGGAAAGTAACGGCGCTGTCATTGCTTGCAGGAGAGCTGTATAACTGGACGGTTCTTGTTTCTGTGTCTTCCGGAGTGATGTGGATATAGGGTAGGAGTGTCTGATATTGTTTTTCTGTCATTCCATATATTTTCCGGAAATCTTCTGCCTTATGGAACTTCCCTCCTTTACTACGGTAGCGGAGTATGTTCCGCGCCATCCATCCGGGCAGTCCCAGTCGGCAAAAAATGACGGAGTCGGCGATATTGGGATTGAAACGGGCCAAGGAGACGGTTGTCGGTTGTTTTTGGGAGGAAGGTTTAAGTCTGTTGTCCCATTTTTGTTCCTTTTCTTGTATGGATGCGATGAACGATTCGTATTCTGCCATGGCAGTGGCCTGCCGCCGGATTACTTCATCGGAGAGGGGGCGGTTCTCTCTTTGGTATATATAAATATACCCGGAGAGAAAGACGAGAATAATGCCGGTAATCAAAACCAGTATTCCGCGCCTTTCTCCCCGGGAGAAATAAAGGAATTCTTTAAAGGGGTTCTGCATGATGGCCTATTTCAGAAAACCCAGTTCATTGATAAAAATCAGTGCAATTCCTATCGGAGCAATATATTTCAGGATGAATATCAATAGCTTGTAGACGGATACTTTCAGAGTGCCATTGTTGCTGACTTCTTCCCATACGATTTTCTTGTCCAGATACCAGCCTATGAAGATGGAAATGAAGAAACCGCCTAACGGTAGCATTAGCTTGGCCGTTACAAAGTCGAACAAATCGAATAGGTTTAGCCCGAATACGGTATAGCTTTTGCCGATACCGAGAGACAGTGAGCAGAATACTCCTAAGAAAATACAGCCCGCTGTCACGTATCTGGCTGCCTTGCTGCGTGAGAACTTGAACTCTTCATGTAGATAGGCAGTTACCACTTCGTGCAGGGAAATGGTGGAAGTAAGTGCTGCCAATGCCAGTAGGATATAGAACATCAGAGACAGCAGTATCGCCAGCCAGGGAATATTGCCGAACGCTTGCTGAAAGACATTAGGTAAGGTGATGAATAGCAGACTAGGACCCGCATCCGGTTTGATGCCTACAGAGAAGGCGGCAGGGAAGATGATGAATCCTGCCAAAATGGCTACCATGGTGTCGATAGCCGCCACGTTGAGTGCCGTTTTGGGCAGGTTCGTATCATTGCGGAAGTAAGAAGCGTATGTACAGAGACATCCCATCCCCAAGCTCAAGGAGAAAAATGCCTGGCCCATGGCTCCAAGGAACACATTGCCGTCCACTTTGCTGAAGTCCGGTTTCAACAGGAATTCAATGCCTGCTCCTGCTCCGGGCAGGGATATGGAGCAGATGGCAAGGATTATCAATAGGACAAATAGCATTGGCATCATGATTTTGGCTGATTTTTCAATACCTTTTTCCACTCCTTTGACAATGATGAGATGGGTGGCCAGCAGGAACAGCACCAGCCAGATGACCGGACGCCAGGGGTTGCTGACAAAGCTGTTGAAGGATGCGATGAAATCGGCTGCCGACTTCCCGGCAAAACTGTTGGTAGCCGCTTCGCCGATAAACTCAAGCGTCCATCCTGCCACAACGGAGTAATATCCCAGAATAAGGAATCCGGCCAGTACGCCCATACGTCCTACCCAGCGCCAATGCGTGCCGGGTGCCAATTTCTGATAAGCCCTTGCCGTATTGGCACGCGAGCGCCTGCCGATGAGGAATTCTGCAATCATGATGGGGATGCCGAGAATGAGCACGCAAACCAAGTATACAAGGATAAATGCCGCACCTCCGTGATTCCCGGTCTCAAACGGGAAACGCCAGATATTGCCTAAACCGACTGCGGAGCCTGCCGAGGCAAGTATGACGCCTAATTTGCTTCCGAAGTTGGCTCTGTCACTTTTTGTCATAAAACGTAGATTTTTCTTTCAATTCGTTATTAATACCAGCTAAAACATGCAAATATAGAAAATGTTCTGTACTTTTGCGCACAGTTCGTTGATAATTTGGTATATGCTATATTATATTAAGAAATATCCGGTGTCGCTTTTTATTATTCTGACGGTGATTTATCTTTCATTCTTTAAACCGCCTTCTACAGAAATAAGCAAGATTCCCAATATAGACAAGGTGGTGCATATCTGTATGTATTTCGGCATGTCAGGAATGCTGTGGCTGGAGTTTCTTCGCGCTCACCGGAGAGACAACGCCCCTTTATGGCATGCATGGGCAGGGGCGTTTGTCTGTCCCGTTTTGTTCAGCGGAATGGTGGAGTTGCTGCAAGAATACTGCACGACATACCGTGGTGGAGACTGGCTGGATTTTGCGGCCAATACCACGGGAGCGGTGCTTGCATCAATGGTCGGCTATTTCATTTTAAGGCCAAGGATGAAATAGGATTATAAGTATTCAACTACGGAACTTAGCTTGATGCCGTTCGACCCTTTTATCAGAATTGTTTTCCCGCAAGGTTTCTCTCTTTGCAGCTCTGCGATGAGTGCGGTTACATCGGGATAACTCTGATAAGAGTGGCGTGTGGCGGCAAACAATTCCCCTACAAGAACTACATCCTTGAATCCGCATTCTTCCAGATAGTCTGCAATCTTCTGGTGCTCGTCGGCACTGTCTTTACCCAACTCCCGCATATCTCCCAATATCAACATTTTGTTTTCGGCCTGCATGTTCCGAAAGTTACTAATGGAAGCCATCATGCTTGTGGGATTGGCATTATAGGCATCGATAATCAGAGTGTTGTCCGCTGTTTTTTTCAGTTGTGAACGGTTGTTTTGCGGGGTATATCCGGCCAGTGCCTTGTCTATTTTCTCCGGTTCCACACCAAAAAAATGTCCGATGGTGACAGCTGCCAGAGCATTGGGGAAGTTATATTCACCGATAAGCCGGGTTTGTACTTCGTGATATTTGCTTTCGTTGTCCGTTTTCCACTCGAAGGTGAGGTAAGGAGAATTGCCGGTGACGTGTCCGTTGATGTACAGCCCGTCCTCACTGCCGTAGGCAATCTGGTGGAGTCCGTAGGCTATCTTTTTCAAGTAGGGGTTGTCGTTATGGATAAAGATGGTAGCTTCTTTCCGCGTCCGCAGATAGTCGTACATCTCTCCTTTGGTCTTGATGATTCCTTCAAAAGAGCCGAATCCCTCCAGATGGGCTTTTCCTACGTTGGTAATGATCCCGTAGTCAGGTTCGGCTATCTCTACCAGCTCCTTGATGTCTCCCGGGTGGCTGGCACCCATTTCCACCACGGCAAGGTCGTGTTCAGGGCGCAGGCGAAGCAAGGTGAGGGGAACACCGATGTGATTGTTCAAATTTCCCAAGGTATAGAGCACGTTGTGAGTTTGCGAAAGTACGGTGGACATCAGTTCCTTGGTAGTAGTCTTTCCGTTTGTACCCGTAATGCCGATGATGGGTGTACGCATCTGCCGACGGTGGTAATTGGCAAGTTGTTGCAAGGTTTTCAAGCTGTTTTCCACCACGATGTATCGTGTATCGCCTTCAGGGGCATAGGCTTCTTCGTCCACTATGGCATAAGCACTTCCGCTTTCCAGCGCCCGGGCGGCAAAGGCATTTCCGTTGAACGACTCGCCTTTCAGCGCAATGAATAAAGAGCCTTGGGGGCAGTTACGGCTGTCAGTAGTGACACTGGTGCATGTTAGGAATATCTGATGTATAGCTGTTATATCCATGACTTTATAATTAAATCAATCTGTGTGAATCTGTGTAATCTGTGGTAAACCATCGTGCAAAGATATAGTTTTAATCCTCTCCCTTCCCGGGTACAAGCAAAAAACTTATCAGTTTTATGAGTTTATGTATTTTGAAACCACTTTTTTGTTTACATTTGCAGGTACTATATAGAACAGACTGCCTATGGAAATTACAACTGCCCGATATATAAATGTCAACGGTTCGCTGCTCGACCTCTCTCAACCCCGTGTCATGGGCATACTGAACGTTACTCCCGATTCCTTTTATGCCGGTAGCCGTACACAGACAGAGGTGGAAATAGCACGCCGGGTGAAACAGATAGTTTCGGAGGGAGCGGCCATTATTGACATAGGCGCTTACTCTTCCCGTCCCAATGCCGACAATGTCTCTGCCAGGGAAGAGATGGAACGGTTGCGTATGGGCCTGAAAATACTTTTTGAGATACAGCCGGATGCTGTGGTGTCGGTAGACACTTTTAGGGCGGATGTGGCAAGAATGTGTGTGGAAGAGTATGGTGTTGCCATCATCAATGATATTGCGGCCGGTGAGATGGATGCGAATATGTTCCATACCGTTGCGGCATTGAACGTACCTTATATTATGATGCACATGCAAGGCACTCCGCAAAGTATGCAGCAGCATCCTCATTACGACAATCTTCTGAAAGAGGTTTTCTTGTATTTTGCGCGCAAGGTGCAGCAATTACGTGACTTAGGTGTAAAAGACATCATTCTGGACCTCGGTTTCGGCTTTGGAAAGACAATGGAGCATAACTATGAATTGCTGTCCCATCTGGAAGAGTTCCGTATTTTTGAGTTGCCTTTGCTGGTAGGCGTTTCACGTAAATCGATGATATACCGCTTGTTGGACATTACTCCTCAGGAGGCGCTGAATGGTACTACGGTGCTCGATACCATCTGTTTGCTGAAAGGTGCTGACATTCTCCGCGTACACGACGTGAAAGAAGCCGTGGAAACCGTACGGATTGTGCAAGCCATGCGAAATAATTCCTAATCCCTAACCCCTAATCATTCAATATCGTGTTTTTTGAATTTGGAATAAAAGATTTTATAGATATTCTGTTAGTGGCTTTCTTGCTGTACTATACGTATAAGCTGATGAAAGCCTCCGGCTCTATCAATGTGTTTACGGGTATCCTGGTGTTTATCCTGATATGGCTGGTGGTGTCGCAGGTGCTGGAGATGAAATTGCTCGGCTCCATCTTCGACAAGCTGGTCAGTGTGGGCGTGCTGGCGCTTATCATTTTGTTTCAGGACGAGATACGGCGCTTCTTGCTGACACTCGGCTCGCATCAGCATGCCAGTGCGCTGGTACGCTTCTTCACCGGCAATAAGAAAGAGAAGTTGGAACATGACGACATCATGCCGGTGGTAATGGCATGTATCAGCATGGGGAAGCAGAAGGTTGGTGCCTTGATTGTCATTGAACATAATTTGCCTTTGGATGATGTGGTGCGTACGGGAGAAATTATCAATGCCGATATAAACCAGCGTCTGATTGAGAATATTTTCTTTAAGAACAGTCCGTTGCACGATGGAGCGATGGTTATCAGTAAGAAACGTATCAAAGCGGCGGGATGTATCCTGCCTGTTTCCCATAATCTGGACATTCCTAAGGAACTGGGGCTGAGGCATCGTGCTGCCATGGGAATTTCCCAGGTGTCTGATGCGCATGCTATCATTGTATCGGAGGAGACCGGAGGTATTTCAGTGGCTTATAAAGGACAATTCTATCTGCGCCTAAATGCTGAGGAATTGGAAAGTTTGTTAACAAAGGAAAGCTGAGGTGTGACAAAATCCCCTATTTTTACGTCATATAACTATGATATAAAATAAAAACAATATCTTATAACTAATAACTGAAAAGGATGGATAGACGAAATTTCTTACGGACGGGAAGTCTGGCGATGTTAGGCTCGCTGGCAGTACCCTCGTTGGCTATGCCTGCGTCAGTACGCGGAGCTTTGGGAGGAGCAGATAATCAGTCTGCCGTAGCTTCGGCAATGGCTCACTTTGGCGTGACGGAAGCTGACTTGAAGAAAGTGATGGCTGCCGCTCTGGAAAAAGGCGGAGATTATGCCGACCTCTATTTTGAGCACACGTTTAATAATAGTGTGGTTCTGATGGACGGTAAAGTAAACAATTGTGGAGCCAACATTGACTTCGGTATGGGCGTGCGCGTATTAGCAGGCGACCAGACTGGCTATGCCTATGTAGAAGGCGTGACCGTAGAAGAAATGCTGCGTGCTGCCCGTACGGCTGCCCGTATAGCTTCTTCGGGTAAGGCCGGAAAGCCTGTGGGGCTGACGGAGAAGACGATTGCCAAAAGCCGTTATGCCGTCACCGAACCTTGGGAAGACGTGAGCCTTAAGGCAAAGATTCCTTATCTGGAGAAACTGAACGAAAAGATTTTTTCTCTGGACAACCGGGTGCGCAAGGTCCAGGCGTCTCTTGTAGACAGTACTTCTCATGTCTTATTCTGTAACTCAGAGGGCGTGAGCTACTATGATTACCGCCCAATGGTCTCTTTCATGGCCGTGTGTATTATGGAAGAGAATGGAAAAATGGAGAACGGTTATGCCGGTCGTTCTTACCGCAAAGGGTTTGAATTCATGACGGACGATATTGTGGATACCCTTGCGCGTGAAGCTGTGGATAAGACCTCCATCTTGTTCAAGGCAGTGAAGCCCAAAGGCGGTGAAATGCCTGTCGTGATGGGAGCGGGTGGTTCGGGCATCTTGTTACACGAAGCCATAGGACATGCTTTTGAGGCTGACTTTAACCGTAAGCGTACTTCCATCTTCTGCGACTTGTTTGGCAAGAAGGTGTGCAACGAGCATATCAATGTGGTGGATGATGGTACCATTGCCTTCAACCGCGGAGCCGTGAACTTTGACGATGAGGGTGTGGAAGGCCAGAAGACCTATATTGTGAAAGAAGGTATCCTGACCAGCTATCTGCACGACCGCATCAGTGCCAAGCATTACGGGGTGGCTCCTACCGGAAACGGACGTCGCGATACTTTCCGTAATACTCCTATCCCCCGTATGCGTGCCACTTATATGGAAGCCGGCAATATGAAGGAAGCGGACATTATCTCCACCGTGAAGAAAGGTATCTATTGTGACCAGTTTACCAATGGCCAGGTGCAAATCGGTGCCGGAGACTTTACCTTCTTTGTGAAGTCGGGTTACTTGATTGAGGATGGCAAGCTGACGCAGCCCGTCAAGGATATAAATATCATCGGTAATGGTCCGAAAGCATTGGCTGACATCACGATGGTGGCAAATAACGATAAGATTGACAACGGTACTTGGACTTGTGGTAAAGACGGTCAGTCTTGTCCCGTTACCTGCGGTATGCCATCGGCACTAGTCAGCAAGCTGACTGTAGGAGGAGAAAGTTAATTATCAACTATCAATTAAAGACATGATTACAGACGACAATAAGAAATTGGCACAATGGGCAATGGAATATGCCTTGAAGAACGGTTGCCAGGCAGCCAAACTGGTGCTATATACAAATTCTAATTCTTCTTTTGAACTGCGTGACGGCAAAATGGACCGTTTGCAGCAGTCTACGGAGAATGGTTTGGGATTGAATCTTTATGTGGACGGACGTTTCGGCTCTTTTTCCACCAATCGGCTGGATAAGAAAGAATTGGAAACTCTTATCACGAATGGTATAGAGTCTACCCGCTATCTGGCGGTGGATGAGTCGCGTATGCTGGCCGACCCTGCACGCTACTATAAAGGAGGCAAGCCTGACTTGCAGCTTTTTGATAAGAAACTCTATGAAGTCAACCCGGATGATAAAGTGGCGATTGCCCGTGCTGCTGCAGAGGAGGTATTGGGCAAGGATGAGCGTATCATTTCGGTTGATTCTTCTTATAGTGATGGTGAGGGTTCTTCCTATCGTTTGATAAGCAACGGATTTGAAGGCGAGTCGAAGAGTACCTGGTTCTCTGTCTCAGCCAGTGTATCCATTAAGGGAGAAGGTGAAGCGCGTCCTCAGGATTACTGGTACGACTCGGCTCTGTTCTATGATAAATTGACGAAGGCGGGAATCGGTGCCAAGGCATTGGAACGCGTATTGCGCAAGCTGGGACAGAAGAAAGCAAAGTCGGGTAAATATACAATGGTGGTTGACCCTATGAATGTGGGAAATCTGCTCAGCCCGATGCTAAGTGCATTGTATGGCAGTGCTTTGCAACAAAAGAATTCCTTCCTGATGGACAAGCTGGATACGAAAGTGGCTTCCGACCTCTTCACGTTGCGTGACGAGCCGCATGCTATCGGTGCAAACGGTTCACGCTATTTCGATAATGAGGGTGTGGCTACCGAACCCCGCACTGTTTTTGACAAAGGCGTGCTGAAAACTTATTTCATCGATACCTACAATGGTAAGAAGATGGATATAGCTCCTACTATCAGTGCACCTTCACGTCTAATTCTGACACCGGGCGATAAGGACCTGAACGGATTGGTTGCAGATATTAAACAAGGCATCTTGGTTACGGGCTTCAATGGCGGTAACAGCAATAGCAGTACCGGTGACTTCTCTTATGGTATAGAGGGTTTCCTTATTGAAGACGGCAAGCTGACACAGCCCGTCAACGAAATGAATGTGACGGGTAACATGGTTACTTTATGGAATTCCTTGGTTGCTGTGGGCAATGACCCTCAACCGAACCGTTCATGGCAGATTCCTTCGCTGGTATTTGAGGGAGTCGACTTCAGCGGATTATAATGCTAGTTCAACATCAGGCTCATATATGGGCTTGATGTTGCAAATATTTTTTCGGTGAGTTCACCGATTGTAAGTGCCAAGTGGCTGCCCGGCAGACGCTTGGCACTATTCATATATTTACCATTGTTCAGGTAGTAGTAGCCGTTATTGGCACTGACCTGCTCATCGGTGAGATGAATGCTGAGTTCCAGTTCCGGATGGGCCGTAGCATAGAGTTGCAGCATGGTTTTGGCATTGATGATGCGTGCCATGCCCAAAAGTTGGCTTTCACCGGTAGCGGGAGGAGTGAGAACCCGGATGGACGGGAGATTCAAGCTTTGGCAGATATGTTGAAGCAGTAAAGTTTTTGTTGCGGGAGTATCCGACACGATTTCTCCAATGCGCCAGTTGGCTTTCCCTATCGGATAGGTAATGGCCAAAGCCGTGATTTCCTCCCCATTGCTCAATGTGCAAACGAAGCCCTGTCCCAGTTGTAAATCGGCAATGATAACCTGGAAATCCTCTTCCGTATGCTGGATGCAGCAAGGGCGCTCCCGCAATTTCCGGTCGAGATATTCATATCTTTTTTCAGTATATTCGGCAGACATTTCCAAAGTAAGGCCCGTATCGGCTGTCGGTGTACCGGAAGCGATAAAGGTCTCTTCGGCATAGCGGAATACGGGGGCATAACCGCTGCGGCCATAGTAGTCGAACAGCCACGGTTCTGCCGGTATCAGGGTGGATAAGGCGACATTATTGTGTAGCATCCGTGCAAAGGCTTGTGATAACAGCTCGTGCATTACGCCCCGGTTACGGTAATCAGGGTGTGTGCAGGCGCCGGATATATAGGCCGTATGAATATCTTCTCCTTCGAACGTCATAGGATAAGGCAACATCTGTAGGGCGGCAATCACTTCTTCGCCGCTTTGGATGGCAATATTGATATCATTGTTGTAGCGGAGCCGAAAATACAGTTCAGTAAATTCCTCGCTATCATTGAAACAGAGCTTCCATAAGTTCTTTACCTTTTCCCGTATCATCAATCCCTTATCCTTTTAATCCTTAATCTCTAATCCTTACTCTCACCATTTGATAGCTTCCACCGGTTCATCTTTCAGGCATGCCACGTATTTTTCCAGAATAATGGCAGGCTGGTACGAAAGTTTGGCCTTGCGCAATCCTTCAATACCCAAATCCTCTTCACGGTTGAGGTAGACATATTGTTCGGGGATATGGTTGGCAAATTCATAGTTAATCATTGCGTACGCTCCGTCTATGCTGGTGTCGGCCTTTTCCACATGTACTCCGAAGGTATCTTGGTTGATGGGCATTCCGAAAGTGAAGGCGGCAATTTTGCCGTCTACATGCAGGATGCCTCCGGTCAATCCCAGTTCTTCAAAATTGTGGAGGGCGTAGACCAGTGCGCGACGTTCGTTGCCCGTTCCTTCATGCTGGTCGCAATTGTTGGCCTTACACCATTCGGCTTCCAGGTCCAGACATTCCTGGATGCGGTCGGGAGTGATGGGAGTATATTCGTAATTATAGGTGCGTTTGAATTTGTTGACATGATTCCGTTTGGACTGGAATTTCTTTCCGGCAAGCGTGGCGAGGTCTGTACGCAGATAGAGGTAATCGGCATAGTCCCGGTCTGCTGTGAACTGGAATTTTCCGGGCATGAAGGCTTCCAGTTCCGAGCACATGCCCGAACATATTCCCAGCAGGCAGAAAGGTTCCCCTTCCCGGTGTGCGTCTTCGACCAGTGCGTCCAGTACTTTTGTCAAATCTCCGTTACCTATCGGCATCATGTACACCAGTTCGTCGTTTGCCCAGAATTTCAGCAGGAGGAAGCCGTCCATGATGGCAAACTTTGTATTGTATAGAAAACGCCAGCTGCATAGGTTGGAGAATGAGAGGTCACAATTCCGTCGCGGACTGTTCTGTGTATAGGAAGTAATCAGTTCTTTGTCTTGTAATTCGATATCTTTAAATGAAATCATACGTTGTTTTTAGTTGGTTATGATTATAGATAACAAAAATAAGAAGATTTTGTTAGAGTAGCCCTAATAATCGCAGAATAGTTGGGGTCAGCAATGCAGTGAAAATACCGTTCAGGGTCAGGCCGAGGCTGGCGAATGCGCCGTATTTGCGGCTGATGTCCATGGCTGTGGAAGTTCCTACCGCGTGGGCGGCGGCTCCCAAGGAAAGGCCTTGTGCCATAGGACTGCCGATGTGGGTCAGTTTCATGGTCTTGAAGCCCAGTATTCCTCCCAGCAAGCCTACACAGACCACTACGGCGGCGGTAAGTGAGGGAATGCCGCCCAGCGACTTAGTTACTTCCATGGCTATCGGCGTAGTGACCGACTTGGGCGCCAGGGAGTAGATAATCTCGTCGGAAGCCCCCATCAATTTAGCTATCAGCACGACAGAGATAACTCCCACAATGCAGCCGGCAAGTTGTGACAGCATGATGGGGAGCAGCTGTTTCTTAATCGTTTCCAATTGGAGGTATAGGGGGACTCCCAGGGCTACAACAGCGGGTTTCAGCCAGAATTCTATCAGATGTCCTCCTTCATTGTAGGTCTCATAACTGATATGTGTCATCTTCAGGAAGACAATGAGGATGGCAATTGTCAGCAGGATGGGGTTCAGCAACATGATGCCGGTCTTTTTCTGCAGGAGTTTGGCCAGAAAGAAAATCCCGAAGGTGACAGCCAATAGGAAAAATTCGTTTTCTAAAAAGTTCATTTGATTTTACGTGTTAGTTGATGAACCCATCCGGTGACTACAATCACCAGCAGGGTGCTGATTATGGAAGCGGTCACTATCGGCCAGAACTCGGAGGCGATGACATCGAAGTAAAGCATGAGAGCTACACCGGGCGGTACGAAGAAGAAGCCCAGGTTGGCAACCAGGAAGTCGGACATACCCTGCACCCAGTGCAGTTTAATCCAACCCAATTTCAAGAATAGGGTGAGCAACAGCATACCGATGATGCTGGAAGGTAACTTGATACCCGTAAAGAAAACAATCAGTTCACCCAAAGCTAAGCATCCGAAAAGGATGGCGCATTGACGAATCATATTATTATAATACCTATTGTTATACGTTGAAAACGCTGCAAAGGTAGGTATTCTATGTATTGCTTGTTATCGTTGTATCCTGATTTTTTTTATGTCGTTTGTAGAGTCGGGCGGGTTGTTCCTGCCGGACGGGTAATTGTTTGTTGCAGAGGGGCACGTGTGCGTACACATGAATGCTGGGAATACCTAATGTTAAATATTATAATAATTATGGTCTGAACGGTAAAAAGACCGATGTTTGCAATGTAGATATTGCAAAATTGTGTACTTTTGCGGCGTGAATAACACATACTGCCGATTCTTAATAGACAATTAAAATATCATGCAAAGATTAATTAACGAAATTGTTGAGCGTGCCAAAGCAAACCGCCAACGAATTGTTCTTCCCGAGGGTACGGAAGAGCGTACACTGAAAGCTGCCAATCAAATCTTGACTGACGGAGTAGCCGACTTGATTATCCTTGGAAAACCTGCCGAGATAGAGGCTTGTGCCAAAGAGTGGGGGCTGGGAAATATAAACAAGGCTACCATTATCGACCCGGAAGACCATCCTAAGAAAGAAGAATATGCCCAACTGCTTTGCGAGCTCCGCAAAAAGAAAGGCATGACCATCGAAGAGGCTCGCAAGTTGGTTGTCGATCCGCTTTATCTGGGCTGCCTGATTATAAAGAATGGCGATGCTGACGGCCAGTTGGCAGGTGCACGCAACACTACGGGTAATGTACTTCGCCCTGCTTTGCAGATTATCAAGACTTCCCCGGGCATCACTTGCGTTTCGGGTGCCATGCTGCTGCTGACACATGCTCCTGAATATGGAAAGAACGGTATCCTGGTGATGGGTGACGTGGCTGTGACTCCGGTGCCCGATGCAGAACAATTGGCACAGATTGCCGTATGTACGGCACGTACAGCCCAGGCAGTTGCCGGTCTCGACCCGAAAGTTGCCATGCTGAGCTTCTCTACCAAGGGCTCTGCCAAGCACGAAGTGGTGGATAAAGTGGTTGAGGCATTGAAGATTGCCAAGGAGATGGCTCCCGATATTGCCATCGACGGTGAGTTGCAGGCCGATGCAGCTTTGGTGCCGGAAGTAGGTGCAAGCAAGGCTCCGGGTTCTTCTATCGCCGGACATGCTAACGTATTGGTTGTCCCCAGCCTCGAAGTGGGCAACATCTCCTACAAACTGGTGCAACGTCTGGGACATGCTGATGCCGTAGGACCTATCCTACAAGGTATCGCCCGTCCGGTGAACGACCTTTCACGCGGTTGCTCCATCGAGGATGTGTATCGCATGATTGCCATCACTGCCAATCAGGCCATTGCTGCCAAAAAGAATGCTGAATAACTTTTAAATCTGATATATAGTATGAAAATCTTAGTATTGAACTGCGGTAGCTCGTCCATCAAATACAAATTGTTTGATATGGACCGGAAAGAAGTTATCGCCCAGGGTGGTATCGAAAAAATTGGTTTGAAGGACTCTTTCCTGAAGTTCACCTTGCCCAGTGGCGAGAAGAAAGTTCTTGAGAGGGACATTCCAGAGCATACCGTAGGTGTGGAATTTATCCTGAACACTTTGACAAGCCCTGAATATGGAGCCATCAAGTCTTTGGACGAAATCAATGCCGTAGGTCACCGTATGGTGCATGGAGGCGAAAAGTTCAGCGAGTCTGTACGGCTGACGCCGGAAGTGCTTGCCGCCTTCACTGCCTGCAACGACCTGGCTCCGCTCCACAATCCTGCTAACCTGAAGGGGGTAAATGCAATATCTGCCATTCTGCCTAATGTTCCGCAGATTGGTGTGTTCGATACGGCTTTCCATCAGACCATGCCGAAGCATGCCTATCTGTATGCCGTGCCTTACGAACTTTATGAAAAGTACGGCGTACGCCGTTATGGTTTCCACGGAACCTCACACCGCTACGTATCGCAGCGCGTCTGCGAGTTCCTAGGTGTAGAGCCGGAAGGAAAGAAAATCATCACTTGCCACATTGGCAACGGTGGTTCCATTACTGCCATCAAGGACGGTAAGTGTGTAGACACCAGCATGGGCTTGACCCCGCTGGAAGGTCTGATGATGGGTACCCGCAGTGGTGATATTGATGCCGGTGCCGTTTCCTTCATCATGGAGAAAGAGGGTCTGGATGCCAACGGCATCTCCAACCTGCTGAACAAGAAGAGCGGTGTGCTGGGTATCTTCGGTGAATCCAGTGACATGCGCGACCTGGAAAATGCCGTAGCTGCCGGCAATCCGAAGGCTGTTCTGGCTGAAGAAATGTACTTCTACCGCATCAAGAAATATATCGGTGCCTATGCCGCTGCTTTGGGTGGTGTGGATATCGTGGTATTTACCGGTGGTGTCGGCGAGAATCAGGCAAGTGCCCGCTGGGGTGCATGTGAAGGCCTGGAATTCATGGGCATAAAGCTGGATGCCGAGAAGAACAAAGTACGCGGTGAAGAAATGGTTATCTCTACCGAAGATTCTCAGGTGAAGGTGGTGGTAATTCCCACTGACGAGGAACTGATGATTGCTTCGGACACGATGGATATTCTGAAGAAGTAATATCGCTGTAATATTTCCCGGTTCCGGCTTCCCGGAGTCCGGATGTGGTTTCGCCCCTGCAAATATGTAATGTATTTGTTGGGGCGAAATGTTTTCCGAATCCTTTAAAATCCTTATCTTTGTTACTCGGTTAAAAACAATAAAGGCAATTTTTCGAATAACTTTAAATAAGAACTGCTTATGAAACGATTAATGTATGTGTTGTTCTTTGTACTGCTGACCAGCGGCATGGCCTATGCCCAGCAGGCGAAGTACGTGTTTTATTTCATCGGTGATGGAATGGGTGTGAACCAGGTGAACGGTACGGAGATGTATCTGGCCGAACAAGAAGGGCGCATCGGTGTAAAGCCTTTGCTGTTCACTTCTTTCCCGGTTGCCAGCATGGCAACTACCTTTTCTGCCACCAACTCGGTGACTGACTCTTCTGCTGCCGGAACAGCCCTGGCTACCGGTGCAAAGACCTACAACGGTGCCATTGGTATGGACGATAACAAGAGTGTGCTTCAGAGTGTGGCCGAGAGAGCCAAAAAGTCCGGTAAGAAAGTTGGGGTAACTACCAGCGTCAGTGTAGACCATGCTACTCCCGCCGCATTCTATGCCCATCAGCCGGACCGTGGCATGTATTACGAGATAGCCCTCGACCTGCCGAAAGCCGGTTTCGACTTCTATGCAGGCGGTGGTTTCTTGAAACCGACTACCACTGCCGACAAGAAAGAGGCTCCGAGCATCTTCCCTATCTTTGAAGAAGCCGGTTATACCGTTGCAAGAGGCCTTGACGAATATAAGTCGAAGTCTGCCCAGGCGGACAAGATGATTCTTATCCAGAAAGAAGGGGCAGAGCCTTCTTGCCTGCCCTATGCCATCGACCGCCAGGAAGGCGACCTGACGCTGGCCGAAATTACCGAAAGCGCCATCTCTTTCCTGACCAAAGGCAGTAACAAGGGTTTCTTCCTGATGGTTGAAGGTGGAAAGATTGACTGGGCCTGCCACGGAAACGACCCCGCCACAGTCTTTGAGGAAGTGGTGGATATGGACAACGCCATCAAGGTGGCTTACGAGTTCTATAAGAAGCATCCCAAAGAAACGCTGATTGTGGTAACTGCCGACCATGAAACCGGCGGTCTGGGGCTGGGTACCGGTAAGTACGAGCTTCAACTGAAAGCCCTTGCCAAGCAGAAGCAGTCTCAGGATATCCTTTCACGTTCCATCACGGATTTACGCAAGATGCGCAAGGTTATCAACTGGCCGGAAATGAAGGAATTCCTGGCAGAAAAGATGGGTTTCTGGAAAGAACTGCCGGTGAGCTGGGAGCAGGAGAAGATGCTGCGTGATGCTTACGAAGAATCATTCGTGAACAAGCATGTAGTGTTTGAGGAAAGTCTTTATGCCAAGACTGAGCCCCTGGCCGTTGCCGCCAAGAAGGTGATGAGCCAGATTGCCATGGTAGGCTGGACCAGCGGTGGCCATACAGCCGGATATGTGCCGGTATTCGCAGTAGGTGCAGGTTCCAAGCTGTTCGTGGGTAAGATGGACAACACGGAAATCCCGAAACGCATAGCCAAGGCTGGCGGATACAAATAATAAAAGGTCACCACAGATTACACGGATTCTCACAGATTGGAAGCTCTGAAATCAAGTATAAGAGACTAATCTGTGAGAATCTGTGCTATCTGTGGTGATTATTCCTTAAGGTCCTTCTTTATAATTTCATCCATCTCCCGGATACGTTTCTCCCGTTCCTTGGCAGATTTTATTTTCTGGTCCTTGTATCCGGTATCTGTCCGTTCGGAGACCTCTTCGCTCCATTCCTCGAATTCATCCGTTGCCGGACGTCCGTGCGGGTCTATGTTCTCTTCGGCAATCGGGTCGTTTCTGTAAATCATATCATCCATGACGCTAATGTTTTTAATGTTATGATGTTATTACAACCATGCCGGGAAAAAGTTCCGGTAATCTTCACTTTTTCGTAATCATTTATAAGAATAAACGTTTTATAGCGCGGGCAGCAGGTACTTCCATATTAGATTCAGCTCTGCCTGCATGTCGGGGATGTTGGCGGTGACGGCAATGACGGCATCCTTGTCCGGCAACACCAGTATGTATTGTCCGTTGGCACCATCGGCACGGTAGGCGTTGTGGCGGCAGCGCCACATCTGGTAGCCGTAGCCCTGCAGCCAGTCGCTTGTCTTGGCGCTCATCTTCGCTTTCTTCAGCATCTCCGGTTTCATGCCGGCGGGCAGTGAGGGCACTTGGCAGGCAGATGCCTCCTTTACCCATTCTTCGGGCAGAATCTGCTGTCCGTTCCAGTTTCCTTTCTGCAGGAACAGTTGTCCCATCTTGGCAAGGTCTTCCGTTTTGAGGTACAACCCCCAGCCTCCGGTATTGATGCCTTGCGGGCTTTCCTGCCACCGGGCGTTGACGATGCCAAGCGGGCGGAACAGACGGGGATAGAGATAATCCACCACTTTCTCGCCCGTCACTTTCTGTACGATGGCTGAGAGCATGTAGGTTCCCAGGCTGTTGTAGGTGTAGAAGGTACCGGGCTTGTGCTCCACGGGGAAGGCAAGGAACTCCTGCACCCAATCGGCGTCCGCCTTTTTGCGTACCGTTCCGGTGGGGTCGGTGTCGTGCCCGCAGTTCATGGTCAGCAGGTCGCGTACGGTCATGGCTGCCAGATTTTCGCTGACGGTTGCCGGAAGCTTGTCGGGGAAGAAGGAGATGACCTTGTCCGTCAGCTTCAGCCTGCCTTCGGAGGCGGCAAGTCCCACGGCGGTGGCGGTGAATGTCTTGCTGACGGAGTTCAGGATGTGAGGCTCATCCTCTTTCCCTTCGCCCATCCATTCTTCGGCAATGACATTGCCGTGTTGCACAATCATGATACTGTGCAGGTCTTGTCCGGCTTTCTTTACGGCATCCAGATATCTGTTCATGGCCTTGTCCAGCTTCGGAGTAGCGGCGGTGCGGGGCAGGCCCTTGGTCAGTTGGTTGATGGAAATCAGCTTTATGCCTTTGTCCTCAATGGCTTTCCGGACATGGGGGCTTGTCAGCAGGTCGGTCACTCCCTGGCGGTCCAGCGCCACGTCCTCATATCCGACGTGGAAGACGGTTTTCATTTCATCGTTGTCCAGTGCCGGGTGGTCTAAGAAAAGGTAGCGCTGGCCCGGCTGCAACTTCTCCAATGCTTTGATGAAGCTGGCCTCCTTTTCTTCGGCGGTTCTTTTGGGGCCGTCGTACCCGATGTAGGTAAACCGGTAGTCCTTGGAGGAGTCCATGCGGTCGATGGACGGCAGGTTGTATTCTTTGGCGAGCCGTTGCACCAGCTCGTTCACTTCCTTGCTGAAACCGGTGGAGAGCATGTGTCCGGACAGATGGCTGAGTTGCGGAATGCTTTTCAGCGTCGTCTCTATCTGCGCGCGGAACTCCTGCTCTATCTCCTTGATGTCCCATTTCTGCTCCATGATGGACTGTCCCGGATAGGCGGGGTTAGGGAACATCATCGGGTAGAAATAGCCGTTCTCGTCCGTCAGGCTGGGGCAGTGGGTCAGCGGACGCCACTTCACGTTCTCCCACTCGCTGGTGATGACGAGGTGCAGGCCGACGTCCAGTCCCGGATTTTCTTTCAGCATCTTGATGGCTTCTGGATACCAGGCTGCTACGGGCATCACTTCCACGCTGCGGGCAATACCCGAGCGGTAGGTCTGGATGCAGGCTTCGTTGACGGAATGCAGGGCACCGAGATCGTCAATGCGGATGACAAGTGTCGGGGCGCCGGATTGTCCCCATACCGGCAATGCTCCTGCTGCGAGCAGGCATCCGGCAATCATGTTTTTCAGTCTTAAAGGTTTCATGGGTGGTAATGGTATGATGGTTAACAGTTTGGAAATGCGGGTTATAGCTTCGTCTCTCCCTCCACAAAATTCTCAAGGAAGAGGTTCTCGCCGTCAAAGACGGCGTACGAGAAGTAGTTTATCCAGTCGCCGAGGATGAGGATGCGGGCGGTACTGCTCAGCATCAGGTCCAGTTCGATGTGGCGGTGACCGTAGATGAAGTAGTTGATGTTGGGATGGCTTTTCAGGTATTCCTTGGTGTAGAGCACCAGGTATTCGTTGTTTTCTCCCATGTATGCGGGTTCTTTCCCGTCTATGCGTTTCAAGCGGCTGTGCTTGGCCCAGTTCAGTCCCAGCTCCATGCTCCAGCGGGGGTGCAGGGCAGAGAACAGCGTCTGTAGGGTACGGCTGCGGAACATGGCGCGCAGCATCTTGAACTTCTTGTCCGGGTCGCCTAGCCCGTCACCGTGGGCAAGGTAGAACTCTTTTCCGAAGATTTCGGTGGTCAGCGGTTCGCGGTGTATCATGACGCCGCACTCCTTGGTCAGATAGTCGCCGCACCAAAGGTCATGGTTTCCCGTGAAAAAGTGGACTTCTACTCCCAGGTCGGTCAGTTCGGACAGCTTGCCCAGAAAGCGGGTGTATCCTTTGGGCACTACGGTACGGAATTCGTACCAGAAGTCGAACATGTCTCCCAGCAGGTATACGGCCGATGCCTTGTGCTTGATGCTGTCCAAGAAGTTGACCAGCCTCCGTTCTTGGGTTCGTCCGTGTTCGATGGCTCGTGAGCCCAGGTGAGCATCCGAGAGGAAATATACATTCTTCATTTTCAACTTTCCATTTTCAACTTTGAACTTTCAACTGATTTAAAGGAATCCCAGTTCCAGTTTCGCTTCTTCGCTCATCATGTCCTTGTCCCACTCGGGTTCGAAAACGAGATTGATGGTGGCGGAGGTTACGCCGTCGATGGATTCCACCTTCTGGCGCACATCTTCCATGATGAAGTCGGCTGCCGGACAGTTGGGGGCAGTCAGCGTCATGTCGATGGAGGCTTCTCCCTGGTCGGAGACGTCTATTTTGTAAATCAGTCCCAGGTCGTATACATTTACCGGTATTTCCGGGTCGAATACGGTCTTGAGCATGGAGACTATTTTCTCTTCTATTTCAAATTTGGTCATATTCGTAGGGTTTTATATATAGGTTTTCAAAGAACAAAGCTATGGAATTTAATTGAAAATGCAAAGGAACGCCCTCCTTTTCATTACTTCAGAAAGGGTTTGTCTTATCCTGATATAGGTAGACACATTTACAAACTAATAAATGTG